>JBBSFW010000055.1:0-25468 GCA_038254805.1 Terriglobales bacterium
GTGGCCCCCCGCCCCAGCTAGCCCCCCCGAACCAACCCACAAAACCCCCCCCCCCACTTGCCCCCCCCCCAACCGCGTATAATTCCCCCCCCTAGTTTTAAGCCCGGGGCCCCACCGCCCCGCGCAACCTGCTGTATGCCGGGAGCCTGCCAAGCCGTTCAGGTCCACCCGACCGCAGGAGACCAGGACTTGCGCAGCCACCAACTTGTCATTCCGAGAAGCGAACGCGACGAGGAACCTGCTGTTGGCCGGGACCTGCATACCCTCTCGAGTCCACACAGCCGCAGGAGACTAGAACTTCCAAGCCGGCACACCTAAACCTCAAACGTCACAAAGCCCGCGCCGCTTCTGTACTCTGACTTCTAACTTCTGCAATTTCTGCCAACCATCTCGCCAGTTGCTCCAGCGCCAGCTCGCATTGCATCCTATGTCTCAGCTGGCGGTCGCGAATTTTCTTCTCCAGTGGCGGCAGCAGATCAAACGTAATATTCGCCGGCTGAAACTTCTTCGCATCCGCCTGGGTCACGTAATTCACCAGCGACCCCAGGGCGGTTGCGCGCGGCGGCGGCGCCGGGGCGAAACCGGAAACCAGTGCTGCCACGTGAATTCCCGCGAGCATCCCGGTCGCAATCGACTCGACGTAGCCTTCCACGCCGCAAATCTGCCCGGCGAAAAGGACTGAGGGATGCTGCTTCATCTGCAAAGTCGAATTCAGCAGCATGGGCGAATTAATGTAAGTATTGCGATGAATCTGGCCGAAGCGTAGAAATCGCGCCTTCTCCAGACCCGGGACCAGTCGCAGCACGCGCGCCTGTTCGCCGAATTTCAAATGATTTTGAAAGCCAACCAGGTTGTAGGAATCCGCCCGCAAATTCTCCTGCCGCAACTGCACCACGGCATAAGGCGGCCTGCCAGTGCGCGGGTCTTTAAGGCCGACCGGCTTCATCGGCCCAAAGCGCAGGGTATCGCGTCCGCGCCGGGCAATTTCTTCCAGCGGAAGACAGGCTTCAAAGTAATTCAGCTTTTCCCACTCTTTCGCCTCGACCGATTCGGCCGAAAGCAGCGCGTCGAGAAAACGGTCGTACTCCTCTTTCGACATCGGACAATTAATGTAGTCCGCGGTGCCCTTGTCATAACGCGCCGCCAGATACACCTTTGACAAATCAATCGAGTCGGCTTCGACGATGGGACTGATCGAATCATAAAAATAAAGATGATGTGGAGGAGCTTGCGGCGCGGACCCGCCCTGAGCGGAATCAAACCGGGCCTCCGCCCGCGACTCGCCGCCCGCTGCACTCAGCCGCGCAATCTCCTGCGAGAGCCCATCGGAAGTCAGCGGCCCGGTAGCAATGATGGTGAGCTCGTCTTCGCGCACCCGCATCACTTCTTCCTGGCGGACCGTTATCAGCGGCTCGCGCGAGATGGCCTCCGTCACCCGGGTAGCGAACGTTATGCGATCAACCGCCAGCGCATGTCCCGCCGGGACCGCGCATTCGCGCGCAATTTCGATAAGCAGCGAGTCGGTTCGCCGCATCTCTTCCTTCACCAGCCACGGGGCGGTGTTCTCGCTCTCCGACTTCAGCGAATTCGAGCAGACCAGCTCGGCAAAATCCCCGGTCTGATGCGCAGGCGTGGACTTCCCCGGGCGCATTTCACACAACTCGACCGGGACCCCGCGCCGGGCGCATTGCCACGCCGCTTCTGATCCCGCCAGCCCCGCGCCAATGATTTTGATTCGCCGCATTGCTGTCGCCACAGACACAGAGTTCCAGAGAGGCAAAAAAGGAGATCACTTAAAGTGTTTCTGTGGCCCTTGTGACTGCGTGGTGAATCAGCTTTCCTGCTGGGCGATTCTCAGCAGACCCTCTTCATCGAAAGCCACAATTTTGCGCTCATGCATGAAATCCGCGCCCAGCTTTTCGTAAAACTTGATCGCGGGCCGGTTCCAGTCCAGCACTTCCCAGCGCAGCCCAAAGCAATTTTCTTCAACCGCCAGCTTGGCCACAGCCCCCAGCAATGCTTTCCCAATCCCTTTCCCGCGAAGCTTGTCGAGCACAAACAGATCTTCGAGGAAAAGCGCCGGGCGTCCTTGAAAGGTCGAATAAAAGTAGAAAAACGACGCATAGCCCGCCGGCTCTCTCTCCCACTCGGCGATCAGAGCCCGGAACTTCAGCTGCGGCCCAAAGCCATCGCGCAGCAAATCGGCTTCCGTCGCCACCGCCTTATCTGGCTTCTTCTCGTACGTTGCGAGTTCGCGGATCAGTGATAAAAGCACCGGCACATCTTGGCGTGTTGCAGATCGGATGTTCAGCATAAAGTTCATGTAGGCGGCCGACGCCCCCGTCCCGGCTGGCGGGCGACTTAGCTCGCCACTTACTCGGGCGATGTCAGGAAAGCAGGCGAGGGTGACGGCCCTAGATTTTCAGCTCCGCCACCGTCACTCCTCCGCCACCCTCACCTTGCGGCGGTTCGGCGATCGATTCCACGTGCGGATGCTTTTGCAAAAACTGCCGCAGCGCCTTGCGCAAGATTCCCATCCCGCTGCCATGCACAATCCTAACCTGTGGCAGCCCCGCCAAAAATGCCCGGTCAATAAATTTTTCCACCTCGCGGGTGGCGTCATCGACAGTATGCCCGATCACCTTGATCTCCGAGGGCACGTTACCGTCTTCGCGCTCCAGAATAACCGAAACGCCCTTGGCGCGCGCCGCCCTGACCGGCGTTTCCGAAGCCCGCGAAACAACTTCCGCGATGTCTTCCCGCGCAATCCGCATTTTCATCGCGCCCACTTCACCTTCGAAATGGCTGTCGTCGAGGCGGCGCGTGATCCTGGCATTCCGGCCCACGGACTTCAGCTTCACCAAGTCTCCTTCCACGACCTGCTGCACCATCTGCGGCTGCGCATTGGGATCGCCGCGATCGGCTCCGCTCACATGCGCCACTACCACCGAGTCAAACTGCTCTCGAAAATCACGCTGCAATCTTGCGATGCGCCGTTCGGCGTCTTTCGAAACTTTTTGCGTCGCCGCCCGCTCCTGAATCGCGTTCACCGTTTCCCGCGCGTGATAGTCAAAATCCCGCAACAGAGTTTCGAGCTTCTTCTCCAGTTCCCGCACTTTTTCCTGCTGCTCGCGCTTACCTTGCGAAGCCATGTGCACGCGCTCACGCGTTAACTCTTCTTCCAGGCGACGCACGCGGGCGCGCTCTGCCTCGACCTCGTTCAATTCCTGATGCAGACGGTCAAGAAACTGGCCTACGTCACGCGCCTGCGTTCCCAACCGCGAGCGCGCGGACTGAATAATCGCCGGATTCAGTCCGAGCCGCTGCGCGATGTTGATTCCTGCCGATGCGCCGGCCACGCCGGTCTTGAGTTCATACGTGGGCCTCAGCGTGGCCTCGGCGAAGCCTACCGACGCATTGACAACTCCCGCGGCATTCGCGCCAAAGACTTTCAGCGAGGTGTGATGAGTCGAAATAATGGTCAGGCACCCGGCTCGCAAAAAATGATCGGCGATGGCCACCGCCAATGCCGCACCTTCTTCCGGATCCGTTGCCGACCCGAGTTCGTCCAGCAGCACCAAGGACCCCGCAGTCGCGGTACGTGAAATGAAATCGATATTAGTAACGTGCGCGGAAAACGTAGAAAGATTCTGCTCGATCGATTGGTAGTCGCCAATGTCCGCCAGTACTGCATCGAACAGCGGCGCCTCCATCCGGCTCGCCGGCACCGGGATTCCCGACTGCGCCATCAGCGCCAGCAGTCCCGTCGTCTTCAGCGCTACGGTTTTTCCGCCGGTGTTCGGCCCGGTGATGATTAGCTCGCGCCGTTCTCCTTCGAGTTCGAGGGTCGTTGGAACAACTTCTCCGCCCCTGGTCTTCAAATTGCGTTCCAGCAGCGGATGCCGGGCATCTTGCAGGATCAACCCGCTTGCCGCTCGCGCCTCACTCACTACCGGGGCCACGCAGTTGTAATCCTCGGCAAACCTGGCCTTCGAAAACTGCAGCTCCAACTCCGCCAGGACCTCCAGCGCCGAAAGAATTTCGCCCGCCCGCTCGCCGATCCGCCCCGTCATCTCCAGGAGGATGCGATGCACCTCGATCAACTCATCTTCCAGCAGCCGCACTAATTCATTGTTCTGCTCAATCGTTTCCAGCGGCTCTACGAAAACTGTCTGCCCGCTGGAACTGGCCCCGTGCACCACGCCCTGAACCCGCCGTTTGTGCTCAGCCTTGACCGGAATCACAAATCGCTCGCCACGGATCGTGACCACTTCCTCCTGCAAGGCGTCGCCGTCGGATAATTTGCGCAGGAAGCTACGCAAGGATTCATGTATGCCGCGCTTCTGCTTCTCTATTTCCCGTCGAATCGCCGCCAATTGGGGGGATGCCCGGTCATCCAGCGTGCCGTCGGGAAGTATTTTGTTGTGGAAACCGCGCAGGAATTCCGTGAAGTCGGCGATTCCGGAAGAAAGCTGCCGCACCGCAATCCATTCCTGCTTCATCCCTTGCGGAGCATTCAGAGCAATCTCCCGCCACTCCGCCGCCCGGTCCACCACGGTGATCAGGTCGCGAATCTCGGTAGTTTCAAGCGCCGCGCCCGAGATGCGAGCTTTCTCCAGCAATCCTGAAACTTGCATCAGTCCTGCGAACTCAAAGCCGCCTCCCACAAGCCAAAACTCGCGGATCTCATTCGTGAGCTGATGTTGATTCCGGATCCAGGCGAGATCAACCGACGGCTTCAGCGCAGCCAGTCGCGCGCGGCCAAGGTCAGAGACCGCATATCCCCGCAGCAGATCGCGCAGGCCATCGAATTCCAGCACCCGCGCGCTACTGTGTTCCAGTTCAATCACAGCTTTATGTTAGCCTCTGTGCTCCCCTGTGTCCTGTGGGACGGGATTGGCCTTCCTGCTAGAATCTGCCCATGGCCTTCCCGGCTACTCGCCTTCGCCGCCTGCGCCGCACCGGCGCTCTGCGTTCCCTGGTGCGCGAGACCCGGCTTACTCCCGAGGCCTTCGTTTATCCGCTGTTCGTCTGTCCCGGCGAGGGCGTGCGCAAGGAAGTCCGTTCCATGCCGGGGGTATTCAATCTATCGGTGGACGAAGCCGTCCGGGAGGCCGAAGAAGCGCACCGTCTCGGTGTTCCGGCAATCATTCTTTTCGGCCTTCCCGAGAAGAAAGATGAAGCCGCCACTGGCGCCTGGGAAGAAAACGGAATCGTGCAGCGCGCCGCCCGCGCCATTAAGCGCCAAGTTCCGGAGATGCTTCTGATCGGCGACGTCTGCCTCTGCGAGTACATGTCGCACGGTCATTGCGGCATCGTTAAGCCGTCCAGTCCGCGTCCGCTCGGAGCCGCCGTCGCTAGTCCCGCGGCAGCCGGCGCCGATTACGAAATCGTGAACGACGCCACGCTGGACCTGCTGGCCCGAACCTCGGTTTCTCTTGCCCGCGCCGGCATCGACATCATCGCCCCTTCTGACATGATGGACGGCCGGGTCGCTGCCATCCGCAAAGCCCTCGACGAAGCCGAGCACGAAAATACGCCCATTCTCTCCTACGCCGCCAAGTTCGCTTCTGCTTTCTACGGCCCCTTCCGCGAGGCCGCCGACTCTACGCCACAATTCGGCGACCGCCGCTCCTATCAAATGGATGGAGCCAACCTCCGCGAAGCCATGCGCGAAATCGCCCTCGATATCGAGGAAGGCGCGGACATGGTCATGGTCAAGCCCGCCATGCCGTATCTGGATGTGATCGCCGCCGCCCGCCAGCGCTTCGATCTCCCGATTGCGGCGTATCAGGTCTCAGGCGAATACGCCATGATCGAAGCCGCCGCCCGCAACAACTGGATTGATCGCGACCGCGTCATGATGGAGTCGCTAACCTCCATCCGCCGCGCCGGAGCCAGCATCATCGTTACTTATTACGCCAAAGATGCAGCGAAGCTGCTGGCCTGAGTCCATCGGCTTTTTCCCATCCCAAACAGGCAAGAACGCTTAGAAGTCGCTCAATGAGCGCAACGGCGATATTTCGCAACTACAGCAGACCTACTCTCGTTCGTGATGACGATTGTTTCACATTGACGGGAACAAGGGATTGGGGCACAATGGCCGCCGTTTCGGGGTCAAAAAGGAAATTCCGGCTAAGATCGCCTGCGCCTGGAACATTAGCTCAATAGAGGAGGATGCCGATGAAGTACATGATCAGCTGGTTCGAACGCCCGCAAGGTTCGCCTGTGGAATACGAGAATGCCCAGAAGCGAATACTTGAGGTGTTCCGTCAATGGAAGGCGCCCGCCAATTTCAAGATTGAATTGTTCGTAGTGCGAGTGGGGGACTGGGGCGGGTACCTGTTAGTGGATTGCGACGATCCGTTGGCCGTTCACAAGTTCTGCTCGACCTACCCTGCTTTTGAATTCCAGGCACGGCCCGTGATTGCCGTCGAGGATGCTGTCCGGGTCGAACTCGAAGCGATTGACTGGCGCGATGGACTGAAACGCAACTGACATCCGGGAGGATCACGTCGCCTTCACCTCCCGTGACCCGGCGACACTGTCGTTGCGATCAAAAGGCGGCACTGAGTGTGAGTGCCGCCTTCAGCTTCCTCCGCCTGCGGACGCTCAGTTTATCACCACAACAATTGAACGAATTCGCCGAAAGCCCGGTTCCCAATGATCTATCCGCGCCCTCGGCGAAATCCGCGGCGCATTCCTCCCCGCTGATCTAGAATCATTGGTTTGCTCTGCCTCATCCATTATTGCCAGAGGAGCGCCCCTTGCCCGAAACCATTTATGACGTCGCCATTATTGGCAGCGGTCCCGCCGGATACACCGCAGCCATCCGCGCCGGACAGTATGGCCTGAAAACCGCCCTCATCGAGAAAGATCCGTATCTAGGCGGCGCCTGTCTGCACGTTGGCTGCATTCCGACCAAAGCCCTGCTATTCAATGCCGAACTCTGGGACCACCTGAAAGACGCCAAGGAATTCGGCATCGACGGAGTCGCCTCCGCCAGGCTGAACTGGGGCGCCGTTCAGGACCGCAAATCCAGGATCGTCACCAAACACGCCAAGGGACTCGAGTTCCTGATGCGCAAGAACAAAGTTGAGACTATCAAAGGCTACGGCAAACTTACCGGTCCAGCGCAGAATGGCCTCCACAATGTCGAAGTGACCATCGAGGGCAAGACCACCCTGCTGAAGGCGAAAAACGTCATTCTGTCCACCGGCTCCGAGGCCCGCATGATTCCCGGCCTTGAGCCGAATGACCGCGTTCTTACCAACATTGAAATCCTTAAGCTGGGTGAGGTTCCTAAGTCGCTGATCGTAGTAGGGGCAGGCGCAGTGGGAGTGGAGTTTGCCTCCATCTTCCGCTCATTCGATTGCGAGGTGACCATCATCGAGATGCTCTCTCGCATGGTCCCGATCGAAGATGAAGATGTGTCGAAGGAACTCGCCCGCGTCTATCGCAAGCGGGGAATCAACTTCCACGGCGATGCCAAAGTCGAAAAAGTCGAGAAGACCAAGGCCGGCATTGCGGTCACTTTCACCGCCGCTGGCAAACAGCAAAAAATCGAAGCCGGGAAAATTCTGATTTCCGTCGGCCGCAAACCCAATACCGAAAACATCGGCCTGGAAAAAACGCGCATTCAGTCCGAGCGCGGCTTCGTCAAGACCAACGAATGGCTCGAAACCGCCGAACCCGGCGTGTACGCCATCGGCGATATCGTGCTGGGCACGCCGCAACTCGCGCACGTCGGCGCGATGGAAGGAATTGTCGCAGTGGCAAAAATTGCCGGCAAAGAAGACCGGCCAATCAACTTGCTGCGAATCCCGAACGTGACTTACTGCCATCCCGAGATTGGCAGCGTGGGGCTCACCGAAGCCAGGGCACGCGAACAGGGCCACAACGTCAAGGTGGGCAAGTTTCCCTTTACCGCGAACTCGCGCGCCTCCATCGTGGGCGCGCATGAAGGCTTCATCAAGATTGTCTCCGATGCGAAGTACGGAGAGATTCTGGGCGTCCACATCATCGGTCCGCAAGCCTCAGAGCTCATCGCCGAAGCCGTCACCGCCATGGAACTCGAAGCCACCGTGGAAGATCTGATGTGGACCATCCACGCCCATCCTACTTTGGCCGAGGCCATGCTGGATGCCTCCAACAGCGTGTATGGTTTGGCAATCAACGCGTAGCAACTTGCTCCCGGGCGTAAAATGAAAATACGAGAGCTGACGAAGATGCAGCTGCAGGACGTCACAGCGGGAACTCTCAACAGCGTGTTGAGGCAGGCGGGGCTTAAGAAATGAAGAAGTATTTGGTTGTGGTAGAGAAAACGGTGACAGGTTATTCAGCTTACTCGCCCGACCTGGACGGCTGCGTGGCAACAGCCAAAACTCGCGAAGAAGTCGAGCGGGAAATGCAGGAAGCTATCGGGTTTCATCTTGAGGGCATGTCCCGCAATGGCGATCCGATTCCCGAGCCTCGTACCTACTCACGTTATGTGGAAATTCCCGCCCTTTGATTTCTAAAGGTGTTTCCCGTAAGAAATGATCTCGAAGCCGGACAGCCCGCGAGCTTCGCGGCAAGAAATTTGATCTCTGTTCTCCAACTCGGCATCCTCGATTACGCCACTGGACTTCGCCTGCAGGAAAAGCTGGTCTCACTTCGAAAAGAAGGCCGTATCGGCGACGTGCTTCTGCTGCTCGAGCACACGCCCGTCATCACCCTCGGCCGCAATGCGAAAGCCAGGAACATCCTGGCCTCTCCCGAGGCGTTGGCCCAGCGTGCCGTCGAAGTCTTCGAATGCGACCGCGGAGGCGATGTCACCTTCCACGGCCCCGGCCAACTCGTCGCGTATCCAATCTTCGACCTGCGCGGACTTCCCTCTGGAAGCCCCGCTCGCAAGACCCTGGGCGCGATCGAGTATGTTCGCCGCCTCGAAGAAGTCCTGCTCCGCACCTGCGCCGATTTCAGCATTCCCGCCAGACGCATTCCCGGATTGACAGGTGTGTGGACGGGCCAAGACCCCCATCCCTCCACAAACTCTGAAAATGGTAAGAAGACCAGCAGCGGCCACATGGAATCCACCACCAGCCACGTAGGGACGGACGCCCTCGTCCGTCCGGCTGAGTCGAAGACTCAGCAACTCTTCCCCGAGTACGAATCCCCGAACGAAGCCAAAATCGCCGCCCTGGGTGTCCACATCTCGCGCGGAATTACCTCGCACGGCATCGCCCTGAACGTAAACATCGACCTCACCTTCTTCAACCTGATCATCCCCTGCGGAATCGCCTCCAGGCCGGTGACCTCTATGGCGAAAGAACTCGCGCGCGCCCTCCCCATGCAAGACGTGGCCCATGCCCTCGCCCGCAATTTCGGCACAGTCTTCCAGAGTCAGATCCTATGCCTCGACAGCCTCGACGCCCTGCTGGGCACAAACCTGGGCGTTCCCATGCAGCCTCCGGAAAATCTCCGCAAGCTCCGTGGCCGGGACGACCCCGCCTGGGCATAAATCTCTCGCTCACCAAGCTGCCAACCGCAGGCGCGGCCCCCTGCGCCCGGAATGACCATGTAGGGACGGGCGCCCCCGCCCGTCCGGCTGAGTCGCAGACTCAGCAACTCTCCACTCCGCCCGATCCCGTATCCACCGCCCGCCTGTAGTCGAACCCAGCGATCGCACTCTCGCCAAGAGCCGCAGAGCGGCCCCGCCGATTGCTTTGCCCCGTCATTCCACCAGTAGTAGGATTTCAGTTGTCATGAAGAACAAGAAAAATACCGCCTCCGCGAAATCCGCGCCGCGCGCTCTCTCAAAGAATGGTTCCGGACGCATCGCTGCCTCTCTTCCTCAGCAACGCACTTACTCCATCCCCGACTACCGCCTGGAAAAACCCTCATTCACCGTCCGCCAAACCCGGAAAGATGAAGAGTGCTGCTACGAAATCTCCGGTGACTTGAGCGCTCCCGTCCCTCCCATTCGCGACTCCAAATATCTCAGCCGCCAGCAATGCATCGAGATCTACCGCTGGATGGTGCTGAACCGCAAAATGGAGCAGGCGCTCGAAAATCTCTACAAGCAGGGCAAAGTCGTCGGCGGAGTTTATTTCGGACTCGGTCAGGAAGCCTGCTCTTGCGCCTCTGCCTACGCTCTCGATAAAGATGACTGGCTCGCTCCCATGATCCGCAATCAGGGCTCGCTGCTGGTTCGCGGCTTTGAGCCGCGCGACATGATGATGCAGTACATGGCCAGGGCCGATTCGCCCACCAAGGGCCGTGACGGCACTTCGCACTTCGGCGACATCTACCAGCGCAACGTGGTCTCACCCATCTCCATGCTCGGCGATCTCATTCCGGTCATGGCCGGGGTTGCGCTCGGCGCCCGGCTGCAGGGCAAGAACGTTGCCGTCATGACGTACATCGGCGATGGCGGCCAATCCACTGGCGTCACCTATGAGGGCATCAACCTCGCCGCCGTGCAGGACCTCGGCCTGGTGCTCCTCGTTGAAAGTAATCTCTGGGCTTATTCCACTCCGTCAGAAATGCAGTATCGGGTCACGGACCTTGTCGAGCGCGCCATCGGTTACGGAATTCCCGGCGTGATCGTGGACGGAACGGATCCCTGCCAAATCTATGACGCCGCCCATGACGCCGTCGAGCGGGGCCACCGCGGCCAGGGCCCGACGCTGATCGAAGCCAAGATGATGCGCATGAAAGGCCATGCCATCCATGACGCCGCCAATTACGTTCCCCAGCCCATGTTCGAATACTGGCGCAAACGCGATCCCATCGCGCGCTTCGAGAATTATTTGGTGAACGTAAAGAAGTGGCTTTCGCCGCAGGAGCATGCAAAGCTAATCGCGGAAGTGGAAGGGTATCTGGAAAACGAGAGGGAAGTGGCTGTGAACTCACCCATGCCCGCCCCCGAAACCGCCGAAGGCGGAGTGTATTGCGAAGAGGGTTGCCACCAGGTCAAGCCCAAGTACGGCATGCCTGGTGTGGGGCGGGCGCCCCGCCCGCCGCTCTCCAGGGCGCTGCGCAAAAAAGAAGAAGCGGCCATCCATTTCAAGTAGGTTGGACGTCCTACCGGTATATTTCCCGCCGGTGCCCGATCCGCACAATGACGACTACAACTCGCCCCCATCCACTCGATAGTTTAGTCTTCTTGCTTAAGAACTTGCAGGAGAGCTGCAGAAACTCAGCCACACTGTGGTAGGGCGCGGCCTTCAGCGGTGCTGGGGTTACGCCGCCGCAATCCTGCGGATCAAATCTTCCTGCTCACCGCGATTTTCCGCGCCGATGGTGAACGCATCCAGCACGCCCAACGACAGCGCATATCGTAGCGCCTCATCCTGCCGGTTGCGCAGATCGCCTGCGCCCAGAATTTTCATCCCAACTACGCCCTTCCCCGCGGCCTTCATTTGCCTGAGCACACCAATTACAGTGTTAGGATCGGCATCCATATTCGATTGAATCGGATTGATCCGCGCCAGGTCCACTTCCACCCACGGCGAGGCCGCCGCCGCCCGCAAGGCCTCGATCGAGTGGCACGAACACCCGTGCGCCCGGATAGTCCCCTTTTGCTTGGCCTCCGAGAGCACATCCATTGCGCCTCGGTAGCGATTGGTCCAGTCGGCCTCGGTTAAGCAGTGCATCAGGCAGACATCGATGTAATCCGTCCCCAACTCTTTGCGGAAGCGGTCGAGGTCAGCCCGCATACCTGCTGCGTCCCGCGCCCAGGATTTCGTCAGCACCGTGACTTTGTCGCGTTTCACGTGCTTGAGCGCTTCCGCCACGTGGGGGTGACTTCCGTAAGAATCCGCGGCATCAAAAAACCGCAGGCCGCGGTCATAGCCATTCAACAGCATCTCTGACAGGCCCTTAATTCCGAGATTGGTCTGGTGCGAATGGTGTCCCGACCCCACCGTCCCCGTGCCCATCGCCAGGCGGCTGGTGCGGATGCCGGTGCTCCCCAGCACAACGGTATCCGACGCGCTAAACTTTGTGCTGAGTTCGGGCGCCGCCCACGCCGGACTTGCGAACTTAGAGCCGAGCCAGGCGGCGCCGACTCCGTATGCCGTCCTGGTGAGAAACTCTCGACGCTGCATGGACATGGAAACCTCCTTTACGACTTAAACGATCTACAGCCACGAAGCGGCGACAGATTACACCCCAGGGCGCAAGCCCTGGGTAGATCGGCAAATCTACCGAGCCCCGGCGGGGCGAAAGAGCACTCAGGCCGCTGTCGAATCCCGGCGCGTCTTTTTTACACCTGCGGACGATCCGTTCTGGATCCTCGGCGCAACGAAAAAAGTATACGCCTGCGAATCACAACCGGAGCGGCTGTTAAACTCGCAAGAGCAAAGAGCAAAAGCAAAGAACCAGAAACCAAAGACTTTTTCATGATCACCCCAGACCTTCATCTCACCGATATCGAACTCCGTGTCCTCGGTTCCCTCATCGAGAAAAACCTCACCACGCCTGACTACTACCCTCTTTCACGGAATGCGCTGGTCAACGCCTGCAATCAAAAAAACAATCGCGAGCCCGTCATGAATCTGGACGAAGACTCCGTCGCCCATGCACTCGGCTCGCTCCAGGAAAAGCGCCTGGCCGGTCCCGCCGGCGGCGCCGACAGCCGTGTCACAAAATACGAGCACCGCCTGCAGGAGGTCTTCAATTTCGACCGGCGCGAAATTGCGATTGTCTGCGTTCTCTTGCTGCGCGGCCCGCAGACTCCGGGCGAGCTCCGCGGCCGCACCGACCGCATGTACCGCTTTGAAGCGCTCGATGATGTGCAGGCCACGCTCCAGCGCCTGATGGACCGCGAACCTTCGCTGGTGCGCGTCCTGACCCGCCAGCCAGGGACCAAAGAGTCGCGCTACATGCATCTGTTCTCCGGCGACGTCTCCTCCATCCCCGAAATTCCCCACGTCCCAGAACGTCCCTCGCCCGCCTGGGAGCGGCGAATCGGCGCGCTGGAGGCGGAAGTTTCATCGCTCAGGAGCGAAGTCTCAGAACTGCGCCGCACGCTGGCTGACTTCACCAGCCAATTCAGGTAAGTGGTCCCGTCAGAACGAGCAAAATCTTGAGACCTTAGCCCATTACTAAAGTCGCATCTCTTAAGACAGCCTCGCAACGCTTTTACCGGAGCTGGGTTAGATAAAATTGTGGCAGCGATGTATTCCCACTGGAAGACTCTTAAATTCTTCATTGTGCTCCTGGCGGCATTGTTTGCCATCAGCCCGGCGGAGCTCCGCGCCCAGGCCACTCTGCTGCTCGAAGAACCCTACAGCTACGACGGCACGTTTGCCGGGACCGGTCACTCCGCAGTCTATCTTTCGCGCATCTGCGCTGAAACCCCAACCCAACTGCGCCGCTGCCGGCCGGGAGAGACTGGCGTTGTTCTCAGCCGTTATCATCGCGTGGCGGGTCTTGATTGGATCGCCGTTCCCCTCATTGCATACCTGTACGCGGTAAAGAACTCAGAAGACATTCCGCTGTTAGCAGATTCGAAGTTGGTAGCTCTTCTGCGGAACCAATATTTGCAAAGCATCGCGTTCACCGGCGCTTCCGCCTCCCAGCTTGCCGGCTCAGCTTACGATCGGACGACCTTCGCCTTCCGCATCGCCACCCGGCCGGAGCAGGATGAGGTACTCATACGGCTGTTGAACGGTGCTCCCAACCAGGAATCCTACCGATTGCTGAACCGCAATTGCGCCGACTTTGCTAAGCAGATCATCAACTTTTACTATCCCAGGGCCATTCACCGCAGTGTCATCGCCGACCTCGGCGTCATGACTCCGAAACAGGCCGCGAAATCGCTGGTGCGCTCCAGCAAACATCATCCGGAAATGCATTTGACCACGTTCATCATCCCGCAAGTGCCAGGTCTCAAACGCAGCAAGCCCGTCCACGGCGTGATGGAATCTGTTGTACTCGCGAAAAAATACGTCGCGCCCGTCCTTCTCTTTCATCCATTTGTCGTTGGGACAGTTGAAGCCGCGTACTGGGCCGCGTGGCGATTCAATCCCGGCAAGGACGCACTGATCTTCAACCCAAGTCGCGGCCCTGCAGGCGGACTCGAATTGCCTCTCACCACCGCCCAGTACCGGTCCTACCAAAGCTCCCTCTTGGCCTTGCTGCAGGCTGACGCAGAAGGCGGGGTAGTGCCGGAATGGCGGAAACTCCAGGCCGGCGCTGAACCCCAGCTGGACGTCAATGGCCAGCCCTTTCTGCGAATGCAAATGGGAGGCCAGCCGCTACAGGTCGGCATATGCCGCAGCAATGCCTTCCGCTTGTCCGCGCCGCCCGAGATGGTGCAGGGAATGTTGCTCACCCGGCTCGACCAGCAATTGAAGCAGCAGAAGCCCTCCCGCATCTCCCGCATGCAGATGGAAAGCGACTGGAAGCTGCTCGAAAGGGCCGTGGAAGCCCGCCAGGCCGCGCTCATCTCCCGTCCATAGTTTAGTTGCTGGTTATTGCAGGATGCGTTTGCCGTGGATTACTGCTGCGATGATAATTTCGTCTCTTTGCAATCGATAGCTGTAGGCGAAGACTTCGCGGAGGTCTTCGTCATCGAATTCCGGGACTCGGCGGCCGCGGCGAGGAAATCGCCCCAGCATTTTCGTTTGCCGAATTATGCTCTTAATAACCACACCGGCGTAAGCGGGAGAATCTGATCCAATGTAGTTAGCGATGGCTTCAAGGTCCAGCAGAGCGCGATGCGACCAGACTACTCCTTGAGCCATTTGCTCAAACGCGCTTCGACTTCTTCCTGCGACAATGTGCCGTTAATGCGAGCATCTTCCAGGCCGCGCCGCACCTTGCCGAGCACGTAAAGATGGTATTGCACGTCCTCGACTGAGCAGTCGTCAGGTAGTTTGTTCAGCAACTGCTCGACATCCTGCTTTACATTGTTCATGTGTTTCTACCCTAAGCATAGCACTCGCATATCGTGCCGCGGGCCCGGCCCACCCGGGTCGCGTGTCACCACCGAACCCGAAGGCGGGTGCTCCACTCTTTCCGTCAGCGAAAAATAAACCGAGGGTGCCCCACCCTTTTCGCGGATTTTGGAAAGGGTGGGTGACCCAGACCCCCGCGCAAGTTAAGGTCGATCGGGTGCGCCGCCCACCCGGGTAGGCCGCCGGCTCAGACTCGCCAGAACCTCAACGTGTCCGTACCGCCACCAGCGGCATTCAATTCCAGTCAGACTCCGGATCAGCGACTGGAAGCTGCTCGAAAGGGCCGTGGAAGCCCGCCAGGCCGCGCTGACATCGCCTCAATAGACTGCTGATTACTGAAAATCATCTGGTGCGATTGACCCGGCAATGCCGGAAGGCATACCATACAAAAGACCAAGTTCTCCGTTGTCTCTCCGACGACGGGTTCCTTTCACCCTATAGCCAACGAAAGGAGCGCATATGTTTACCCGCTTAGTTGAACTCACGAGCAAGTCAGGCAAAACCAGGGAACTCTCAAACACCATCAACGAGAAGGTAATGCCAATTCTTAAGAAGCAAGCTGGATTCGTCGATGAGGCCGTTCTGGTGTCGGACACGGAATCCAAACGAATTTTGAGCTTGAGCTTTTGGAACAGCAAAGAGGATGCCGAACGGTATCACCGCGAGCATTACTCTAAGATTTACGAAATGCTGAAGCCCTTGCTGGAGAACGAGCCGCTCATTCGGACGTTTGACGTGCACACTTCGACCACCCACCGAATCGCCTCGGGCAAAGCCGCCTAACGCGTTGGGTGGATATTCCGCAATCAGCTACGGGCGAGCGCAGCGCTCGCTCCTTTTCGACTTCCGAGAAAGGAGACACTATGGCTTCCAAAAATGTGGAAACGATCCGTGCCGCGCACGAGAGCTGGAACCGCCGGGATTTCGCGGGCGTAGTCCGCAACGCGGCGGAGAATCTTGCTTACACCGATAATGCCCGGAGTCTTGACCTGAATAGCCGGGACAAGTTCCGGGAATGGGCCGAGGCCTGGGCCAAGGCCTTCTGCGACGGCCGAATCACTAACCCCGACTACATTGACGCCGGAGACATTGTTGTCGCCCGCTTTACTGCCGAAGGCACAAATGACGGTCCATTCGGCTCGTTGCGACCGACCGGGGGACGGATGTCTCTGCCGTTCTGCGAAGTCTTCCGCTTCGACAAGCAAGGGCGGTTTGTGTCGGGTAGTTGCTACTACGATCAATACTCGCTCTTGACTCAGCTTGGGCACATACAGCCACTGGCGGAAGCGGCTTGAAGGGCGAAAAGTTGTAATTGATTACCAGGGCGCGCTCCGGCGCGCCTTGTCTTTTTAGACCGTGTAGGGCCGTCCCGTCCGGCCTCGGCCGGTCGGACACCCGCCCCTACAATGGGTCACGGAGAAAGACAGACCATGATATTTCCAGCAGATCGTCAGGTATTCTAGTCAGGTATTTCTTGGCTGCACCACTTCAAGGGCAGTGACCACGTACCAGTAAGCGCCTTGAGAATCGTCGCAGGGCTCCCGGACGGAATATGCCGACAGAAGGCGCTCGGTGCGCCTCTGTTTCGGCACAACGTGCTCATTGCGAACCACGATAAAAACTTTGCAATCAGCCGCCATCGCAACCATCCATGCTTCCAATACTCAGGGAATGCCCTCAAAAGAGTGTTGCAGATTCGGGCTCTCTGGCCAAACGCAAATACCTGATCGCAAGAAATCAAAAAATCGAACGACGGCGCTTTTTGGATTTGGCCAATGACCAACGACCAACGACGCTCTTGCCATTTGACCAACGACCAGCGACGCTCTTGGGGTTTGCCAGTTTATACTCTCAACCTTTGGCTTTAAAGTTTGGGGTTTGGCCAACGACCAACGACCAACGACCAGTGACCAATGACCAACGACGAACGACGAACGACGAACGACCAACGACGGGGTTTTGAATGAAGCACGCAGCAACGTTGTTCCTTCTACTGCTGGTCACGGCGGCGGCCCAAGTCACCCCGGCGCCGCTGATGACCGGCCTCCCGCACCGCCGCACCATCAGTCTCGATGGCGCCTGGAACACCATCGTTGATCCCTACGAAACCGGCATGGGATCGGCCTACTACGCCAACGCCAAGCCAAAATCGAAAAGCGACCTCATCGAGTATGACTTTGACCGCTCCCCGAAGCTGCACGTCCCCGGAGACTGGAACACCCAGCGGGAGTCATTGCTGTTTTACGAGGGACCGGTCTGGTACCAGCGCTATTTTTCCTATGTCAAACGCCCGCATACCCGGACCCTGCTTTATTTCGCGGCGGCGAATTACCAGGCGAGGGTCTGGCTGAACGGAAAGAAGCTGGGTGAACACGCCGGCGGCTTTACCCCGTTCGACTTCGAGGTGACGGGCCAGCTCACCGAAGGCGAAAACAGCCTGGTGGTCGAAGTGGATAATACCCGTCGCGCCGAGGCCGTTCCCGCTCCACGCACCGATTGGTGGAATTACGGCGGCCTTACCCGAAGTGTGGAGCTGGTTGAGGCGCCGGAAACTTTTATTCAGGATTACTCCGTCCAGCTTGCCAGGGGCAGCTCGGACCAGATCGAAGGCTGGGTCCAATTCAACGGCCCGGGCAAGGGCGAAGCCACGATCGAGATGCCGGAAATTCATCTGCAGCAGCGCGCGGCGCCTGACGCATCCGGCCGTGCCGCCTTTCGCTTTCCGCTGAAAGTTAACTTGTGGACGCCCGAGAATCCCAAACTCTACCGCGTGGTCGTTTCCGGCCAGGGTGACAGCATCACCGATGAGATCGGCTTTCGCACCATCGAGACTCGGGGGACACAAATCCTGCTGAACGGAAAGCCGGTGTTTCTGCGCGGGATATGCGTTCACGAGGAGGCGCCCTTCCGCAGCGGCCGCGCCTTCTCCGGAGAAGATGACCGGACCCTGCTCACCTGGGCCAAACAACTGGGGGCAAACTTCGTGCGCCTTGCGCACTATCCTCATAACGAAGAACTGATTCGCCTGGCCGACCAGATGGGATTGATGGTCTGGGAAGAGGTCCCGGTTTACTGGGACATACAGTGGCAGGACGCGGCGACGCTCGAGAATGCCAAGGCGCAACTGCGCGAGGTGATCACCCGCGATCGCAATCGCGCCGCCGTTGTGCTGTGGTCCATGTCCAACGAGACGCCGGTCAAGCCAGAGCGCACCGAATTCCTGAAAGCGCTGGCAACCCAGGCCCGGCAACTGGATTTGACGCGTTTGATTACTTCCGCCCTGAACCGCACGGAAAGAATCGCGCCCGGCTCGCGCAGCCTCTCCGACCCGGTGGCCGAGGCCTTGGACGTGCTGGGCCTGAATGAATACATCGGCTGGTACGACGGCAGTCCGCAGGACGCGGACCGCATGCAGTGGCAGAATCCCAGCAACAAGCCGGTGATTGTCAGCGAATTTGGCGCGGGCGCGCAGTTTAACTTTCATGCAGACGCCGCCACGCGTTTCTCCGAGGAGTATCAGGCGAATGTTTTTGAGCATCAGATCACTATGCTTCGGCACATGCCGTTTCTCGCCGGAATGTCGCCCTGGGTCCTGATGGATTTTCGTTCCCCACGGCGGCTCTTGCCGGGAATTCAGGACTACTACAATCGCAAGGGATTAATCTCCGACCAGGGGCAGCACAAGCAGGCGTTTTATGTGCTGCAGAAATTCTACCGGGAGAAGGCGGAGCAGGAGGGGATTCCCTCGTCGCGACATTAACATCGCTAATCGCAGATTCCGGCGTCGCGCTCGCCGTCCGTTCCACAATTCAATCGCCGCATTTCAGGAGAGCAAATGAAATATCGTAAGTTGGGCCGCACCGGCTTTGACGTCAGCGACATCGCTCATGGGCTGTGGGGCATGGGCGGCTGGAGCGGATCTGCTGACACCGAGTCCCTCGAAGCTCTACAACTGGCCGTGGACCTCGGCTGCAACTTTTTTGATTCCGCCTGGGCCTACGGCGAAGGCAAAAGCGATCACCTGCTGGGTCAGACGATTGCGAAGAACCAAGGCAAGCGGCTGTATGCCGCCTCCAAGATTCCGCCTAAAAACCAGCGCTGGCCGGCATCGCCGAAGTACAAGTTCCACGAGGTTTTTCCGCCCGGGCACGTTTTCGAATACGCCGATCGTATACGCAAGAATCTAGGCACGGATTCCATTGATGTTCTCCAATTCCATGTCTGGAGCGACCACTGGACCGACGAGCCCAGCTTCCGCAACACCGTGGAAAAGCTCAAGCGCGATGGCGCCGTCCGCGCCTTCGGTCTCAGCCTCAACCGCTGGGAGCCGGAGAACGGAATCAAGGCGATGCGCGCCGGACTCGTTGATTCCGTTCAGGTCATTTACAGCATCTTCGACCAGGCTCCCGAGGACGAACTATTTCCCGCCTGCCAGGAACTGAATGTTGGCGTCATCGTGAGGGTTGCGCTGGACGAGGGCAGCCTCGGCGGAAAAATGACCCGGGACACCAGGTTTCCGGATACCGACTGGCGCTCCCGCTACTTCAATCCCCAGAACCTGGCCAACACTCTCGAGCGGGTGGAGAAACTTAAGCAAATCCTGCCATCCGGAATGTCGCTGCCGGAACTGGCGTTGCGCTTCGTGCTCTCGCACCCCGCCGTGAGCACGACCATCGTTGGCATGAGAAAGCTGGAGCACGTGCGGCAGAACATCGCTTTGAGCGACAAGGGCCCCCTCAGTCCGGAGTTGCTGAAGGAATTAAAGCGGCACCGTTGGGACCGCAAGCCCGCGCCCTGGTCGGACTAATGTAGGCCGGGTGCCCCCACCCGCCCAAGGCCGGACGCAGACGTCCGGCTCACCATCTAGCTGGCTCTAATTTTTGACGCGGCTTTTCGGCTTAATCCCGTCGGGATCGATACTGCCTGCAGTAGTAATGCGCGTGGCTTTGCAGACTTCCTTGGCGACCTTCAGCGCGCTCTCTCGCAGGGGAGCCCCGTCGGCGATGATCGAGCTGGCAGCCAGCGTGAATAGAAGAGCGTCTTCCTGCTTGTCGAAATAAAGCACGACCTGACTCGCTGCCATGGCGCAGAACCTCCGAAATTCATTACAGCAATAATTCGTTAGCGCCATCATAGGTCGGAATCAGAAACTCAGCGTGTACTGTTTAGGTGCTCTCCTGTGGAGGAGAGTACCCAAAAGTTCATCCGCCACCTAAGTGCACTACAGCATTCCGGGTACAGAGGTTCACTTGCGTCTGGGCGTACAAGTAGCGCGAGCTGCTAGACGCAGAACCAAATCTAAACATCTAAACAACATGAACGACCGGCAAGGAGGCTTTATGAAGCGCTGGTCAATCGTCACAATTTCGCTGGTTTTCTTGGGCGCCCTGGCTTGCGCGCAGCAGTCGCAGCCTTCGAGCCAAAACCAGCTACTCTCATCTGACCTGGTGCTCTGGTCCGCCATGCAGGAGCCGCAACAACCCGAAGGCCGCCCGCGTCAGACGCCAACTCCTGATCCGAATCCCGAGACCCAGCCGCCGCAAACTCCGACCCCCTCCCAGCCGGGACAGCCAGCCGAACCGCAGCAACCTCCACAGGGCCCCTCAGGTCCTTCAGGATCGCAAAATCAGCCGCCCGTCGCGCAGACCTTCACCGGAATCATCAGCAAGGAAGCCGACAGCTACACCTTGAAAGTCTCGCCCACGGTCTCGTACAAGCTCGATAACCAGCATGATGTCCAGCAGTACGAGGGAAAACGCGTGCGGGTCACCGGCATCCTGGATTCGTCGATCAACTTGATTCGCGTGGAAAAGATCGAGCCGCTTTCCTGAAGCAGTCGCCGCTGCGCCTTCAATCCGTGCGTGTTCAATTCAGCCTGCCAAAATAAGCCCCCTGTTGAAGCCAGGCCGCAGGTTGCGCTCGCAGCCGTTCCTTAATCGGCGTAGATCCATAACCGGCATAGATTTTTTCAATTGGACTTACCCCTACTCTTTGTCAGATTGAAAGAGCAAGCAAGCTGCCCGGACGCAGCAGCATCCCACTAGAATCCGCCCCGCCGCCCCCATGCATCGGCCTTGTCGTCCCGAAGCGAATTGCTAAACAACCGTAAGCCGGCGATCCACCGGATCGCCCCACCCACACTCGGGAGACACTCGCATGAACCATGACGACACAACACCTAAAAAGCAAATCACGCTGCAATTTCTCGCCGACCACCTGGGCCTCACTGCGGGCACCATTTCCGCGGTGCTCAACGATACCCCGGCGGCGTTTCGCATCCCGCAGGCCACCAAAGACCGCATTCTCGCCGCCGCCCGTGAGTTTAATTATCAACCGAATGCCCTCGCCCGCGCCCTGCGCGCCGGACACGCTGTCTCCGGCGCCACCGCCAGTGAAACAATCAATCCCCGCGGCGCTCTGGTGATCGTCGGCGCCGACCAGTTCCTGGGACGCGCCATCCACGCCATCCAGCAAGCTGGCCTGCGCGTACCCGGAGATGTCACCGTGGTCGGCTTCGACGGCTTCCCCATTCCCGCGCTTGACTCCTCCGCCACTAACACCGTCCCCGAGCCCACCTGACTAGGCTGGAGACTTTCCCATCCGCTGTATCACTGAAGATATGGGCAGATGAGATTGGGCGGAATCAAAACGAGAGTCGAATTAAGGCAGACTCTCATGTCCGCCCTTTCGTTTGACTCTTATCCGCCCTTCCGAGTCAGCAATCGTGTGGCGCGGGCGCCCTCGCCCGCGAAAAGCCATCTCAATAAGGCTTCCGTTTTAGAAAACCGATCGCCGGGCATATTCATTCGTCACATTTCCTGACAACTCGCAAACAAATTCCGCGGGCCCAGATCGTATACTCGTCTTCACTCGATGTTCGCGCAAAAAAGGACTCCGATGAATCAATTCATTTTGCCCGCCCTGCTCCTTCTCATCTTTAGCCCAGCCACGCGCGCCGCAGACCTCGACCTCGGCGCCTCCAGGATCACCGTGCACGTGGAAAAATCCGGAGTATTCTCCGCCTTCGCCCACAACCACACCATCGCCGCGCCCCTCGCCTCCGCACACCTCGACGTTCACAAACGCACTGTTGATCTGAAATTCCGCTCGCAGGAAATGAAGGTTCTCGACCCGGGCGTCCGCGACTCCGAGCGCGCCGAGATCGACCGCACCATGAAAAGCTACAAAGTCCTCGACGCCACCCGCTTCCCGGAAATCTCCTTCGTCTCCACCCAGATCGAGACTCCCGGTTTCCCCCAATCTTCGAAAACCGCGAAGAATGCTGCAGCACCCAATGATGCAGCACCCGCCGAGAACACCGCCGCCACGCGCTTCGTGGTCCATGGCAATCTGACCCTGCACGGCGTCACCCGCCCCATCGAGTTGCCAGTGTCTTTCGCAGAAGGGCGCTACACAGGCAAAGTGACGCTGAAGCAGAGCGACTTCGGCATCACCCCGGTCAAAATCGCCGGCGGCGCAGTCAAAGTAAAAGACGCCATCGAGATCCAGTTCGAAATCGTCCCCGCCAAATAACCGTGTGGCGCGGGCGCCCCTTCGGCAAGGTCAGGTCAGGCCCTCGCCCGCGAAAAAAGCCAGTTCGCCGGCATCCCATTTCGGAAATGGGATGTGCGGAGCTTGTTCATTCGTCACTGACAGCCGCAGTTCGCTATCCCGTTCTGCTTTTCGCGACCGATAGCGATGTGTCGATCGTGCTCTAACTGCATCAGCCTGCAGGCGTGCCCTTCGCTCATGTGGTACTGCTCTATGGCGTAACTTGCGGCTGTCCGAAGTCCCGCAGGCTCTACCAGTTTTTTGCAAGCAGGTCTTTCAACGTCCGATTATCCAGCGTTAGATCGGCTACTACGTGCTTCAGCTTCCGGTTTTCTTCTTCCAGTTGCTTCAGCCTCTTCGCCTCTCCACTGTCCATCCCCCCGTACTTCGCCTTCCAGCGGTAGTAGGTCTGTTCTGCGATCCCCTGCTGACGGCATCGTTCCGACGTCGCCATCCCGGCTTCGCCTTGCTTCAAAATCGCGATGATTTGTTCTTCGCTGTGTCGCCTTCCTTTCACTGCGTTTCTCCTCTCCTGGGTTGGAGAAACTCACATTCTACTAGGCACTGTTTTTGGGGGCTAGGTCAAGACCAGTGGCAACCAGTCAGTGTCCGAAATAGAACTCGCTTCAGATGCATGGGGCGAAGTTGATCCGGAATGGCAGCACCCACTGCGGGATTGGCTTGCAAACCACAGCAATGGCAGCAAGACTTTTGGCAATAATATACTTGACAAATCAACATAAACTACCCTATATTTACTGCATGGAACGCAACCGACAGCAACCAAAGACTTTGCAAGAGGCAGTGGTCTTTTACGCCGATCCTGACAACGCTCTGGCCTACATGACTGTGCTTCGCTGGCCGGACGGCGTCGTGGTCTGCCCTACTTGCGGTCGGAATGACGTTGTGTTCCTTCATAACCAGCGGAAATGGCAGTGCAAAAGCACTCACGCAAAACGTCAGTTTTCCGCTAAGGTCGGGACCATTTTTGAGGACTCTCCGATTGCTCTGGAGAAGTGGTTGGTTGTCGTCTGGATGCTGTCGAACTGCCGTAACGGAGTTAGTTCTTACGAGATCGCACGCGCCATCGGCGTTACTCAAAAGTCGGCATGGTTCATGCTGCATCGCATCCGTCTTGGATTGCAGGGCAAGGACGGCGGGAAACTCGGCGGGGGCCCTTCACAGCAAGGTAGAGATTGATGAGACTTTTATCGGCGGCAAGGCGCGGAATATGCACAAGTCGCGTCGGAATCGCATGACCACTCTTGGGAAGGACACTGCCAAGACTGCTGTTATGGGCATGCTGGAACGTGGCGGCAAAGTTAAGACCACCGTCATTGGGCAGCGAGTCGGAAAACAGATGCAGCAAATCGTGCGCGATAGCGTGCTTCCCGGTACTTGGATTATGACTGAGGAGTTTCCGGATACGGCGGTCTGGAAAATGAGTACACCCACTTGGTTGTGAATCACCTTGACCGCTACGTACACGGCAACGTACACACTCAGGGAATCGAAAACTTTTGGTCGCTGCTTAAGCGTGGCCTCGGTGGAACCTACGTTGCTGTAGAGCCTTTTCATTTGTTCCGTTATGTGGATGAGCAAGCGTTTCGTTTCAACAACCGCAAAGACGGTGACCGCAAGATTGCCGATGCCGAGCGTTTCGATATCGCCATGTCGCAAATCATTGGTAAGCGTCTCACTATGCCGAGCTAACTGGCAAGGTGGGAGAAACGGCGTTCTAATTTTTTCCGCCGAAAGCGCGGCCCGAAGCGGAATGTTTAAGGAACATCCTTTTCAATATGGATAGGCATACGCTGGTGACTATTGCTGTAACAGCAGCTATCACCGTGATTGCCAGGGAATTCTTCACATGGCTTGTTTCCCTTGTCAAAGCCTTATCAGTCAGCAGAACGATGAGGGAAAAGGCGCCAAAACAATATTCAGCAGGAACAATCGCAAAATCATCTTAGATCTGGCCATGACGTTAGTGTCCCTTGGGGCGCTAATAAGTTTCACGTTTAGTACAGCTCTAGTGACACGACCGGAAATTTTCAATATAGTCGCTTCGTTCTTTTTCTTAATCTATTGGCTCACCCGTCTTATGACTGACCTATTCACGGCACTGGACAAGAGGCGCAATCCACCTTAATTCGCCTCCCGCTTTCGCGTCGTCTTTTGCTGTTTTTGCTTGTTGACCTTTGCGGCCTTTTCCGCGTCCAGCTTGGCTTTGATCTCGCTGTGCGGAATCTTTACAAGTTGCCGCATTGTCCGGTCGAAGTTTTCAAATTCACTTGTCTTCGTCTTCATCAACGGGTTTCCCTTCCACGAGTGCGCGGTATCGCTTACTGAATAATCTTCGCAAATCTTCATACGGCCAAGGCCAATACATGCCGAACGGTGACATCGTTTCCAGCATGGCCCTCAGAGATTTCCTTATCTGCGCGTTCGGTTCATGCAGCAGACTAGTAAATTGCTTGTTCAAATCGTAGGCGAGGGCATCAGCAGCTTGAAGAGGCTTGTATCTCTTCTTATCCCCAAACGATAGGTCTTTGAGCACTTCAGCATAATGGGGAACATGTTTAAGTACTAGATTGAACGCTTCGTTTGCATGCTTCCGCATCGCTTCATTTATTTCGAAAATTAGCGATATCTGAAATGGGGAAACCAGGCGACTGAAAGAGCTGGCAGCGAAGCGCATGCGGTTCGGTTATCGACGGCTAACGGCGATGCTGGTGCGGGAAGGGACGCCGGCCAATCACAAGCGAGTCTACCGGCTGTATTGCGAGGAAGGATTGGCGATGAGGATTCGGCAGCGGCGGCGAATCGTTGGAATGGCGCGGTAATCAGGCCGGCGGCGAGTCAGCCGAACCAATTCGCATGTTGACCATCGTGGACGACTGCACGCGAGAGTGCCCGGCCATCGAGGTCGATACCTCGCTGGGCGCGTTGCGAGTGCGGCGCGTGCTGGA
>JBBSFW010000056.1:0-23962 GCA_038254805.1 Terriglobales bacterium
ACTCTACCGCAACAGTCACGACCTGACCTTTGACGATATTGCAGGTTCGCAGGGCGTGAGCAAAGCAACCCGCCTAATGAGCGGCTGGGGAGTTAAGTTCTTTGATTATGATAACGACGGCAATCTGGATCTACTTATTGTGAATGGCCATCCCGATGACAAAATCGAAAGCCATTCCAGCCACGTCAAATATGAGGAGCCGATGCTCTTGTTTCACAATACTGGAAAGGGCCTTGAGAACGTAAGCGATAAGGCCGGGTCTGCAATATTTGCCGAGGCTTGTGCTGCGCAGGGGAGACGAGCATGCCGATTGGGAAAAGTTGGGAGAACGGGTACGACTCCGAGAGCACGGCCACGATTGCAAATACTGACATTCGGCAAGCCCGATCAGTCCTCCACTCGCTGGTACAGCCGATACCTTTCGGACATGATTGCGGCAAAAGGCCTCAGCACCAGCACCTCATTGCCAACCTTAGTACTCCAATCGTCCGACGATTGCGCAACTGCTGTCGCCGTCATTAAGTGGCTGCGCGTAATGCGCGCGGGAATATCGCCGACCGCAAACAACGCAAGCGGGCCACGCACCAATGCGACAGTATTTGGATTTTGATCGTCCACCGCTTCCAGCCGCAGCGGCATGTCTAACTCTAGGTCGATCCTGTCTCCGTCTTTCCATGTGCGCTGCACAGGTAAAAACTTCCCCGGTTTTATCGCGTTTTCTGCGCGCCGGCCATTCACCGACAAATTCGTCTTCGTGCCGGCCCAGGCAGGAATTCGCACATACACCGTGAACGTCTCCGGTCTCGCCAATCCAAAGGCGAACTGAGCGGTGTTCGCGCGCGGGTATTTTGTTGTCTGCGTCATCGTGCACTGGGTGCTGCTCTGCAACCAGGAAACACGCGAAGGGACAAAAAGATTGACGTAAAGTCCGTCCTCATCTCTGTAATACGAGCTTATACCGTAATCGGCGGTCAATTGCGGAAACGTGCCCGAGCAACACGGCCACTTATCTCTGTGGTGCGCCTTTCTGCCTACGTGGTTGTAGTCGGAATAGTAGAAACTCGTTCCATCAGCAAGAATCGGAGTAGCACCGGCGATCGTGTTGTAGAGAACGCGTTCCATGCTGTCGCCGTAACGCGAATCGCGTGTCACCCGCAACAGATAACGTGTAATTTTGAAGTGACCGTACGCACCGCAGGGTGTTTCAAAGCTGGCGTGTGTGGTTCCCAAGCTGGCGTCTAGCAATCCTTTCCCAGGAGGGACAAAAGCTTCGTCTGGTCCCCATCCACCGGTTGCATAACTTTGCTCGTGCACGAAATGCAAACCATTGCTGGCAGCACGCAGATACTTCTCGTCCCCGAGCACCAGGTACGCTTGCATCGCCGAACTGAAGGCATTCACATGGCTGTACGCGTGTTCGCCGGGAAGCACGTTCCGCCCCTCGGCCAGCGGATCGAAATAATCCTTTTCGATGAAGCGGACCGCGAGATCTCGATAACGGGTGTTTCCGCTGCGTTTATAAGCAAGAAAAAAGTTCTCCGGAAGCGTATAGGTTTCGTCCCATGTGTCGGCCACGTTTTTGTGTGGGCGGGCACGCTGTTCTGTGCGGTTCAGTGCCCTCTCCGGCAAATATGGCAACACTGCTTGTGTAGCACGCCAGTGCACGTCGAGCGCGTCAGAACATTTTGCAAACTCGTGCGCATCGATCAGTCCGCAACTTGTCTTGTCATAGGTGTACGCAGGAAGGTGGTAATCCACATAAAATTTTCCGGAAGGCTCCACTGTCTCCCCAAAGGCGCGTACCAGCCGATGCACCTTTTCGTGCGTTGCCTTCGATTCAGTCACCGCATAGGCACGTGACAATCCAGAAAGGTACTGCCCAAAACTGTGCCCAGGAACAAAGCCGTGAAAATTCTCCGGGGGACTGAAGTCATCGGCGTTGTCATACCATCCACCCATGTCCGGTCCCGGGGCCGCCAAGCCCTCTCGCTCGCGGAATGGCTTGAGCATGGCATCTTCGTTCAGGTGCAAGAACAGATCGTGGTTGCGGTCGAATTGTTCGCGCAAGGGTCCTTCGAGGAGTTGTACCTCTGAATATCCGAATAGTGAGAGTGGAGTATCAATTGCGACACTCGCCGAAGGAAAAGCCCGGGCAGCCTTGGAGCGCATCGCCATGGCACTTCCGGCTGCGACTGCGCCTGTCTTCAGGAATTGTCGTCGGGATGCTTTCATGGCGCGCCCTCCTTGGTAAGTTCTGATTGCAGTTATTTCTCAAAAGTAAGCGTTATCTGGAGCCTTATAGCACATTCCGGACTACCAGGAAATACGCACCAGGGAGAGCCCCTGCCGCGGCAGTGCAAATTGCAGATGGAGGCCGCGATCTCCAATGGGCATCCATCGCGGCGACTCGAGGAGCTGCAGTTGACCTGCACGTTCCAATTCTCCGTACTGCTCAGGCGAAGGGGATTCTGGCGAGCCCATTCGTTTCCATGCTGCAAATGAGTTGCTATGGCTCGAATCCACCCGGAAATGCTCAACCAAACCGTGCGTTGTCCCGGTAGGTACTCCACTGGTTGTCAGGTCAATTTGAGCGGCCGGAGCAGGGAGATTGTCGTCATGATAGTTCCAGATCAGAATCGCAACCTCGCGCTCCTTGCGCGTGGCGATCGTATCAATATCCGGCCGTTCGCGCACTCCGTGGCTCGCAACCTCGTCGCTGGCCAAAGCCCCTGAGCTCGTGGCGTTGACACGCTCATCGCCCAGCAGGCCGAACATTCGGAATGCGTTGAGCACAGGCTTGTCTATTCCGTTAGTGGCCAGTTCCCGATAGCCTTCGAAATATGGCTGGTCTTCAAATTCGAATGACCATGTCACTGCGCCCCGGAAATTGATGTGCTGCTCGTCGACTAAAGCAAGGATGTGATTCAGCGCCTCAGCGGTGTAGCAGGCGAACAAGGGTCCATTCCGATATGAGTTCTGTGGATTGTCCTTAGCGGAGCACGCCGCGCATCCTTCCGGATCGGACTCCCCCAGGACGACCGGCGTTTTGCGCCACTCGGAAAATGAGGCTACGACTCTGAAGCCCTCCCTGATGGACTCCAACTGGCGCGCGATGCCCATCTGCACGTAATCACCCGACCACTTCGGCGAGCCTTTAGAATGAAAGCTGATGAAGTCGAGGCGCGACCCGGTCGCACCGCTTGCATAGTTCTTCCCGCGGGCGCAGTGCTCGAGGAATATCCTCAGGAATTCCGCGGCTCTGGGAGAAGCCGGTCCGGTGCTGTCGGGACCACCGACACGGGCCTCTGGAAGTGCTCGCAGAATCGCATCGACGCTGAAGTCATACAACTTGAAATACTCCTCGGGGGTTCCCTTCCAGTACTCGATGTCAGGCTCATTCCAAACTTCCCATAACCAGGTCTTCACCTCCACATCGCCATATCGCTGCCGGAGATGCCGGACAAACTGGAAGACCAGCTCTGACCATTTCTGATAATTCTTCGGTGGATATGCCCATCCTGTAAAAACTGTACCATGCGGAAAATCGTGGCGATAAGGCTGTGGGTGCGACGAAAGCGCTTCCGGCATAAATCCAATTTCAACCAGCGGCTTGACTCCAGTAGCATGTATCGTATCGAAGATGCGGTCTAGAATCGTCCAGCTATAGACAGGCCTGCCCGCTGCTTCTTCGGTATACACATTCGTTGATCCCCACTTGAGCGACGCGGAACCGTCACCGCTGGTCAGCAGGTTGTGAACGCGGATATATGCGGGGGTGGGACTAAGCATCCCTATTTCGCCAAGCAGCTTCTTGCCACTCGGAGCGTAGGTGTAATTCGGCTCGTCATATCCGAAATAGTTCCAAATCGGCGGCAACGCTCCCCGCGATTGATCAAAGTGGACGTCAATGTTGACGGTCTGTGGAGATTGCTGCGCCCCCAGCCACGAGCTTAGGGCTCCTACAAAAACCGTCACTAGGAAGCCGTTTAGAAAGGCCCTCATGAAGTCGAAAGACGTGCGCCGGAAAAATATTACTCCACAACAAAAACGCAACCGAATCAGACCGAGGATTTAACTGACAGCACCACGAGAAGCTAGTGCGGTTGAGTTTCGAAGAACGAGATCCGTGTTCAAAGGATATTCGGTTCCGATAGGCGACGGCGTCTCGCGTTCAACTTCTGTGAGCAGTGCCTTGAACGCCAATTTGGCAATTTCGGTTTGGGACATCTGTATCGTGGTGAGCGGCGGGATTATGAATTGGGCAAGGCGCACGTCGTCGAAACCGATGACAGAGAGTTCCTGCGGGATGGCGATGCCACAGTCGAAAGCTTCCCGCATCACACCAATGGCAGTCATATCATTCGAGCACATGACGGCGGTGGGACGCGGACTCAAACTGGCGAGCCGCCTGAAAGCCTTCATACCACCCTCCATCGTGTGATCGCCTTCGGTCAAGAACTCTGGGTGTACGCGCATACCGATCTCACGCATGGATTCCCCGAATGCCTCCTTGCGAACTTTGGCGGAGTTCAAATTCAGCGGGCCGCTGATAAAGGCGATCTTCTCATGCCGCAGTGCGGCCAAGTGCTGGACTGCTTGCCGAATGCCGCGCTGGTAGTTAATTTTGATGTTGCTGACCCGGGCGACTGGCGGCGCTACATCTACGAAGACCAATGGCACTTTTCGAAATCGCAAGTCCTCCAGCAGAGAGTCTTCCATGCCAAAGGTGAGGACCGCAACACCCTCCACCCTGCGCTCGATCATGCGCCGCACCGAAAGCTCCATGCGTTTGGGATCATGTACGGTGGAGGTGAGCAGGATTTCGTAATTGTGCTGCACTGCGATGTCTTCGAACGACTGGACGATCTCGGGGAAAAAGGGATTGGTGATTTCGGAAACAATCAGCCCGAAGATGCGGGTGCGGCCAGAGACAAGCGCGCGAGCTTGAGTATTCGGATAGTACCCAAGGTCTTCCACCACTTTCCAAACTCGCTTGGCAAGCTGCGGATCTACCGTTGGAACGCGGTTAATAGCTCGCGAGACTGTAGCCGTGGAAACCATGGCCCGCTTCGCGATCTCTCGAATGTCCATAAATCCGCGCCCACCTAGAACACGGGTTTGAGGAAACGTTTGCTACGCATTGTATCCTAAGAATCTCACTGCGATCTTGTGCACTTTCTTTAAGTGGAGACGAGCTGATGAAATTTTTGCGATGCTTCCCGTTTGCAGCCGCGCTTTGCGCTGGCCTTGGAGCGCGGGGACAAACGCCTTCGGCAGTTGATCCGCCCCCGTCGCGAAACTCTCTTAAAAATCCTTTGCTGCCGGTGGGGCCCGATCCATGGGTTGAGTGCAGAGACGGTTTCTACTATTTACATGAATACCACGGTCACTGATCTCACCGTTTGAAAGACGCGCAGTATGGCTGATCCTGATTCCGCTGACAAGAAAATTGTCCCAGCTGGGCCATGCTCTCACGATATTAGGCCAGAATGCTTCTGGCAGGTCGATCGACACTGGCAAGGCATCGCTAGGAACGACTTTCCTGATAAGAACTAGCCGCCAGCAGCTCGCCGGCAAATAGTACAAAAGCATTACTTTTTTCTTGACAAGGAAATGACATCCGGCGTAACGTTCGCAGCCATGCAGTAAGCGTTTACTGATATGGCCCAAGAGCCAGCGGGCTGAATAAAACGGGGGGCGTATGATCAGAACGTACGTTGCAATGGGGGCCCTTGTTGTTGCGACTATCCTCTCCCTCGCCGGTCCGCTCCACGCACAACGAGCTGATCGTGGCGTCATTACCGGCGTCGTCACTGACACCACGGGTTCCGCCTTGCCAGGCGCGACCGTCAAGATCAAGAACGTTGGGACTGGGGTCGAGACGGTTCTTACAACCAATGATTCCGGTGCATACTCTAGTCCGCTGCTGATTTTGGGTACTTATCTGGTTACGGTAGACCACTCGGGGTTCAAGACCTCGGTGAGTTCCGGAATCGTGATCACGGGTGCAGAAACCGTCCGCCAGGACGTTGCGCTCACGGTGGGTTCAGTTTCTGAATCGATCGAGGTCGTGGCAAGTGAAGCACTCAACGTTACCAGCCCGGATGTTAGTCACATCGTTGACAACAAGTATTACGAGGACCTGCCAACTATTACAGCGGCAGATGTTCGTCTTGCCGAGTCGATGCTGCAGATTCAGCCTGGTTATTTGCCGATGAAACCAAATGGCGACCCGATGTTCCGCGGCAGCCAGTTCAACTCGCGGATCAATGGCGGGCACTTATTACGGCCATAATGTGCTTTACCGGAATAACGGGAATGGAACATTCACCGATGTAACTACGCGGGCGGGGCTCGCCCAAAACGTGGTCCGCTATGGCTCCGGATGCACCTGGGTGGATTATGATCGCGATGGGCGACTCGACCTTTTCGTCGCGAATTACCTCAACACAACTCTCGAGAAGTTGCCCAAGCCTGGAGAGAATCCCGACTGCACCTGGAAGGGAGTTGCGGTGAACTGTGGGCCTCGCGGTCTTCCCACCGGCTTTGTTCAGCTGTTCCATAACAACGGAGACGGCACGTTTACCGAAGTGAGCAAACCATCGGGGGTCGCGGCGGCAGCGGGCTCATATCCCATGACTGCGGTTGCCGCAGATTATGACAATGATGGCTGGCCTGATATTTACGTCGCATGCGACTCCACGCCAAGCTGGCTCTTTCGCAATCAGCACGATGGAACATTTCGCGAAGAGGCCCTCGCGCGTGGAATAGCGCTCAGCGAAGATGGCATGGAACAGGCAGGAATGGGCGTCGGGGTTGGCGATTACGATCTTGATGGAAATTTGGACATTTTTAAGACCAACTTTGCAGATGATACGAACGTGCTGTACCGCAATGATGGCAAAGGGAACTTTGACGATGTCACTATACGCTCGGGTTTCGGAGTTGAAACTCGATACGTGGGATGGGGAACCGGAATTGTAGATTTGGACAATGATGGAATTCCCGACGTCTTCGTGACAACTGGAAGCGTTTATCCTGAGGTCGAGAAGAAGCTTCCTTCTTATTCATTCCGGACACCTCGGTTGGTATTCCGCAATCTTGGCAATGGCAGGTTCGAGGAGTTGATCGAGGAAGCCGGTCCTGGCATCGCCGAAGCACACGCAAGCCGGGGATGCGCGTTCGGAGATTTCGATAATGACGGTGACATCGACGTGCTCGTGATGAACATGAACGAACCGCCATCACTGCTGCGTAATGATGTCTCGAGCGGCGGCCATTGGCTGAAGATTCTTTTGATCGGAGTGCAAAGCAATCGCAGCGCCATTGGCGCACGGGTGACTGCACAGTATGGCAACCGGCGCCAGGTGCAAGAGGTGCTGGCGCAGTCGAGTTTCTACTCTGCCGACGATCATCGTTTGCACTTCGGTCTTGGCGTAGCAACCGGAGCAGATTTGAACATCAGCTGGACCAACGGCAACATAGAAAACATTTTGAATGTCGCAGCAGACCAACTAGTGGTCGTCCGGGAGGGCGCTGGCATTATTCGCAAACAGAAGTTCTGAAAGCCGAGGCACGATACATTCCTAAGCCTCGGCTTCCACTATGTCGAGCTTTACGCCTGCCACTGAAGGATCGTGTAAGAGCGTGCCGGCACCTCGAATTTAGTGCGTCGATTTGAGGTAGAAGGCTTATCGAACGGCTGCGGTTTAACCCGCTCTGGCGCATCGAACCCATTCACCGCCTTCAGGTCATCTCCGGTCAGTACTTGCGAGGCAATGAGTCGAGTCGCCGGCCCGTCTTCCCAGACCACTTCGATCTGGCGCGCTTTTGAAAGGTCACGGTTCAGAATGAACAGGGCAGTTTTGCCATCTTCCGGACTGACGGTCGCCGCCGCGTCGATATAAGGAGTCGCGTCCATTCCTACAACGTCATACGTGGGCGAGTCCACCAAGACATTCAAGACACGACCCCGCGCATATTGCAGTGCCCAACTATATGGATAATAGATGGTCTGGCGGAACAACCCATTTGCATTCGTCATGATTGGAGCGATCACATTCACTAACTGTGCAAGGCAGGCGATCTTCACCCGATCGGCATTGCGAAGCAGGGTATTAATCATGCCACCGACTAGAAGAGCGTCCTCCAGGTTATAGATCTCCTCCAGCAGGTGTGGCGCCTCCTGGCGGTTACCGTCCACCGCCGAACCGCTACGGGCGCGGTACCAGACGTTCCATTCATCGAATGAGAGCCAGAGTTTCTTGGGCGAGCGCTTGTGCCCTCGGACCAGATCGCACACCGCCAGTGTCTCCCCGATTTGACGGTCCATGGACAAGTTCATCGCGACAAATTTCGAGCTGTTGCCGCCAGTTTCCTCGTTATTTCCTAGATAGCGGTGGAGTGAGAGCCCGTCCACATAGTCGTAACACTGCTCCAGAACTTCACGGTCCCATTCAAGATAAGTCGGCATGGCGGGACCACTTGATCCGCAAGCAATCAACTGCACCGAATGGTCGACATAGCGCATTTGCCGGGCGGTATCCTGCGCCCTGATGCCATATTCCGTGGCGGTTATATGGCCAATTTGCCAAGGGCCGTCCATTTCGTTACCAATGCACCAATTCTTAACGTTGTAAGGCTCGGAAAATCCATGCTTGCGGCGCAGATCGCTCCACTTGGTGCCCTTATCCACGTTACAGTATTCAACCAACGCGGCAGCCTGTTCAGCAGTTCCAGTACCAAGATTTAGGCCCATCAAGGGCTGTGTGCCCGCGGCCTTGCACCATGCCATGAACTCATTGGTCCCGAATTGATTGGAGTTCATGGAATTCCATGCTTTGTCGAGCACCCGCGGTCGGTCTTGCTTTGGCCCCACACCATCGAGCCAGTTGTAGCCCGACACGAAGTTGCCGCCGGGATAGCGAATAATCGGGACCCCGAGTTGGCGAATTTCCTGCAACACATCCTTGCGGAAACCATTAGAGTCCGACAGCTTCGATCCCGGGTCGTAGATACCTTCGTAGATCGCGCGCCCTAGATGTTCGAGAAACGAACCGAACAGATTGCGATCAAGCGGAGCGATCGTACGGCGGGAGTCTATGAAGATCTGAACTGTCTGGTCGGCGCTAGCAGGCCGTGTTTGCGCCAGCAATCGGCCAAAAAGAGCATTGGCAGACCACGCCAATCCCAGAGTGGAAGTGCCTTGCAAAAACCGGCGTCGCGAGGACATGAATTTTCCAGCCTCCTCTTTCCTTTTTTGTTGGATTAATCCAACGTCTTCCAGACCACGTTTTCCAAGGTGGCGGATGTCGCATTTTCCGCCGGCTGTTGGACCCGAATCACGCTTCGGGAACTATTCTGAGTAAACGCTTTCTCGAAACCCCCTTACTATAAGACTTTCAGCCGTTGCGGGGCAAAGATTTATGTAGTTGATATCTAATAGGCGCGAGGATTCCAGCCACAAACCTTGGGCAGTTTCCGAAATTGCAGGATCTCACGACGAGCGAGATTCTGAGCACGGGCGGGTGCTGCCGCCACGTGGGAAGAGTTTTATGTCGAAACCGACAAGCACACCGACGTGCAGGGAGAGAAACAGAGGTCATTCAATGTGAGCCGTAAGCTCCCGGCGGGCATCGTCTTGATCGTTCACCAATTCGGAGGGTACACCACCGTAAAGAACTGTTTAACCAATCCATGCCAGGACGCCATTTGGCGGTTGTACAGCCCTTCCTAATTCCTGCGAAAGCTCCACCGATGCTTCACTCGCAAAGCGCGGCTGCGCCAGCGATTCCGGAGTCGGGGCCGTAGCGGGCTTGAATGATCGGAACTTCGCTGGCTCTGGGATTTATGGTCAGCTTAGGGATGCGTTCCCGCAGCTGATCAAAGAACGGGAGCAGCAGAGCCGCAGCTCCTCCGCCGATCACAATCACCTCCGGATCGAGCAGGTCAATCATATTTCCCAGCCACAGCGCTAATATGTCGGTCGTTTCAATTAGGACCTCCCGCGCCAGGGGGTCGCCGGCAGCCGCCGCATGGCCCACGATCTCGCCCGTGATTGCATCCGGCAGGCCATCCGCTAATTCCAGCATTAACGACTGTTGTTGCCCGGCCACTTTCTCCCGCGCTCTTCTCGCAATGGCCGTACCGGAAGCGAGGACCTCGATGCAGCCCGGCTTACCGCAAGCGCACACCGGGCCGCGATAATCCACGCTGACGTGCCCGCCTTCTCCCGCCGCGCCGGTCCGGCCATGATAAATTTTCCCATCGAAAATGATTCCGGTTCCAATGCCGGTGCCAATAGTTGCATAGAAAACATTTTGATGGCCTCGGCCGGCTCCCCAGCGGGTTTCTGCGAGCGCAGCAGCATTGGCGTCATTATCCAGGTGTACTTGAACGCTATAGATTTCTCTCACCGCATCAGCCAGTGGAAAGTTGCGCCAGCACGGAAGATTGGGAGGATTCAGAACAATCCCTGCGCGGGGATCGAGTGGACCCGGCGAGCAAATCCCGATCCCCGAAATTTCTGCCGTGTGCTCCTGAAGAAGCTGAGAGATGGCCGAAAGAACAGCGCTCAGGCCATCCTGGGCCGACGAATGAGAGATCATCGGAACTCGTATCCCGGACCTGATTTCTCCGTTCGAGTCCACTAATCCGGCGGCCACTTTGGTCCCGCCCACATCCACTCCCACGAACCACTGATTTTCGGGCGAAAGATCAGTCATACGGCGAAATTGCAAGGCGCTTTTGCTGTAAGCAAAGGGCAAGATTAGACGTGGATGGCTTTACGCTTTGAATTGACATGCAGTTGTCAAGAACCGAAGCCCCTCGCAAAAAGATTTCTATTTCTACCACGAACCGGCGGTAGGCCGCATTTTGAAACGTTATCCAACGTCACGAAAAAGCGCCGGCCACATATGGCCGGCGCTTAACCGAAAATTACATGGGCCTATTTGGCGCGAATACTCCCGAACAAGCCATGTGATTCGTCGTCCGGTCCGGCGGTGAATAATAGAGTATTTACTGGTCCGGCGGCCTCGCCATTTCCGAAGGCCAGGCCCCACAGACCGTCTATTTCCAGCGTTCTCCCGCTGGGGCGAAGCATATGGCCCCGAGCTGCCCCGGTGCTAAGGTTGTAAGCATTGATATGGCCATTGCCAAAATTGCCGACCAGCAAGTTGCCGCTAAATTTCCCGAAGCTCAAAGGAGCAAGGGCAATCCCCCACGGAGAATTGAGCGCGCCATGCGAGATCAGGCGTTTGAGCTTGTGCCCGTTTAGGTCAAAAACGTCAACGAAGCCATGTCCCGGCCCGGCGACATCGTCCTCTTTGTCTTCATTCTGCAAGGCAAAGGTGACGTACAGTTTATCGTGGATGGTCTGAATTCCGAATGGTGCATACCCCGGGGGCAGATCCGTGTCTGTAAAATTCTTCACCCATTGGAAGTGGGAATCGTACATCTCCACCCAACCGCTGCTGAAGTTACTTGCGTAGATAAAGGATCCATCCGCGGTCGCTCCGATGGCTAATCCTTTATAAACCGCTCCGGTTCCCGAGTTATCCACTGCCAAAATGGCATTGTGCAAGTCCACGCCCGGGCTCCAGCCGCTGATGGTGCCATCTTCGGTATCAAAGATGAACAACGAACTGCTAGAAGCCCCACTCTTATTCACCTCAAACCCGCCGCTGCCGTTAAATACCACGCCGGTGGGAGCCGAACCGGTCCCTCCAGTGGGCGGTGGAATTGTGACCACGAGTGGAACAATCGAGCCCGTGCCGGTGTAGAGCGTCGACAGTCCCGTGCCGTTGTCCGCAACCCAGACAGGCGATTTCGGGCTGAAAGCAATCCCCCATGCATTAACAAGGTTGGAATCCAGGGTCCTGGCCCAACCCGGAACATCGGAGACGAGATTGGTTTGTACATATTTTTGGGCCAAGCTCGGTGTTGAGAAGATAAAACTGGCGATAAAATACAAAAGCCAAGTTTTGGACGTTGAGCGAAATGCATCCATAAAATTTCTCCTAAAAAAGAACTGTGCGTGAACGAATCCCGATGTCTCTGGGTTGCTGGTGGAAGCAGGGGCAAAACAATTGATTGGAGTCCCGGGACCTGCACCAGCAAAGGGCCGAAGAAAGACCCGTTCGCAATGAACAAGGCTAGGCGCGCGCTCGATGGCTATTGTCAGTATCTCTTAATGGGCGTGTAAATTTCTTGTCACATCAAAACACTCCCTACGGATGGCTATAAGCGGGATCATTGGGCGTGGGCGGGTCGTAGTCCATTCCGTACTTGTTCTTGTGCGCGCTGGAGGTCGGGGCCGGGGGAATTTGCAGCACCCCCAATGTGGAGCTGTTCTCGGTAACGTTAATCTCGCGAGCCATTGCATCGAGGGCATCAGGCAGCGCGGTTTCATACCAGACTCTCATTGAGTACCGTCCCAGCGGCACATGAGGTATCACGAGCTCTCCGTTCTGGTTCGAAACGGCGAAGTATGGAGTATCGAGCGCTATGACGACTGCCCCCATCTCCGCATGAATGTTGCAGAAGATATATGAGACTCCGGGCCGGTCAAAACTCACGGTTCTGGTACTTCCCGCTTCATAGAGTCCAAGATCGAATCGCTTGCCCTCAAACAGAGAAAAAACATTGTGAAAGAATGGATCGCGATTAGGAAATTGCACTACGGCACCTACGGGCACAATCAGGAGATGAGGTTCAAAGCTCTTGTGATGTTGTGTAAGCTTTAGCGGCCAAGATGAGACTGACCTTACCGGCTGATTATCTGACGGCATCAACCAGACTACAACACTCCCAGCTCTAGATGACTGCCTGTGAGTGCCCTCCATTGCGCGCGTCTGCGCCTTCAACGTAACTTCCTGCGCCCCCATGCAGACACACATCGCAAACACGGGGCACAGCAGCGAAAGGCATTTCATAATCAGAACAATACCCCCATTGTCATATTGATCTGGCCGGCGGTGTTGTAGGCGCCGATCTCGGTTGTGTGCAGATGGCGATATTCTCCTGAGAACAGCAAATCGGCGCGCGGCCGGTAGACGAAGTTGAACAACGAACTGCGATTCGATGCCAGCACGGTTGGATAATAACCAATCGGCGAGGCGAAGGCGTGGATGTCCTCCGCGAAGGGGCTATCAACTCCAAAGGCGACGTTAAACTCCAGTCGCGAATTCGCCCAGAATTTTACCTGGGACCACCCACCTGCCGAATCAATGGGTCGAAAGTCGGATGCCGGATCTTGCGGACTGCCGCTGAAGATAATGGACTGTCCGATGCCTCCGCCTAGTCCTCCGACACCGCGGCCCCGATAAAACTCACCCGAAATCTCTACCCTGGAGGTCACGGGGATGCGCCAATCAGTCATTGCCGCCCAGCCGTCCACTTCCCAACCATATCCCCAGTTCTGCCGGGAATAGTATCCGCTCGCGCCCAGACTCAGGGCGCGCCCCCCCAGAGTCTTGTTCCAACCAGTCCTCACGGCATAGGCAGGCTGGCTCGAACTTTCGCCGGCCTGAGGCTGCCGGTGTGAACCGTACGAGGGTTCGCCAGTGACGTTGTCCATGAAGCCCGCCTGAATCGTCATGTTCTGGTCGTCGCGGAGATCGAACCTGTGTTCCACCCGTACTTGCGGTGTCCACGCCCACAGGTTGCCAGAGTACCCGAGGCTTGGGATCACCAGAGAAGCAAAGGAAGTTGGGGAAAGCGGTGAAATGAATAATCCGTCTTGTCCCCCGATAATGGAAGTGCGTCCCCAATCCAGCCGCATGCTGGCCGTCCGCAGTCGCACCAGGCCGGTGTTGATGCCGTCGAGTGCCGCAGACGGGAATCCTCCTCCGAAGTCGAACTGCAGTTGTCCGCTCGTCTTGGCGCCACCCCATTGTGGTCCGAAGACCTCCAGGCCGAGCTCGGACTGCCGCAGCGTCGCTCCGAAAGTAGAATTTGCGCCATACACATTGGTGGGCGCCGCGTACGTCGGAAAATCGAGATTATCCACCGCTCCGCGATTACTGAAAAGGTTCAGCAGTACAAGGCCAGAAAGCCGGACGCGGTATTTTGAGGTGCTCTCGACTTTGGTCTGGTCCTGAGTCCGGACTTGACTTTCCAGTACCTGCGATGTTTCCTCAATCGATGCCAATCGCTTGTCGGCTTGGGTGCTGCTCGCAACCGGGGCCATCGCGGACTTGGTGTCCTCTTGTTTCCCCGCGACTGGGAGGCCGGGTGCGGCGCGCAAATTTTCCAGTTCGTGGCGCAGTTCAGCGCTCTCTGCCCGGTACTGGGCGGCCTCAGATTTGATGTCCGCTACAGCAGTACGGAGTTCCCGCACCTGCTCGCGCAAATCCTGCACCGACTCAGCCAGGTTGTTATCAGCATGAACCGAGGCGACATTGATTTGCTGGGCTGCAGCTGGGCGATAAGCCAGCGCCAAAGGCAGCCATATCGCAGACAACCGTATGGAACGGATGAGAGAAGATCTTCGTTGCGTCAAGGGTTCCTCCGAACAGGAACGACCCCAGGGGCGGCGCAGAAATGAAACTCACGGGATCATGCCTGCTTGGTCGAGTTTACGCCGCTGTCAACGGCAGAGGAAACTTCTTCAGAGGCTCGGGAATCGCTGACCGGACCGGCCGGGTGCGGGAGTGTAATCCGAAAAACTGTGCCTTCAGAGGAGGTCTGCTCCAATGCCACCTCGCCTCCGTGATCCTGAATGATCTTCTGGACCACGGTCAATCCCAGCCCGGTCCCATTCTCTTTCCCCAGGCTGACGAAAGGTTCGAACAGCGTGCTCCGGATTGAACTCGGGATCCCGCGGCCATTGTCGCCTACCTTGATCTCGATGCCCGTCTCGTTGTCCCGAATATTAATCTCCACTCGTCCGCCTTCCTGGGGGAGCGATTCGCATGCGTTCAGCAGCAGGTTGAAAAATGCGCGCTCCAGTTTCCTGTGGTCGAACCATCCCTCGGTTTTCCCGGCCTGAATCACTTCCATCCTGGCCTGATGAAACTCAGGGTTGGACCGCAGTGCCTGCATTGCGCTGGCAATGGTACTTCGTAAATTTCCGTAAGTAGGACGCAGCGAAGCGCGAGTCCTGGAAAATTCGAGAAGGGAATCGATCAGTTCGGTCATACGATCCACTGCAGACCGAACCTCACTGTACAACTCGTCACGCTGCTCGCTGGAAAGGTGGGACTCGCAAAGAAATTCCGTGTTGGCCACGATTGCAGCCAGGGAATGACGCAGATCATGCGAGATCGAACTGGCCATGCGGCCGATAGTAGCGAGCCGCTCTGATTCAATCAGGTTTTGCTGGCTCCGCTGCAGGCTCTCTCGCATCCGATCGAAGGCGCGTGCCAACTCCGCCACTTCATCGCGGCCGCGCAGGTCCAGAGCATAGGTAAAATCACCCCGCTGCAGCGCTGAAACTCCCGCCAGTAAACTCGAAAGAGGCCGCGTGAAGGTATGCGAGATCAAAAATACCAGCGCGCTGCCAACCAGCACGGCAAGCATTCCCAGGGCCAGCAGAACGTGATTGATTTTATCCAGGAACTGGGTGGCCTGGTCGTAGGATTTGAGAACCATCAGCCTCACGCTCGGGCTGCCTTGCGGCGAAAGCTGAATCGTCGTCCTGAGAAACCGTTCGTCACCCAGCTGTATCGCCGCTGCGGCTTCGTTCCTTGACTCCTCAAGTTTGCCAAGATCGGCTTCGTTTGCGGGACTCAAAGTACTGGTGACAATGCTGTCGCCATAGTAAAAGGCCACCCGGCCTCCGGCGATCCGGCTGATCTGAGAAGCGACCCGGTCGTCAATTCCGTAACCGATCACAAGATATCCCAGCAACTTGCCGCTTGCAGCAGGTCCGAAATAGACGGGTTTCAAAAAAACTGCGTAAAGATGTTGCGCTCCAAACCACCAGTGCTCCTGCCGGTCCAGCGACGCTGCGAAGGAACGCTGTGCCATTTCGCGGGTGAATCCTGGCGCGGTCGTGTGCAGAGCGACAACTGTGCCGGCGCGGTCTACCAGGACGAAAAGATCACTACCGGCCAAATGCCACAAAGGATTGGATCCATCTTGGATTGTCGCCGCATGCTGCGTGGTCATCATCGCGCGAAGGTCAGGGAGATCGGCGAGCAAATCAGCGGAATGGCTCAGGGTGGCTTCCTGCTCGCGCTGGAAACTTTGGAAGGTGCTGACCGAGTTTTGCAGGTCAAAAAAAATCTGTTGCTTTACTTCCGACTGCACGCTCTGCCTCACCAGTAGCAGGCTGAGTGAAGTCAATCCGGCGGAGATAACGACCATCGACAGCAAGAACTTGGTGCGCAACCGGATTTTAACCATACCGCTCCCTTAAACAGCGCCCTCGGGTTCAGCCTATGAATTTATAGCCTACACCGTGCACTGTCCGGAAATGTACGGGATTCGCAGGGTCCGTCTCCAGTTTCTGGCGCAGCTTCAGGATGTGATTGTCCACAGTACGGGTAGAAGGATAATTCTGATATCCCCATACCTCGTTGAGAAGTTCATCGCGGGTTATTACTCGCTCCGGATTCTGCAACAGGAACGCCAGCGTCTTGAATTCCTGCGCGGTCAGGGTGACCGTCCTTCCCTCGCGAATGATCTCCATCTTAGAAAAATCAATGGAAACGTCGCCGAACGAAAACTTCTCCGCAACCGCCGCCCGGGTCGTCCGCCGCAAGGCGGCGCGCACTCGAGCCAGCAGTTCCCGGGGACTGAACGGCTTGGTCACATAGTCGTCCGCGCCCAACTCGAGCAACAAGACTTTGTCGGACACATCACTGGTGGCGCTGAGAACAATGATGGGGACGGAGGGGGCCTGTTGTTTGAACTCGCGGCAAACTTCTCGCCCGGGAAGGCCAGGGAGTCTGAGATCCAGAATTACAGCCGAGGGCACCGCATGGCGAAAACCCTCCACGGCGGAATTTCCGTCGGGCGCAATCTGTACCACGTAACCTTCGGCTTCGAACAGGCGCCGCAAGGCCTTCTGGACTGCACGGTCGTCTTCCACCACCAGAATGCGCTCCATACCAGTAGTCCCTGCCCGATTTGGAAGCCTGTACGGCGCGCTATGGATGCTCGCCGCCCCTGCTTCCTCTGCTACCCAAAGCATAGCGCCTCCCTAAGTTATGCGTTTTTTGCGAATTGAATAGTTCAAGACTACTCCTGCTCGGCTCGGGGCAGCCGGTCCGGAGCGCCTTGATGACAATCTTTTTACAACGGCTTCAAATTCTCAGGATTTAGCGAAAGGGTCACCAAATGCGCCTTGGGGTCGAAGGCCAGCAGAGAGATGCCGTAGCAGCCGGAGACTATCCAGTCCGCGCCTGCTTGTTGCAGATCCGAATCCAGCGCTGTGGTACGGAACGCCGTTACCCGCGCTCCGGCAGCCTTGCCGGCGTGAATCCCAGCCGGAGCATCCTCGAAGACCAGGCAGTTCGCGGCCGGAACACCCAGCAAGGCAGCTCCCTTGATATATGGCTCCGGGGCGGGCTTACCGTTTTTCACGTCATTCGAGGTGAGCAAGTACGCCGGAACTGGCAACCCGGCGGCTTTGAGGCGCACTTCGGCAAGAACACGAGTGCAGGAGGTAACGATCGCCCATCGATCTGTTGGCAGGGAATCCAGCAGTTCGCGTGCTCCGGGTAGTGGCACGATTCCGGCGACATCGTCGATTTCGCCCTGCTCCACGATCCGGTTTTCCGCCTCATAGTCTGCTCCGGGCAAAAGCTCGCGAATCGTGGCGACGCTCGGCCGGCCGTGGGCCCGGCGAACGATCTCCCCCGGTTCGAATCCGTGCTCAACCGCCCATGCACTCCAGACTCTGGCAACCGCGGGCGTTGAATCAATCAGCACGCCATCAAGATCAAAAAGCAAACCGCTGCAGGTAACTTCGATCATGGTCAACGATAGCAGGAGAGCTAGGTGCGCGCGAACAGTGGCTTCAACGCAGGGTAGACCATGCGAAATTTTTCGTATTGCCGAAGGAGAGTTTCAACCGCCCGGGCATTGGGAGTCACTCGCCTCTGCACCTTCACAACGGCGTCGCAGGCTTCCTCAATTGAGTTCCAGAATCGCGCCCCGACACCTGCGAGCAAAGCGGCTCCATATGCCGCGCCCTCTTCCGCTGCCAGAATTTCGATTTCATGGCCATACACGTCCGCCTGGATTTGCCGCCACAGTTCCGAGCGTGCTCCCCCTCCTCCGAGGCGGATATTCTTGATCGGCACTCGCATTTCATTGAACAACGCAAGCGAGTCTTTCAGACTAAAAGCTACACCCTCGAGTATGGCGCGAACAATATGTCCACGCGTGTGGCTGGCTGCAAGCCCGGTCAACGTGCCGCGAGCATCCGCATCCAGATGCGGAGTGCGTTCCCCCATCAGATAGGGCGCCCACAGGACGCCTTCCGATCCGGCGGGAATGGTCTCCGCCCCGCGGGTCAGGTCTTCGTAGGAGAGGTTCGAGGAGTTGCGTAACAGGTCGCGTAGCCAGCGTAATGACAAACCCGCAGCCTGGGTGACACCCATCACGTGCCAGCGGCCGGGTACCGCATGGCAAAAGGTGTGTATGCGGCCCTTTGGGTCCATTGCGGGGACGTCGGTTGCAGCAAATACCACGCCCGATGTTCCGATGGTGGCGCTCACCGAGCCGGCCCGCACAATCCCCATACCCACCGCCCCGGCTGCCTGATCACCGGCGCCGGCTACGACCGGGGTTCCCGGGTTCAGGCCTGTATGCGCGGCGCCAGCCGGGGAAATTCGCGCACAGATTTCAGGAGACTCGTATAGCTTTGGGAGGCAGCTTGGGGGGATTTCCGCTGCAGCCATGATCTCTTCCGACCAGCGACGCTTTGCGACGTCGAGCATGAGGGTTCCCGAAGCCTCGGCCATATCCATGGCATGCTCACCCGTGAGACCCAAGCGAACATAATCTTTGGGCAAGAGCACTCGCCGGAAACGCCGCCAAGGTTCAGGTTCGTTATCGCGAACCCACAGCAGCTTGGTGAGAGTGAAATTCGTCAATGCCGGATTGCAGGTGAGCTCGATAATTTTGCTTTCCCCAAGCTTCCCATTTAACCAGTCGCACTGGATCTGAGTCCGCTGGTCGCACCAGATCAGAGCTGGCCGTAATACTTGCTCGTTTTCATCGAGCAATACCGCCCCGTGCATCTGGCCTGCAAGACCAACTGCAGAGATGCTTGAGGGGGTGACTCTGGCATTCGAGATGGCTTCTCGGATAGCTGACCCGGCGGCTTGGTACCAGTCTTCGGGTTTTTGCTCTGCCCAGCCGATCTGCGGAGAAACGAAGGGCTGATGCGCGCAAGTAGCAGAGCTCACGATTGCGCCCTCTCGGTCCACCAGTACGGCTCTGGTCCCTCCTGTCCCCACGTCGATTCCCAGGATGTATTCCATGGTCGTGAATTCCGCTTCCGAAGCGTGCCAGTGTAGCAGATGAGCGATCACCTCTGAATTCAGAGCAACCTGCGCCTCAGCGGCGGCGTCTCAGACACAGTTCCATTCTGCGACGACGGAGGATTTATGCGTAAGAAGGTTATTGCAGCCTGCAGCACTTTGACAGTGCTCATTGGATTAGGCATGTACTCAGGAATTGGCCGCGCTCAGACAGCCGCAATGGCGCGGCACGAGCCCCACATGAGCGCCGCTATCGGTCATCTCGAGCAGGCCCAAGCTGAACTGCAACGAGCTGCTCCGAACAAGGGGGGTCATCGCGAAAGGGCGATGGAGCTGGTAAATCAAGCCATCCAGCAAGTACAAGAGGGCGAAGCCTACTATCAGCAGCATGAGCAAAGGAGATAAGCTGCCGCAGAAGCTAAAGTGAACCGCAGACCGGTTCGGAGCGAATCGGTCTGCAGAATCCCAACCACTTTCACGCGTTTAGGTGACGCTCACTTCAGTGTACGTTCCGTACACCTGGCGCAACGCCTCACAGATTTCTCCCACGGTCGCGTAAGCGCGCACCGCGTCGATGATGTAAGGCATGGTGTTGTCTGAAGAGACCCGGCCCGCCGGCTCCGCTCGCGGCTCGCGTGATGCCGCTTGCTTCAAAGTATCGAGGCGGCGCTCTACTTCCTGATTGGATCGCCTTGCGCGCAGTATTTTCAGCTTTGCAGATTGCTGCAAGGCTACGCCCTCACCAATGTAAAGAATGTGCGGCGACCCCTCTTCCACCGTGAAGTCGTTCACACCGACGATGATCTTTTCTCGGGCTTCGACCGCGCGCTGATATTGGTAAGAAGCCTCCGCGATCTCCTTCTGCGGATAACCACGCTCAATGGCTTTCACCATGCCCCCCATCGCATCCAGCTTGTCGAAGTAGCTAAATGCGCCCTTTTCCATTTGCAGCGTCAGGTTCTCCAAAAAATAAGAGCCTCCGAATGGATCGACCGTAGCCGTCACGCCCGATTCATGCGCAATAATCTGCTGGGTGCGCAATGCGATTCTCGCGGCCTCCTCCGTCGGCAAGGCCAGCGCTTCGTCATAGGCATCAGTGTGCAGAGACTGCGTTCCGCCCAGTACTGCCGCCAGGGCCTGAATGGCGACTCGGGCAATATTATTCATCGGCTGCTGCGCGGGAAGCGAGACGCCGGCAGTCTGAGTGTGGAAGCGCATCAGCCAGGTGCGCTGGTTCTTCGCCCCGAAGCGGTCCTTCATCACCTGATACCAAATCTTTCGGGCGGCGCGGTACTTCGCAATTTCTTCAAAGAAGTCATTATGCGCATTGAAGAAAAAACTCAGACGTGGACCAAACTCATCCACATCGAGGCCGCGTCGCCGTGCCCATTCCACATACTCCACCCCGTCGTAGAGCGTGAATGCCAGCTCCTGCAGGGCCGTGGACCCAGCCTCGCGAATGTGATATCCGCTGATCGAAATAGTGTTGAATCGTGGCGTGAACTTCGACCCGAACTCAAATGTATCCACCACCAGCCGCATCGAAGGCGCCGGCGGATAGATGTACTCCTTCTGCGCGATGTATTCCTTCAAAATGTCGTTCTGAATGGTGCCCGAAATTTTCTTCCAGTCAGCTCCCTGTTTTTCGGCTACCACCAGGTACATGGCCCACAGCACCGTTGCCGGTGAGTTGATGGTCATGGAGACAGTCGTCTTCTCCAGATCAATTCCGTCGAACAGGATCTCCATATCTTCGAGAGAATCAATAGCTACGCCGCACTTGCCGACCTCGCCCTCACTGGCCGGATGATCAGAGTCGTAGCCCATGAGCGTGGGCAAATCGAAGGCCACCGATAGTCCGCTGCCACCGTGCTCCAGAAGGTATTTGTATCGCTGATTAGTCTCCTCGGGCGAAGCAAAGCCCGAGAACTGGCGCATAGTAAAAAGTTTCCCGCGATAGCCGGTAGCATGAATCCCGCGTGTATAGGGCGGCTCGCCGGGATACCCTAGATAGTCGTCATGATTCCAATCCTGCGGCAAATCGGCCTGCGTATAGAGCCGCCGGATGGACACCCCAGAAATCGTGGTGAAGCGGGCGCGACCCTGTTCGTCTAGGTTCACTCCGCTGGGAGCGCCAATGGGCTTCTCGGGAGACTTCTCTATCGCGGGCAATAGCGTGTTCTCAGCCCAGCGTTTCTCCAAGTCCGAGGGATGGCGGTTATCGGTTAACTCTGCGATCGGGGTGTCTGAAATGTCGGATTTCTTGCTGGCCATGTTCGCACTCTGTTCCGATCATAGGAGACGCGCTGCGCAGGGGCAAGCAACGTGGGCGACCATCCGGTCGGTCGGAAATCAGGGTGGGCGCTTGCGCGAGAGTTCCCACGCTTTTGAATACTTCCAGGAAACGTAAACCGCGTGGTAACCGTGCAGCAGCAATCCCTCGCGGCCATCGAGAAATCCAAGCCGGCAAAAGTAGTTATAAATGAATGTGAGCTTTGGCCTGACAACGATGTTGATGAGATTAAAACTGCGATGCCCCTTCGCTATCGCGACCTCCGCGCCGGAGGACGAATAGCGATTCATGTGGTCAATATAGCCACTCAGCGTGGGGTAGGTATTATGAATCAGCGCGTGCGTGAGCCTGCCAGTCGGCCCCTTTACTTGGATGGTTGGATGGGCGCCGTATTCCTCGAACTTCCCGGCGCCCCGCCGGATGAGACGCAGCTTGCGATCAGGAAAGAAGCCGCCGTGCTTGATCCAGCGGCCGAGGAAGAAATTCTTCCGTGGAATCCAGAAGCCGCTCACAATATCGCCTCGCCGAGTGACAGTGTTGATCTCCTCCGCCAGTTCGGGTTCGAGCGCCTCGTCTCCGTCCAACTGTAATATCCAATCCCCGGAGGTCTTCTCCATTGCCGAATTCTTCTGCTCTGCAAAACCTTTCCATGACTCGATGAAAATCCTCGCCCCATAGGAGCGAGCAATCTCCAGGGTGCGGTCGGTTGATCCTGAGTCCACAACGATGATTTCACCCTGGCCGTCACGAACCAATGGACTCACGCTTTCGAGTGTGCGCGCAAGGTTGGCTTCCTCATTGAGGGTGATCAGGGCAATGGAGACAGGCACGGGGAAAAGAATAAACCTGAAGGCAATGAAGCCCTAGTCCTCGCCGGGATGCCTGCCGGAATTCAATAAATTGTCATTCCTGTCGGAGAAGCTGCTTCGAAAATGCGCCCCGGGCTCCTTCAACGGCGGTGGCTCGTTCTCAAAGCGAAGTCTTATTCGCTAAGAGACGACAGAAGAGATTTATTGTTGCTGTGGCGTGGGCGATTGTATGTCCGGCCGTGGCGCTACATACTGAATCTTGGGTGTGTGCGTTACTTCGCCCCGTTCAGCGTCGGACATGACAATGCCCGCATGTTCAATGAGCAACCCGGTGGCGCGGTCGAGTTCGATTTGGGCTTTTTCGTACGCAGCCATGGCCGAAACCAGGTTCGATTCAGCTGTGGCCAACCCCGATTGATTCTGTAGAACCAGGGTCGAGGTTGACGCCCCTAGATTCAATTTCTTCTGCTCCGCATCAAGTGATTGCTTGGCCAGTTCAACTGCGGCCTGCGCAGATTGCACCGCAGCTCGGTTTTGGGTCACTGCAAATTGCGCATTGCGGACTTCGATGCGGACCTGGTTTTCGAGCTGCTGCAAGCGCATCTGCGCCTGCCGATACTCGATTTGCGAGCGGGTGGCCAGAGCCTGCGCCGAGCGGTTGCGCAGAGGTATTGAGAGCGTCACTCCCATACCTTTGTCCGATGCCGTGGAATCAATCAACTGGTTCAGAGTGCCGGTATAGCCCACCGCCGGCACGGACGAGGGACTGCAACCGAATCCCGGAGGATTTTGATTCGCGCAAAGATTGCCTGGGTTCTGCGATCCGCCCAGACCCGATCCGCCGTAGTAAGCAAACAGGTCCAAGCTGGGCAGCAGAGCGTTTCTGATGGCTTTGGTGCTGATGTCCCGGTTGCTCATATCAATGCGTGACTCTACCAGCTCGGCGCGATGTTGCAGCCCCTGATTGATAAGGTCCTGTGTGGGAACCACGGCCTCCTGCGGGGACAGCGCCATGGTAGTGGTGGGAATAACTTCGGCGGTTGCCAACGCGGGATCCTCCAGGGAGCGGCTAAGCGCGTTCTTCATAAGCAATTGCTGCAAATCAAGGTTGGTCTGCGCCTGAATTAAGCTTTGTTGGTCTGCGGCCACGGTGTTCTGCGCCCGAACCACTTCAATAGGAGCGAGGCTGCCAATCTGCACTTGTTTCTGATTATCGGAAAGTGTCTTTTGCGCAAATGCCAGCGACTCCTGCGACACGCGCACATTTTCGAAGGCGAATACTAGATTCCAGTAAAGATTCTCGATCTGGTCGATGGTGGTGATGACTTGCAGCCGGAAAGCCACATCCGAAATTTCTCGATTGTTTTTCGTGATACGAATCAAGCGATCATTTGGCAGGTACCCAAATCCTTGCAACAAGT
>JBBSFW010000057.1:0-23392 GCA_038254805.1 Terriglobales bacterium
CTACCCGGGAGGGAGTAAACAAAGTTGCTCAAACTGAAGAAACTCCAGATCCTTGGATTCAAGTCATTCTGCGACCGCACGGAACTCAAATTCCACGGCGACGGCATCGCCGCGATTATTGGACCGAACGGTTGCGGAAAATCGAATATTGCTGATGCCATCTCGTGGGTGCTGGGCGAGCAATCGGCGAAAACCCTGCGCGGTTCGCGCATGGAGGACGTCATATTTGCGGGCACGCGCGACCGCAAGCCGACGGGCATGGCAGAAGTGTCGCTCTCGCTGATCGATCCCGAAGTATATGACGGGGCCGACAAGCATGATCCCACTGAACTTGATCTGCGGGAGGAGATGCCTGCCCAGGACTGGGACGAGGCCGAAATCCGAGCCCAGGCAGCTGAGGAGGTGGAGCGGATTACCGAGGAAAATCAGCCCGGAATGGCGGAGGAAAGCGCTTCCGAAGACGGCGAGGCAAATGGAGCGCCAGGACTGGGCGAGAGTGCCACGAGTTTCGCGCAGGAGATCGGACCGCAAGTGGTTCTCAAAATCCGGCGCAGGAAATTTCAGCAACAGTTCCGTGCGGGAGAGATCGTGGTCACGCGGCGTCTGTTCCGCTCCGGCGATAGCGAATACTTGCTGAACGGAAAGCTGTGCCGGCTGCGCGATATCCAAGAATTATTCATGGGCACGGGTCTGGGACCCGAGTCCTACGCCCTCATCGAGCAGGGACGCATTGGGCAAATCCTTAGCAGCCGTCCGACCGATCGCCGGGCCATTATCGAAGAAGCGGCGGGAGTCACAAAATTCAAGACTAAGAAACGGCTGGCCGAGGCACGCCTCGAAGATGCCAAGCAGAACCTCGCTCGTGTGAATGACATCTTCGAAGAAGTCACGCGGCAGATGAACTCTCTAAAACGGCAGGCCTCGAAGGCTGAACGTTATGCGTGGTTGCGCGAGGAGATGAGGGCGAAGCTCCGCCTGGTGCTGGCCAGCAAGTTCGCGCAATTTGACCTTCAGAGCGATGAACTGGACGCACAGAGCAATTCCGCCGGGGAAGAAATGCGCCGCCAGGCTCAGGCCGTGCAGGAGATGGAGTCCGAGCTTGCCGAGCGGACGCAGCGCGGTTATGCGATAGAAGCTGAAATCCGGGAAAACGGCAGCCGTTTGAGTGACATTAAGCTCGAAGTCGATCGCAGCCAGGCTCAACAACATCACAACCAGGAACGCTGCCACGAACTTACAACGCGAGCATCAGCTTCGGAAGCTGAGGTCGGGCAGGCCCGCGTGCGGCTGGCCGCGCTGGAAGAGGAGCTTAGTTCGAATCGGCAATTGCTGGCTTCCGCCGCCTCCGATCTCGAGGCGGCCCAGCGGGAGCTGGAAGCCAGCCAACAGCAGGCTACCGCCGCGGCGGCAGCGCTCGCCGGAGTTGAACAGCAGCAAGAGCAATCACGAATTTCAATGCTGGAATCCTTGGCCTCACTTTCCAACCTCCGCAACCAGCTTACCCAGGCGGAGGAGCGCATGGCATCCGCCGATCGCGAAGCCCAGCGGCTGCAGGCGGAGATGGAGACAGCCCGGGCGCAAGCAGAGACTTTCGGCGGCGAGCGGGGCCAGCTGGCAATCGAGTTTGAGTCTGTATCCCAGCGAATTTCCGCCTTGACCAACGAAATCGCGCAAAGTCGCGAACTATCAGAACAGAAACGCCGTCAGGAAGCTGAAGGCAAGCGCCATTTGGATAGTTTGCGCTCACAATATGCCTCGGCGCTGGGGAAGAAGGGATCACTTGAGGCCGTCATCGCGGAACACGGGTATTCCACGGAATCGGTTCGACGATTGTTTCAATCGGGGACCTTGCAGGGCGGACTTGCGCCCGTGGGCGTGCTGGCAGATTTCCTGGAAGTTGATCCCCGGTTCGAAGGAGTGGTCGAGGATTTCCTGCGCGATGAGCTGAACTACATCGTAGTGAAATCCTGGGACGCGGCCGATGAAGGCCTTCGCCTCCTGCGGTCAGATGTCGATGGTCGGGCGACCTTCCTCGTCCACCCCGATGACTCCCAGGCGCGTTTTTCTTTTGCGGTTCCGGAGGGATCCGCCACGCCTCCGAATGACTCCATTGTCCCGCTGAAGCACACCATTCGCGTGCTGGATGGATTCGGAAAATCGCTGGAGGTGATTCTGCCGAAGTTGCGCGACGGTTACATTGTTCCCGATCCCGCTTTTGCCCGCAATTTAGCGCTGGAAAATCCGGATGCGTTCTTCCTCTCGCAGAGCGGGGAATGTTTTCACAATGTGACCGTCACCGGCGGAAAGCAACGTGCCGAAGGCCCGCTCTCAATGAAGCGCGAGTTGCGAGAGGTTCTGCGTATTTTGGGTGAACTGGAACAGGGGCTGCGCCACGAAGAGACCCAGGTACTGAATCTGGGGCACGAGATCAAAGACCTGACTTCCCTAGTGGAACGGCTGGAAGCGGAAAAGCGCGAATCGGAAAAGCAGGCCATGACTTCCGGGCACGCATTGCGTCAGATGGAATCTGAAATGGACCGGGTGCGAGAGCGCTGCGCTATTTCTGAACGCGAGCTCGGACAGCTGGTGGCGGACCGGACGGCGCAGGAGGAACTCATCGGCCTGCGCCAGGCGGAAATCGCCTCCCTCGACGCCAGTCGCGCGGAGTTGGAACGGCTGGCAGCATCGGCGCACCATCAGCTGGCGTCTCTGCGCGAGCATCGGGATCTCACTGGGCAGGCGGTTTCTGAGCGCAAGGCGCAGGCAGCGGCGCTCGAAGAGCGGCACCGTTCTGCAGCATCCGTGCTGCACCGAATCGAACAACTCGTCTCCGAGATGCGGTCGCGCGTAGATTCCCTTCTGGCGCAGATCGAGGCGGCGGCGTCAGAGAAATCCCAGCGCGAACTGGAGAACCAGAGCATCGCAGAGAAGCTGGTCAATCTCGACTTGGAATGGAATGCCGGTGAAGCCCGCGCCGGTTTGCTGCAGATCGAGTCTGAACGGGTTCGTGCCCGGCTGGCCGAAATTGATGCCCTGCGGCGAGGAGCGCGCCAGTTGCTGGACGCTGCGCGCGACCGCAAAGCTGAGCTATCCACTGCCGCGGTAAAGCTGCAATCGGACGCCGAATATCTGGGGCAAACCTGCGTCAACGAATTGAGTGTGGTGCGGGTTGAGTTGATGGCGGATTCAACTTTGCTCCGCGTTTCCGGTGATGAGTTGGTGATCGAGGAGCAGGCATGCCAGGAAATGCGCTCGCGGCTGGAAGCCATGGGCCCGGTGAATATGATGGCGCTTGAGGAGTACAAAGAAACCGCCGACCGGCATGGGTTTCTCGATACGCAGAGGAAAGACCTGCTCGACTCGATCCAAAACACCCAGGCGACGATCAGGGAAATTGACACCTTTTCGCGCCAGAAATTCGAAGAGGCGTTTCACAAGATCAACGAGAATTTCCAGGTCACATTCCGTAAGTTGTTTGGCGGTGGTCACGCCCTTATGCGCTTGACCGATGAGGAAAACAGCGCCGAGAGTGGCATTGACGTGGTAGCGTCCCCTCCGGGCAAGCGGCTGCAGAGTGTACTGCTGCTTTCCGGCGGCGAGAAGGCAATGACGGCGCTGGCCCTTCTCGTAGGAATTTTTCAATATCAGCCTAGCCCGTTCTGTATTCTCGACGAGGTGGACGCCCCGCTCGACGAAGCCAACATAGGCCGCTTCGCCGAACTGGTGAAAGAGATGAGCGTGCAGACGCAGTTCGTGCTCATTACCCACAGCAAAAAGACAATGAGCATCGCTCCCGTGCTGTACGGTGTGACCATGCAAGAGCCGGGTGTTTCTAAGCTGGTTTCGGTGCGCTTCGGCGCTACTGCATAGGACCGGAAGAGCAGACGGCATGATCGAAATTTTTTTGAGCGATGACCTTCTCCGGTTATCGCCGCAGCTTGGTTTGCCGCCTCGAAATTTTCCACAAGCTCCTTCCCCGTAAACATCCCGCCTGGCGCTAGGTTCAGGGTGATATCTCTTTGTCAATCGCACTTCTGTGGGAAAGCAGAGTAGCCACAAAAGAGCTATCATCGAAGCCGTTGACAAAAATTTCTAACCAGCTAGAATACCCGACGATTTCGACATCTAACTTTTCCCTATGACTACCGATACCCTCGATTCCGTCCTCCTGCAGACCGATTTTCCCAACCTCGAACTTTTTGCCAGTGGCAAGGTGCGAGACGTATACCATTTGGGAAGCGACCACCTGCTTTTTGTCGCCACCGACCGCATCTCCGCCTTCGACCATGTGCTGGCCACCGGCATTCCACACAAAGGCCGGGTGCTCACGCAAATCTCCTTGTTTTGGTTTGATTTCCTCAAAGACATCGTGCCCACCCACCTGGTCACCGCTGACGTGAGCGGTTATCCGGCGGAGATACGGAAGTACGCGAGCCAGCTCCGGGGACGATCCATGATGGTCCGCCGAGCCGAGATGTTCCCGGTTGAGTGTGTGGTACGCGGCTATTTATCGGGATCGGGATGGAAAGAGTACAAGGCCACGGGCGGGGTTTGTGGAATCAGGCTGCCGGCGGGACTGCGCGAATCCGAACAGTTGCCCCAGCCCATCTTTACCCCCGCGACCAAGGCAACTACCGGACATGACGAGAACATTTCATTTGAGCAGATGACGCGATTGGTTGATCCCGCCGATTCCCAGCGGTTGCGCGATCTGAGTCTGGCAATTTACGGCAAGGCAGCGGCCTTTGCCCGGCAGAAGGGGATCATTATCGCGGATACCAAATTTGAATTTGGACGCACTGCGGCCGGAATTACCTTGGCTGATGAAGTGCTCACCCCAGATTCGTCACGCTTCTGGCCAGCAGACAAATATGAACCCGGCATGTCGCAGCAGTCTTATGACAAGCAATATGTGCGCGATTACCTGGAAGAGATTCGCTGGAACAAACAGCCTCCAGCCCCTGCACTTCCGCCCGAGGTGGCGATCAGGACCAGCGAAAAGTACGTGGAATCGTACCGGCGGCTTACCGGGCGTGAGCTGGATGTGTAAAGCGGGCGCGGGGGGCGGCGAGTGAACGTCGCCGACTGGATCATTCTGTTGGTGCTCGCGGTTTCAGTCGTGCAGGCTGCCAGTTCGGGTTTTTTTCAGGAAGCATTTGGGATCGCCGGACTGGTATTCGGATATTTCATTGCAGCCTGGCAATATGAGCGTATGGCTGCGCACTTTGTCGCATATAGCAGTTCCCAATGGCTCGGAGAGATCGTCGCATTTCTTGCCATCTTTTTAGGCGTAATGATTCTAGCGGGTATTCTGGGCAAGATCGTGCGCTGGGTGGTAAAGGAAGCCGGATTAAGCATCGTAGATCGCTTTTTTGGCGCCGTGCTTGGATTGGCGCGCGGGTGTCTGCTGATTGCTATCGTGCTTATCAGCATGACCGCATTCACCCCAACGTCGCGATGGCTGCAAGGGTCGAGTCTTGCTCCCTATTTTTTGGTCGTAGGGCGAGCTGCGATCTGGGTTGCACCCAGTGAGTTGCGCGCTCAGTTTTACAAGGGACTGGATTACGTCCGGCAGACGCAAACCGGCAGGCCGGCCTCGCCTAGGTGATCTGTTTAAGTTTGCGAGTTGGCCGCCGTTAACCAAACGAAAAGAGAGCTCCCGTGAAAGATCAACTCGAAGCACTCATACAGCAGATGTATAAGAGCAACATTCTTTATTCCGAGGCAGTGCGAGAATTTAAACGGCGGTTTATTGCGACTGTGCTCGAGGGAAATCAGGGCAACCAGTGCAGCGCCGCGCGCCAATTAGGCATGCACCGCAACACCCTTAGCCGCACCATCAGCGAATTAAAAATTGACGTTCGCCAGTTCCGGGATGGAGGCAAGCGCCCCCCGCGCAGCACCCATCCCTCCTACGAAAGAAAACTGGCTCGTTGAGTAGCTGCCAGGCAGTAGAAAGGCAGCCTGCGCGGGCTGCCTCTCTCGAACGGAATGTCCCGGCTACTGAGGTTTCCGTGTTGTACGACGGCGCACGGGAGCCTTCTTGGGTGGAGCGGGCGCTCCGGCTTTCTTCAGCAGCTTTCCGTTCTCCATCATCATCATGAACGGCGTCGCGGTGTAGGAAACCGGCGTACCTTCGAAGTCGAGGATGTCGGCGGCTTTAGGCATAAGCCGCGGGGGAATCGGTCCGGTCATAGTTAAAGTGATGTCGGGACGCTTTTGCTCGATATCGTCCTGGCTGGCCGCAATGTGCAGTTCCGTCGCACTTGTAGCCTCCACAACATTGCCCTCCATTTGCAGCGGCACGTTCTTGATCACATTCCAGACCTTGTCCTGGTCCTCCTGCGTACCAGCGGCCAGCACTAGTTCCCATTCACCGAAACTGAGCTGCTTGATCTGTTCCGGAGTCTTGTCTTTCACCAAATCCTGGGCTTGTTGCGCGGGGGTGGGTGGAACATATTTGCTGATCTTCGTATCTAGATCCGCTGGAGGCGTGGGACTGGTCTTGGCGGCGGCCAGTAAATCCGTCCATCCTTCTTCCGATCCGTGGTAGTTCTTGAACACTTTCTGACCATAATTCTGTATTTGTGTTTGGGAAGGCCCGGCCGGCGCCAGGCTGGCCGCGCGCGCGATGTAGAAAAGTCCATTCAGGCTGTCCGGCGGGTTCGCGGTCAAATAGGACATCGCCAATGGATATACATTTTGCAGATCGTTCGGTTCTGCATCTACCGCAGCTCTGAGGTAAACCTGCGCGTGCTGATAATCCTTGTTCTGCAGGCCGGCAAATCCACATCCGCCGTTAAAAATGATTGCCACTTGCTTTTTTAGCTTGTCAAAATCCGCGTCGGACATACCTGCAGGCTTCTGGTTGGCTTTCACTGCATCCAGACCCTTGGTGCAATACTGCTGCAGGTCGGCTAAGTTCTGCTGCGGATTTTGCCCGGTGGCCAAATTCTGGCGCGACAGGAACGTCAGCAGGGCCAACGCCCGCAGATTATTGGGGTCGGCCGTGGTCAAGCGCTTCGCAGCCTCGACCACCTTCACCTGATTGCCGGTCTGCTGATAAGTTCCCATCAACAATTCCAGCGCGGATGTTTTCATCACGGTATTCGGATACTGCGTCAAAAACGCTTCCAAGGCGCTGACCTTGGCGGTCGGATCCTGCTGCTGCACCGCCCCTACATAGGCGTTGTACTCGGCGGGATCTTTGATCGTCGGAGCGGCTGCCTGGTCTCCGCTGCCAGGCGCTGCAGGCGGGGCCTGCGGCTGAGTCTGCGGCTGAGCTGCATCTTGCGCGCCAGCCGCCAAAACGCATACAAGCACAAACGCCAGAACACTTGTTTTCATTCCAGTCACTCCTTGGGTCCTTGGGAAGTTGAATTTCGGGAAATCGATGTTACGCCGAACCGAATCTAAGGCCTGGACTGCTTCAGGGAGATGACCCTCCCTGGGTACGGCTCCGGAATGCACCGCATCCCCTGGGAATCCGGGGTAGAAACCGTCTTCCGGTGAGCGGGATTATATGTATGCGCTTCGACTTAAGCAAGTTTGTCTCTCCTAACAGCCTCAAACATTTTAGGATGCAGAACACAGCACTCCTGGTGGTTCAGAACTAAACCGGGAGCTCGGGGTTAAATCGTATGAGCGGCAAAGATCCCCTTTCTGGCCGAATAGCGCTGATCACGGGCGCTGGGCGCGGCATTGGCGCCGCAATCGCACACAAGCTAGCCTCGCTCGGGGCTTCGGTGGTCCTGTGCGGGCGCACTCTCGCGGCGCTCGAATCGACCGCGTCAGCGATTGCCGATGACGGTGGCAAGGCGCAACCATTACAGTGCGATGTTAACAATCTCCAATCCCTGCAAGCGGTCGCCGCCACCCTTCAGCAGAACTATGGCGCGCTCGACATCCTGGTCAACAACGCCGGCGTGGCAGCCTTTTCCGCCCCGCTCCATCAAATGACACCGGAAGTCTGGGAAAAGGTCCTGAATACCAACTTGCGGGGGGTATTTTACTCCATACACAGCTTTGCTCCTATGATGATCCGGGCCGGGAAGGGAGATATCGTGAACATTTCCTCTCTGGCCGGCAAGAACGCGCTTCCGAACGGCGCGGCCTATGCCGCTTCGAAATGGGGGTTGAACGGGTTGAGCTATTCCGTGGCGGAGGAGCTACGCGGGCATGGCATCCGGGTTTCGGTGGTTTGCCCCGGGTCCGTGGATACGGAACTGAGTCCTCATGCGGGAAAGGATCCCGGCAGGATGCTGCAACCGCAGGACGTGGCGCATGTAGTGGCGATGCTGGTCACCCAAGCGCCACAGTCATTCGCCAGCGAAGTACTGCTACGGCCGACGCAGAAGCCATGACGGCCTAGTCCTTGAAAAGATTATCGAATGCGCGGCGCGCGTCACTCGGACGCGATGCTGCGCCGGTTGAGGTCTGCTTCTCGACACGAACGCTGATCGAATACCACCCGCACTGATTAACGGCATCTTTTTTTGCGATTCTCTCCGGGACTGGCTGCATACACTCGAAGCGGGACGAGGGATCGAAGTTGGCGCACTGCTTGCATGAGTGGAGTTCGAATCCGCATTTAGGACAGGCGCCGGGCGGGTCGGAAACCTGCGCCAGCAAAGTCCCGCACAGGGCGCATCGGGAAACCGCGTGCGTCCCGGGCATCTGCAGCGCACGTGGGCCGAAGGTTTCCTCGCGGGCCGGCCGCTCCGGCGAAGAAGGTTTCTGCCGCTCCCTTCCGCTGTCCTGATACCCATGTTGGCGATACTTCTGTTCTGACAAAATTCCTCTTCGCGCCCGGAATTCCGAATTGGCTAACCTTTCGTCTTAAGTAGCTCCTACAGCTTACCCTGAATTGTATTTCGCCAAAGTGGATGCTACCATTCGAAAAGTTGCCATCATTGTAGGAGGTTCTATGTCCGGGCGAAATGGAAGCAGTTTTCTCTGGTTTCTAACCGGTGTTGGAATCGGCACGGCGGTGGGCATATTGTACGCCCCGCACTCCGGTGACGAGACCCGTGAATTCCTAATGAACAAAGCTGAAGAAGGACGTGATTACGTCAAGAAAAGGGCCCAAGACGCCCGCCAACAAGCCGAGCAGTGGACGGAGCGCGGTAAAGAGGCTTATAACGCGCAAAAAGACCAGATTCGCTCAGCCGTGGATGCGGGACGGCAGGCCTATCGCGAAAAAACTTCGGTCTCCAAAGGTGATAGCGAGAATCTGTAGTATTTTGCGGCTTGGTATTCTTGTTTATGGAAAATTTACTGACAGTTTTCATCATTGTGACCGCGCTTGCCGTAGTCATCCAGGCCGGCATCCTCGTGGGAATGTATATGGCCATGCGCAAGACCAGCGCCAAAGTAGAATCCCTGGCTGAAGAAATGAAGACCAAAATTCTGCCTACCGCTGAACTTGCGCATTCCATGATGACGCAGCTTCGACCGAAGATCGATAACATTGTTGACAACGTCGGCGCCTCTACTACCGTGTTGCGGACGCAGATGGAGCGGGTGGATGCGACCCTCACCGACATTGTCGACCGCACCCGTCTGCAAGTGATCCGCGCCGATGAATTCGTGAACACCACCATGGACAGACTAGAAGAGACCCGCGAATCCGTGCAGCGCACCGTCGCCTCCCCTGTCCGTCACATGTCCGGGCTTATGCATGGAGTTACGGCGGGCGTCGAAGCGTTCTTTTCCCGCAAACGGGTACGCAATTCGGTCAGCGCGTCGCAAGACGAAATGTTCATCTAGATAAACCGCCGCTCCTGAGCCATTCCCACCGGATGCCTAGACTCCGGTGAACTTCAAACTCTTAGGAAAATGCAAAATCCCTGTCTGTAATTTCCGCCTACACTCACTCCATGCCGGTCTACGCTTACGCAATTCTCGCCGTGGGAGTGTTGGTCTGGTTTACTCCATTCGTTTTAGCGCACCGCAATGTGACCTCGGCCAGCACTGTGGACCGGCGTTCACGCTGGGGAGTTCTGCTGCAGCTCCTAGCCTATTCTGTACTTTGGCAGGGACACTTCTGGACAAGGCCGCTGCCTGCGTGGAGAGCTTTTATTTCCATTCTGCTCTTCGTAGCCGCTGCCATTCTTTCCTGGACTTCTTCCAAAGCTCTGGGCAGTCATTTGCGCGTGGATGCCGCGCTTGGCGCGGAGCACCAACTGGTGCGCTCTGGGCCGTACGGCATTGTGCGCAATCCGATCTATACTTCGATGCTCTGTGTATTGAGCGCCACGGCGGCGGTTACCTCTTCGTGGCCAGCATTCCTGGTAAGTTTAGCTATATTCATGCTCGGAACTGAAATTCGCGTTCGCACAGAGGAAAAGCTTTTGGCATCTCGATTTGGAGAAGAATTCAAAACGTATAAGCAGAGCGTTCCCGCTTACCTCCCGTTTCTGTGATGGGTAATCAGTTAGAGGCTGGCGGATAACCGAGGGCGTCGCTTAGCTGATCCAGCCTCCGCCGACGACGACATCGTCGTCGTAGAAGACGGCTGCTTGTCCCGGGGTGACGGCCCGCTGCGGCTGGTCAAATGTGACAACAATCTCGTCTGGGCCGGTCTTCTCCATCGTCGCTGCTGCGGGCTCATGCCGATGTCGAATCTTTATGCTGACTCGCATCGGAGCATTAAGATCTTCAACTGAGATTAAGTTGATTCGTCGCGTAATCAGGGTGCGCGAGTACAAATTCTCCTGCTCTCCCACGACCACCTGGCGGGCGTCTCCCTTGATCTGCAGCACATAGAGGGGCGAGCCTATGGCCACCCCCAGTCCCTTCCGCTGCCCTACCGTGAAGTTGTGAATGCCGCCGTGCTCGCCGATGACGCGGCCATCGGTAGCGACCAACTCGCCAGAGGTATCCGGGAGCGTCTCCCCCTGCTCCTCCAAGTATGCCTCCAGAAACTTCTTGTAGTCTCCGCCGGGGACGAAACAAATCTCCTGGGAGTCGGGCTTTTCGGCCAGAGCCAGTCTGTGCTTGCGGGCGAGTTCGCGGACCTCCGGCTTGCTCATACGCCCGAGTGGAAAAAGAGTCCGGCTGAGCTGCTCTTGGGTTAATCCGAATAGAAAATAGCTCTGGTCCTTACAGCGGTCGGTAGGGCGCTGCAAGCGCCAGCGATTGCTCTTTGCGTCAAATTCCACGCGCGCATAGTGCCCGGTTGCTAACGCATCCGCCCCGACCTGACGCGCAGCCGTGAGTAGCTGATCGAACTTCAGGTAATTATTGCAAAGGCTGCACGGAATGGGTGTGCGCCCGGACAAATACTCCTGCACAAAGGGACGAACCACATCACGCTCGAAGCGGTCCTGATGATTGACCACGTAGTAGGGGATGCCGATGGTCTCGGCGACCCGGCGCGCGTCGTAAACGTCATCCAGGGAGCAGCAGCGGCCCTTCCCCGAGTCCGGCATGTCCTCGCGCTCGGCCAGCCGTCGCTGATTCCAGAGCTGCATGGTCAGGCCAATGACATTATGCCCCTCTGCGCGCAGCATGGCCGCAACCGTCGAAGAGTCAACTCCTCCCGACATGGCAACGGCAATGGTGTCAAAATGTGGCATTGAGCGATTTAGCGTTGAAACCTATGTCTAGCCCCAAGACCAGGACGTTTTTTCCAGCAGTTAGAAGCTAAGGGCCAACAGCTTCTTTTTTATTGTAAATCGGCGATAGTTCCCGCAACCGGGATACAGAGGCTGGAACAAGCTCAATCGCGAAGTCCACGTCATCAGCCGTGTTCTGCTTGCCCAGGCTAAAGCGAATGCTGGCTCGCGCGCGTTCCGGGCGGAGGCCCATCGCAGTCAGTACGTGCGAAGGTTCAATCGCGCCGGATGAACAAGCGGCGCCGGTCGAGACCGCCAGGCCCTTCAGGTCCAAGGCGATCACCAACGCCTCTCCTTCGATGAAATCGAAGTAAATATTCGAAGTATTGGGAACGCGTGGGGCGCCATCGCTGTTCACGGCGGCAGATTCGACGTTCCGCAAAATCGTAGTCTCCAGTCGATCGCGCAAAGCCGTCATTACGCGGTCCTCACCGTTTTCAAAAGCCTTGGTCGCTACTTCCGCGGCCTTCCCCATGCCCACAATTCCCGCTACGTTCTCCGTGCCGGCGCGGCGTGACCGCTCGTGGCTGCCGCCGAAAAGCATCGGCTCAAGGGTTGTGCCCTTCCGCACATAAAGCGCCCCCACCCCTTGAGGAGCATGGATCTTGTGTCCCGAGATGGAAAGCAGGTCACAGCCAATTTCCTTCACCCGTACGGGAATTTTCGAAACCGCCTGCACTGCGTCGGTATGAAAGTAGATTTCGGCTTCGGCGCAGATCTTTCCGATTTCTTCCACCTGCTGGATGACCCCGGTCTCGTTGTTGGCGAACATGATTGTCACCAGTTTTGTCTTCGAGCGCAGCGCGCGGCGAAGATCATTGGGATCAATTAACCCGCGGCCATCGACCGGCAGATAAGTGATTTCAGTTCCCTGCTCCTCCAAATGCTTGCAGGAATTGAGCACCGCATGATGCTCGATGGTCGATGTAATGACGTGATCTCCCGTCCGAACCAAGCCAAAGACGGCCAAGTTGTCGGCCTCAGTGCCGCCGCTGGTAAAGACCACTTCCGCGGGCCGGCATCCCAGGAGCGTGGCAACCGATTCGCGCGCGCGCTCGACCGCCGCCCGCGTCTCTTGCCCATGGTGGTGGATGGAGGAGGCGTTCCCGAAGTGCTCACCAAAATACGGCCGCATTGCCTCCAGGACCTCGGGCAGCACCGGCGTACTAGCATTGTTGTCGAGATAAACGCGGCGCATATCTGCCAATATTGTATGCCTGATACAGGGGGATACAGCGCGCCCGCGTAGATGTGGACCCGAATCAGCAGAAAAGAACAACCAAAGTGTCCCAAAGGTGCTCTAATGAATAGGTACCCCAGGAGGCCATTATGGCCCGCATTCCCCTCCTTGCCGTAAGGCTTACGGCGGCAAATCTGTTTTTCCTTCTCCTCTCTCTCCCGGCGTTCTCAGATTCGCAAATTCGCATCGTGCGCCTCAGCTATGTTGAGGGGAGTGTCCAGATCGACCGCGGCACTGGTCACTACGAAAAAACAATGGTGAACCTACCCATTGTGCAGGGCACTAAACTCCGCGCGATGGGCGACGGCCGGGCGGAAGTGGAGTTTGAGGACGGAAGCACCCTCCGCCTCACGCCGGGGACGGTCATCGAATTCCCCCGGCTCTCCTTGCGGGACTCCGGCGGAAAATCCTCGACCGTCGAGGTAAAGAAGGGCACGGCCTACGTGGATTATGCCGGCTCAAAAAACGATGAATTCACCATCCAATTTGCGCAGCAAACAGTGAAGTTCGCGCGCTCCGCCCGTGTACGGGTGGGAATTGCAGATGAAGATGCCGCAGTAGCGGTCTTGAAGGGAGAGATACAGATTGCGGGCCCTTCAGGCATGGTTGAAGTTAAAAAGAACCAGACCGGAACTTTCGACCTATTGAACGACGAGAGCTATAAGCTCTCTAAGAGCATCGAACCAGAGCCCTTCGACGGCTGGGACAAGCAACAAAGCGACTTTCACCTTCGGTACGCGAGCAATTCCTATAACAGCTATTCGCCTTATGCCTACGGCACCAGTGACCTTCGCTATTACGGAAACTTCTTTAACGCCCCCGGATACGGAATGATGTGGCAGCCATACTTTGTCGGCGCCGGATGGGACCCCTTTATGGATGGCGCGTGGGCTTTCAGCTCGGGCGGCGGCTTTGGCTGGGTATCAGCTTATCCTTGGGGATGGACCCCATATCATTACGGCAACTGGGCATTTGTCCCCGGCTATGGCTGGGCATGGCAGCCGGGCGGCGTGTGGACCTCGTGGTACGCTCAACCGCGCGTGCTGAATCCGCCAAAGGGCTTTGTCGCGCCCCAGGCACCTTCGGCCGGAAAAACGACAGTGGTTGTGAGCCGCGGGCCTTCCTCCATGCGCGCCGATCATTCCGGAAGCAAGGTTGTGATCCGCAACAATTCAGCAGGCCTGGGCATTCGCCGTGGGGAGGTCAATAATCTGGCGAAGGTATCGCATCAGGTCCAGGAGCGCGGCGCGGTCACGCAACACGTTCACACCGCACCGGTGGCTCAAACTCCGGTCTGGGGATCTCCGCAAACAGGCGGCTCTTCGGGTCCCTGGACTTCATCGCCGGGACCGTCGCTCGATAGCCCGCAACGGGGCCAGAGTGCACCGGCGCGAATGCCCATGCCACCATCCTCGCCAGCCCCTTCGGGCGGCGGTAACCGGCACAGATAATCGGAGGTTTCTGCGCGACCAAAGAGACGTGATCTAGCGCTGATTGAGCGCCAGCCAATGCTGGGGATAGGGAGGTCCGACGTAGTCGGCGCGGGGACGGATCAAGCGGTTGTCATCCAGTTGCTCAATGACGTGGGCACTCCATCCGCTGATTCGCGATACCGCAAAGATTGGGGTGAACAGGTCTACGTCAATCCCGAGAACGTGATAAGTAGACGCCGAGTAAAAATCCACGTTCGCGTTCAGCTTCTTCTCTGACTTTACCAACTGCTCGATCTGGCGCGACATCTCAAACCACTTCGGTTCCCCGCTGCTACGGCCCAGGTCCTCCGACATTCTCCGCAAGTGCGTGGCCCGGGGATCTTCCGTGTGGTAAACGCGATGGCCGAAGCCTGAAATTTTTTTCTTCTGCGCCAGCATTGTCCGGACGTGTTCGACAGGATCTGCACCGCGCGAGTCAATATCCTCGAGAATGTGAAAAACGGCCTCGTTCGCACCCCCGTGTAGCGGCCCTTTAAGTGCGCCAATAGCCGACGTCACGGCAGAATGCATATCCGAGAGCGTGGCGGCGGTCACGCGCGCTGCAAAGGTGGACGCGTTGAGCTCGTGGTCAGCATGAAGAATGAGAGCGATATCCAGCGCACGCTCCGCGGTTTTCGAGGGGACTGAGCCGTTGAGCATTAGCAAGAAGTTCGCGGCGTGCGAGAGCGAACCGTCGGGATCAACAACATTCTTTCCCTTCCGCAGGCGATCGTACGCAGCCACGATCATTGCGATTTGCGAAGTCAGCCGGATAGCTTTACTGATGTTCGAATCATGGTCGTTGCTCTTCCCTTCGCGATCGTAAAGTCCGAGTGCGGAAACCGCCGTGCGCAACGCATCCATCGGCATGGCGCCCTTGGGCACATTTCGCAGGAAATCAATAATTGCGGGGTCCACAGCCCGTTCCGCCGCCAGCTTGCGGTGCAACTGCTTCAGCTCATCCTCAGTTGGCAGTTTGCCATTCCAGAGCAGGTAGCAGGTTTCTTCGAAGGTAGAGTGGTCGGCCAGTTCGTGAATGTCAATTCCACGATAGGCCAATACCCCCTGGTCGCCATCGATATAGCAAATCTTGGATGTGGTGGCGACCACACCCTCCAGCCCCTTGGGTGCTTGCGTGGTGGTCAGGCTGGGCATTGGTCCTCACTCAGATTCCAGGATTTGGGTTGTGGCAGCACGAAAGTCGCAGTCGCCGTCGCAACTAACTTTTATACGCTAAAAAGCGGCAAGTTTCCAAGCTGGGAGGCGTTCCCCGAAGGTACACGTACCGGCTGAAACCGGATGAAGAATTGGCGTTAGCGGTTACAATCGAAACATGCGTTGGCCTCTGCTACTGGTCGCTGCTACCGCCCTCGCTAACTTGGGCCTGTGCGCCACCCCACCGCAGCCGCTTTTATTGCTACCCTGCCCGGCTGGGGTAAGCGATGCAGAGTGCAATCCCTCGCGACATGACCTAAAAGAAGCCAAGGCAGCTTTCAACCGGGGACTGAAACTCCAACTGAAAGCTCCCGACGAAGCGTATGCGCAGTTTGATCACGCCTCGAAGCTGGTTCCGCGCAATGTTGATTACCTCACTGCCCGGGAAATGGCCCGCCAGCAGCTGGTTTCAGGCCATATTCAAAGCGGCGACTCGGAACTGGACTCCGGCAAGCAAATTGAGGCTCTGGCCGATTTCCGCAGCGCCCTACATCTGGATCCCGCAAACCAGTTTGCCCAGCAACGTCTGCAGGACGCTCTGGGTAATTCCTTTCCCAAGCCCTCCGCCCCGCCCACTGTAGTCGAGGGGTCTCCGGAAATTCGGCTGGTGCCGAATTTGAACCGCGCCGGCTTCCATTTTCGTGGTGACAGCCGCGAGCTGCTCAGCATGGTGGCGAGCGCTTACGGACTTTCGGCGCAGGTGGATGACTCCGTCGCTTCCCGGCGCGTGCGTTTCGACATCGATAACGTCGATTATTTCAAAGCTGTCGCGGTAGCCGGACAGTTGACCAAGTCTTTTTGGGTTCCGTTGAGCGCGAAGCAAATTCTGATGGTCGCAGAAACTCCTGAGAACCGCCGCCAGTTCGAGCGCATGGCCCTGCGCACCTTCTATATTCCGGGAGCGGCTACGCCAGCCGCCTTGACAGACATCATGAACCTGTTGCGAAATTTGTTCGAGATCAAATTCGTCACGCCCAACCAGGCAGCCTCCACCCTGGCAGTGCGTGCGCCCCAGAATGTCCTGGACGCCGCCACCCAGTTCTTAGAGGGCCTGGACGGAACGCGTCCGCAGGTAATGCTCGATATCCGCGTGTACCAGGTGAGCCACACGCTGACCCGCAATATTGGCGTACACATTCCCAACCAATTCAGCCTGTTCAATATTCCCGCAGGAGCGCTTGCCGCGCTGGGGGGACAGAACATTCAGGACCTGGTTAATCAACTTATCTCGAGCGGCGGTATTAATCAGGCGAACAATCAGGGGATTTCCGCGCTGCTGGCCCAACTGCAGGGGCAGCAGAATTCAGTTTTCAGCCAGCCACTCGCGACTTTTGGCGGCGGCAAAACGTTGACCGGAATCAGTTTCGACCAGCTTAGCGCCCAACTTTCCCTGAACGAGGGATGGATCCAGCAACTGGATCACGCGACTTTACGGGCCGCTCAAGGCACCGACGCGACTTTCCGCATGGGTTCCCGCTTCCCCATCCTGAATGCCAGCTTCGCCCCTGTTTTTAATACCGCGGCCATCTCTCAGGTATTGCAGAACAATACTTTTCAAGCCGCATTCCCTTCGTTCAACTACGAAGATTTGGGACTCACGCTCAAAGCCAAGCCCTCCATTGCCTCAAGTTCCGATGTCGGCCTGCAGCTGGAAATCAACTTGCGTTCTCTAGCTGGGACTTCCATCAACGGAGTGCCGGTGATTGGCAATCGAGAATACAAAGGCAGCATTAGCCTGCTCGATGGCGAGCCTGCGGTGGTAGCTGGCCAGGTCACGCGCAGCGAAACTCATTCGCTGAGCGGTATTCCGGGCTTGGGGCAGGTGCCGGGACTGAATAAGATCACCGCCAGCAACAGCAAGCAGCTGGAGTACGATGAGCTGCTGCTGGTGATCACTCCTCACATCACCAACCGAAGCATGGGACAGGCCTCGGAAGTTTATTTGCCGAAATGATTTTCACTGCTTAGCTGCAAAATCCACCAACTGCTTCAAAACCTCGTAATTATTGCCGCTGACGCCGACAGGCCTTCCGTTCACGAACAGTGTGGGGGTAGAGTTCACGTCGAGCGACTTGCCCAAATTTACGGAGGCTTCAACTCGCGATTGCGCCTCCGGCGTCGCAGCGCACAAGGCAATATCAGGACCTTTTACTCCGGCTTTGCTGGCAAGTCCGGTCAACTTTTGATCGGCATTTTCTGCGGTGATGTCTGCCTGTCCCTCATAAACACTGCTGACGAACTTCCAGAACGCTTCACTGGAGCTCCTTGCCACGCAATCGCCGTACGCTGCTGCCTTTTGCGCCCAATTGTGGCTCGGCAGGGGGAAACTCTGGAACACAAACCGGACATTCTGCTTCTCGCTTAACAATTTTTCAACCGCCGGATTCGCATCTTTACAGTGCGGGCATTGCAAATCGCTGAACTCCACGACCAGTACCGGAGCGCTTAGCGGACCCCGCGCCGGCCCACTCGCTTCCTTTTGGAGCTCCAGCCGGGCCTCCTCGAAGGGATGCTTGCCAAAAGGGATGATGTCGCCGACGACCGCGTGCTTGCCATCTGCGCTCACAAAAAACTTCTGTGGCCCCTGCCCCTGCGGGCCGCTGATAATGACGTTGACTTCCGCCAGACCGTCCGCCTTGCTTGGCTTGATGCTCGAAATCTTCCAGGTGAGCTGCGGATCGTATCCGAAGGTTTGCTGCATGAAACCGTTCACTTCATCTTCGGAAGGCATATTCAGAGATGGCAGATTCACGGGCGACGCGGCGCCCTTCTCCAGCTTTGCAGCGGTCGCACCAGGCTTCGGCTTTTCTGGTGACGGCGGTTGTTGAGCAAGCGCTGCGCGAACGACCATCAATAGCGTAATTACTAATATCCATGGATTGCGCATAGATTCCTTAAAGTTAGATGTCAGCTTTGGCGGCGATGGGAAAGCGCCGGCCATAACCAAAAGCTTTAGGAGAGATCTTGATTCCCGGAGCCGCTTGCTGGCGCTTGTATTCGCTGCCTTCCACCATGCGGACAACACTTTTGACTAGCCCAATCTCGAAACCGTGGTCCCGCGCAATGTCCTCGGGCAAGCGGGACCCCTCGATATAGTCTTCCAGAATAGCATCCAGAACTGCATATGGAGGAAGGCTGTCGCTGTCCTCCTGGCCTGGGCGGAGTTCAGCTGAGGGCGGCTTCTCCAGCGTGGCCTGGGGAATTACCGGCCGTCGCGAGTTCACATACCTGCTCAGGCGATAGACCATGGTCTTGGGCACGTCCGCGATCACCGACAAGCCTCCGGCCATATCGCCGTACAGCGTGCAATAGCCGACCCCTAACTCACTCTTATTGCCGGTGCTCAAAACCAACGCGCCGAATTTATTCGCCAGCGCCATAAGCAGAGCCCCGCGGGTCCGCGCCTGTATATTCTCTTCCGTGACATCTTCCCGGGAGGCCTTGAATAGCTCGCGGAGAGTTCGCTTGTAACATTCAAAAATCTCAGTAATTCTCAGAACCTCGAATCGGATTCCCAAATTCGCAGCGAGGGTTTGTGCATCGCTGATGGAACCTTCCGAAGAATAAGGCCCTGGCATGCCCACGCCGATCACGTTCTCTGCTCCAAGAGCTTCCGCGGCAATGGCCGCGGTGAGCGCAGAGTCAATGCCACCGCTTAATCCAATGATTGCCTGCCCGAAGCCGCACTTGCGAACATAGTCGCGGGTTCCCAGCACTAGCGCGGCGTAAATGCTGGCTTCCTCGCCTTCAATCTGCTGGTGGATCTCCCCGGTTAAAGAATCGGAATCAAAATATACCAAGTCCTCTTCGAACGATTTTGCCTGGGCAATGACTTTCCCTTCGCGATCCAGCACCATGCTGGATCCATCGAAGACCAGGCTGTCGTTGCCGCCGACCTGATTCACGAATGCCACCGGCACGCGATCATTGCGGGCGATGGTCGCCAGCATTTCCCGCCGCATCTCCCGCTTGTTCGTCCAGAAAGGAGAAGCGGAAATGTTCAGCACAAAATTTCCTCCCCCCTGAATCAGCGCCTCCACGGGATCGAACGTGTACAGACGGCGATCCCAAAAATGCTTGTCATTCCAGGCGTCTTCGCAAATCGTCAACGCCATTTGCTTTCCACAAAAAGGAAACAGCGCTTGACTGCGGGCAGGGGCAAAATTACGCATTTCGTCGAACACGTCATATGTCGGCAGCAGCATCTTGGATTGCGTGAACGCGATCTGTCCGTCGCGTAGCAGCACGGCGGAATTCATAACCGACTTCCCGGTATCTGCCTGGGCTGGCGTGACCAGGCCGCAGATCACGGCAATGCCACGACTCTCCGCGGCGATATGCTCAACAGCTTCACGATTGTGAACAACAAACGAGGCGCGCTCGACCAAGTCCCGAGGGGGATATCCGCAGACCGAAAGCTCAGGAAAAAGAATGAGGCCTGCGCCCGCGGATCTTGCGCGCTGTGCAAAGTTTATGATTTTGGCCGAGTTGCCGGCGAAGTCACCAACGGTGGGATTAATCTGGCCCAGCGCGATCTTCACACTTTTAGTGTAAAGGCCGGAGGATCGCCAGCCAAGTCTTGGCCCTATTGCCCCCGCAAGTGCGCTTCAAACTGCGGCGGCGCCGGCGGGGGCGGTAGGGGGGTTGGACGAGATGGCCCCCTGGGCCCCGGGGTGTTGGGCGCTTCCTCCCCGGGCCGGCGCAGCGACGGCGCTTTCACCGGGCGGTTCTCTTTTTGCGCCGCAGCGGCCACCGTTGGACCGGAGAGGTCAACTTCCTTTTCCGTGTGGACCATTTTTTCTCCATTGACCCTCATGGTCTCCACTCGCGTGACCTCATCCCGCACCACACGCACGAAATCCACATCGTGCGGGGGATCGCCATAAATCCAATCCTCGTACTCGGTGTCGCCATCTTTCTCGCGGACCTTCTTTTCCGGGCGGCCCTTGGCATAGATCACCATCTCGCGGTTCATTCCCACCAGCACCTGATGATTCCTGATGGCCTCCTTCACTTTAGGCGGCACGGATTCGAGGTAGGCCTCCAGCGGAGACTTGGAGTCAAAATCAAACACCGGCCACAGCAGCTGTTTCAGCTGGTCTACCGTGAGGTCAGGTACGTGGTGACTGAAAATCAGATCCACGTAGGAGCCACGGGGGTTATTAAGAGGATCGCCCGCCGCTCCGCCGGGAGTGACTCCGGCCCCGCCAACTCCCACCTGCACATGCTGATACCACTTGGTCTTCTTTACCGGACCGCCGTTGATCTCCAGATGAATGCGGTCATTCTTGAGAACGAATTGCGTAATAATCGCGCGATCGCCAGGTTTGACTGACGGTCCCCATAAGGCCAGCAATCGCTTGAGTGCCTCGCCACCCGGAGAAACCGCGCCGTCCTTAATAGTCAGCCCCGTCTTGCCCATGGGAAATTCGGTTCGGATGTAAACCAGGTCGGCGTTGAAGGTCCGGATCAGTTCTACCCGATGCTGCGCAGTGATGGCTGAGGTTTTCGTATCTTCCGCAAAACCACCCGCCACATGAAGAAGGGAGCACAGAAGCAATACGCGAATCGCGCGCGGCCGCATACCATCACCTTCGCAAATTATAGACCTTGGACGGTGGGGAAGGTCACGCGCCGTCTGGCAGGGGACTCCTGAAGAAAGGCATGGCAGGCCCTTTCGGACGTGCCATACCGCTCAATGCCGCATTTCTCTATTGCACCTTGAAGTTGAACTTGTCCAGATAGACGGTATAGGGTGTGCCGCTTACGTTTCCATCCAGCTGATAATTCACGGTAATACCATACCAGTTGGTAGAGGTCGGCGTGTCGTAGCGGTCCAAGACGGCAGTCTTTCCATTCAGGGTAATGGAATGGAACAGCAGCTTATTGGTGGATGTCCGCTTAACATTAATAATCAAGTGGTTCCAGGCATTGCTAACGGGATAACAAGCGACCCCGCTGGGCACCCAGTGTTTCGTCTGATTGTTCCAGGTGTCCCATTCATGCCCGCCTGCGATGCGGCATTCATGCCCCCATATAAAAGAGTTCCCGCCAAAAAACTGGTTGATGTCGAACTCCATCGCCTGCGACGCGCTTGCGTTACCCACCCAAAAGTAAACGTCGTAGGTAAAATCGTGATACTGCGGCACCAAGGTATGGCTCCAGTCGGGGAGCCCCTGTGACGAGAAATCACCGATGAGATGGTTGTTCCAAAGCACGTCGGCCCACTGCACTGTCCCCCCGCCATAAACCGTCTTGGTTGAGATTCCATCCATGGAAGGCGAGCTGATGTTAGGCGTCCACGACCACTTTAGCTGTGGGCCCGTGGAAGTACAGGTGGAGCAGATTCCGAAGCTCGGAGGTAATAAAGCATAGCCGGTCCAACCGCTGCTGTGCTGCAGGCTGGAAAAAGTCTTTGCGGTGGTGGAGGTAGAAGTTGAAGTGGAGCTGCTTACAGTGATGGTAATCGACGCTGTCGCCGACCAACCGCAATTATCCCACTCCTGAACAACGGTATTGTAAGTGCCCGAACTGAGGCTGAGATAGGTGTCAAGCTTCGAGCCTTTAACAACATAAGCCAGCTTTGACGGGGCGGTATAGATTCCCACGGAGGCCACGCCCGTCGAACATGCTGGCGAACTGGCGCTGGCGACAAAGTGGACCGGAGAGCCGACAGTGGTCCCAGTTGTCGGCGAAGAGACAGTGACACCCGCGAAGAGTGGCACGGCGGAAACGATGCACGAATACCCAATGATCAAATAAAATTTGCCGACATTCATCACAACAAATTCTCCGGCTGTTTTGGATTTCTGCTAAAGCAGCAGCAAAGTTCCGAGGATTCTAGGGAGGCAACTACTTACCCTCAAGGGGAAACGGTCTTGGGCGGAATGAGAAGTACATGTTCGGGGTAGAGTGAAGTACTTAGACAATTTTAGATATTAGGCAATGCCGGCTTGGTTTAGTGCTCGCATCTTCATGTCGTCGGCGGCGGCAGTCTTAGGCCGTCTCGCGCCACTTGCAGAGGAAGCACCCGCGCCCCAGCGGCGCCAATGGCGGTCGCCACGCGGCTAGCTGTGCCCCTTTCCACAAGAAAAATCACGCAGCCTCCTCCTCCGGCGCCGCAGACTTTGGCGCCGCGGCCGCCGTTCTTTCCCGCGATAGCGATCAGTTTATCGATCAGCGGAGTTGTAATGCCAGGAGCATTGCTGCGACGCAGCTTCCATTCTTCGCGCAAAAGGCGCGCCACGCTATCCCAGTCTCCAGCGGCCAGTGCCTGATGCATGCTGCGCGCGATCCCGGCAATGCGCTCAAAATTCCGGAAAACGCGCTTGTCTCCGTCCATGTGCGCCTTGAAAACTTCCCAATTGTTAATCCCTGATTTCCGCGGCACTCCGGTGTAAGCCAGCACGAATCGAGACTCGATTTCCTCCGGCAGTACGGGTACTGCTTCGCGATGAATGCCGTCGGCGTCAAGCCGGATCGCACTTACGCCGCCATAGAGCGCAGGATAATAATCCTGGCAGCCAGTGGGCACCTCAATGATCTGCGCTTCTACATTCTGCGCAATCACCCGCATTTGTTCCAGGGTCAAATTCCGGCCGGTGAACCGGGCCAGCGCGGCACTGGTGGCAATCATCAGCGCCGACGAACCGGAGATTCCCGCTCCTGCCGGTGATTCGGAATCGGTTTCGATCAACGCGCCTTCCTTGGGTGCAAAAAATTGCAAAAGACGGGCCACGATGGGCAGGCGGAATTTCTTGCCCGCCCGTAACTCATCAAAGATTTCAAAGCGCTCTTCACTCTTCGTAGACAGCGAGCGCTCGAGTATGACGTGGCCTTTCCAGGGA
>JBBSFW010000058.1:0-23290 GCA_038254805.1 Terriglobales bacterium
CGAGAAAGTCCATCGTGGAGAAATCTGCGCCTCCACGCAACAGCTGAACTATCTTCTCGACGCCGTTTCCCAAGTGCCTTCGCTCCAGGTTGTCAGCGCCAGTGGGGTAAATTTGCTTACCGCTCGCGAGGAGCAGGTTGTGGCTTTGGTATCTGACGGCTTGAGCAATCGTGAGGTAGCGGCGGAGTTAGGTTTGAGCGAGCACACCGTGAAGAAGTATCAATTCCGTATTTTTGACAAGCTCGGCATCTCCAGCCGGGTGGAGTTGGTGCTGTACGCGGTGCATCACGGCTCCTGGTCGCGTGCCGGCTCGATGCCGGGTTCTCCTCATGCGTTGAACGCCTTCCGGGGCGGCATGGCTTGAGATCAATTTCCGGCTGAGCCGAACATTTCTGGCTTACCATTTCTGTCATACTATGGCTGGCGAGATATGCCTGACTCCCCGCCCAAACCCCATCGGAAAACAGTGATTGGTTCAGGCCTGCTATGCTTCGCTCTGGCCCTGGTTGTGTTGTTCACCGGGCCGGGGGCGTTCCGAAGTCCTGAAGCGGTCGTAGTGGTGGCCGCCATCGGAGCGGCCGCCGTGCTCTTTCAGCTCCGGATCCGCAATGCGAGTCGAGCTTCCGGCTTGCGTCCGCCTATGTTCTTGAATATGCTGGGAATCCTGTTCGCGCTGGCGGCATTATTTCCAGGCGCATTGGGTCTTCCGCCGAAGCTGGCTCAAACCATGGCCCTGGGATCGGTATGCAGCTTCGCCATCAGCAGCGCCCTGATCCTTCATTCCTTCCGCAAGCATTCACCGAAACCGGAATGAACTCTCCTGGCACTGAAATAGATACCCTCGATCAGCAAAAGCAGGCGGCGGCACGCGCGGCGGTGGCCTTGGTCGAACCCGGCAGCATCGTTGGCCTGGGATCAGGCTCGACCGCGACCCATTTCGTGCGTTTTTTAGGAGAGCGGGTTTGCAAAGGCCTGAAGATTATCGGAATCCCTACTTCCCTAAAGACTAGGCAGCTAGCCGAGCAATTAGGAATCCCGCTGACCACGCTCGATGAGCGCCAGCAGATTGATATTGATATTGATGGCGCGGACGAAATTGACCCGCAATTGAATCTCATCAAAGGCGGTGGCGGTGCGCTGCTGCGCGAGAAAATTATTGCGTCGGCTTCGCGGCGGTTCATTGTGATTGGAGATTCCAGCAAGCAAGTGGCGCATTTGGGCAAGTTTCCGCTTCCGGTTGAGGTCGTTCCCTTCGCGCAAGCTCTGGTTGCGGCGCGAATGGCAGCCCTGGGGGCAAGGATTTCTCTGCGTGGCGGCGCCTCCGGCAATCCCTACGTGACCGACGAAGGCCATTGCATCCTGGATTGCACCTTCGGCGAAATCGCCGACCCGTCCGCACTGGCGGATAAACTGCGGACCATCCCCGGCGTAGTCGAGCATGGGTTGTTCATCGGCATGGCAGAGATGGCGCTGGTGGGGAAGAACGGAACTGTGATTCAGCTACGCCGCTGACCTATCACAAGTGAAGAAAAAAGACAGGCGCCATAGCCGCAAGCACGCCTGCGGTTTGCAATGCCAGCACATACAGTGTAGGTCTCGGAGCTCGTGGGAGCCACTTGATCGCGAAGAATGCCAGTACGGGTAGCTGTCCCGCCATGAGCAGCTGCCATAAATGTGCGATCGCACCCTCATCGGGCTCGCGTACAAGGCCGCCGTGTCCCGTGGCCAAGCCAAAGATATAGGCGCCGCCTAGCAGTACCAGGGCGGTAAGCGACATCGCCAAAGGAAGAAATGCGCTCGGCTTTCTCACAATAACGCCAAAAGAACGGGTTGGTTGATCCATTTTGCGTCCTCCTCTTTCGATGTAGCTTGCAATCACGCATCCGGCGGCCCACCTCAGTGCCTCAAGGTCGCCTTCAATGTGCTGGAGTTCGTTTTTCATCGCTTCTCCCCACGCCGAGCGCGTGCGCGGAAGCACATTGACCGCATGCACTATCAAAGCGGACGCAAGCTGACGGATAACCGACACTCGCGTGCTCATGTGGTTGCTCCGGCAAGTTTGCGGCGCACCGCAGATGCCGTGCTCGGCGCCACTTCGCGTGCAAAGGCCAGCCCGCTTGGGGTGAGTTTGTATGCATGACGTGCCGGCTTGCCGGGACGTTCGGGCTCTTGCCAATGCGATTCCAGCAGGCCTTGATCGCTGAGCCGTATGAGTAACGGATAAAGCGTGCCGGACTTGAGACCGGTTTGCTTAGAGATGCTTAGAGATCTCATAGCCATATTGCCACGTGCGCGGCTGCTGCAACATGACGGCGAGCAACTCGCGCGCCTGCAAAGATCTGTTCGGCTTTCGTGTCATTTGTCGTAAATCAACATATGTAGAGTTACGGGGTCAAGTCAGAGACGGTCCCGGTGGGATCGCTTCCGCTTGAATTTGGACATCCTGTGAAAGTAGCGCTTACTGTTTCAAATAACAGAAAGTATCAGGCACCCTGGCGTCTCCTGCCGCGCTACGCCCGCAGATTTATTGCTAACCCAAAGGACATATCATGTGCTGAACACTAACGACACAATCAAGTTGACTACTCTCTTTCCTGCAGCCTAGCCTTAGTTCCAGCAACCCTGCTCGATGCGAAAACATCTCAGCGGTGATCTAACCCACAAACGCTCGATTTTGCGATTCAGGAGTTGACTACCATGTCGTGTTCAGTTCCCTCTCTTCTTTGTCGTGTTTGCCTGTGCGCGGTTGTTAACATTGGATTGTCGGCTGTTCCGATTGCTCAGGCGCAAGTTCAACAGGCTGCGTGCACTTTCAATTATTTCCTGCTCAACCCAGCCGATCCTAACAATCCAGTAGGTTATCCCAATGGTGTGAACGACTGGGGAACTGTGGTTGGCGCTGGGATATTTGGAACCACCGCAAGGGCATTTACCCATTACTCCGGGGGTGGCCTGAGCTACTGGCTGCCATCCGGGGCGGTATCCAGCGGATTCATCGCTCGCAATAACAAAGGTGTGACCGCCGGTTGGTATACAGACTCGTCGGGTCAAAGCCACGCATTCCTGCTCAAAGGCTCGGCCGTCACCCCGATCGTGGATCCTAAGGCATTACCCGGCTATACCACCATCCGTGGAATCAACAACTGGAACAGCCTGGTCGGAGGTTATTTCGGCACCGACGGAAAAAGCCATAGTTTCAAGCGCTATAGCAATGGCAGCTTCATAGATCTTCCCAATTATCCCTACGCGATATCTCATTGGGGATCATCCACATCTGCTGCGGCCATCAATGATAGCGGCGTGATCGTTGGATCCTACCAAGACGGAACCCTAATCCGCTCGGGCACCAAGTCTGTGCAGGGCTTTATTTATCGCAACGGACAGTGGGCAACATTGAATTATCCTGATCCCAACACCACTCAGACGTGGCTGGTTGGAATCAGCAACGCGGGCGTGATTGTAGGCTCCGCGGACTTTGGCCCATTCCTTTACGCGAATGGCGCCTTCAAGCTCATTCAGGCCCCAAATGCTACTTACACGTATGTTACCGGTATAGCTCCCGGTGGGGGCCTGATCAGCGGCTACGCGGTCCTTAGTGACGGTATACACGGATTCACTGCGGCCTGCCAGTAGCACCCTGGAGTGCGGGCGGTGCGCGGCGTCTGTCTCCGCCACCCACCGGGATCACCCGTTTGGATGAATTTGGAATGCTCACTGTTTAACAGTATCCCCAGTGCTCGCAAAGAACCGCAACGCGCTCGGGATAGCGCCCCATCCCTACGACGACTACGGATTCACCGCCGCCTGTCACTAGCGAGCTGCGAACGCGCAGGTGGAGGCGACGTCCGTTACGGCCGCGCACTTTCCTTGACCGGAACCCGCGTGTATTCGGTTGAAAAACCTTCATGCCTGGCAGAATCGCAATCGCCTACCCTATGTAACCGAGGACGGCCCTCCCATCCTCGATAGCAGTTTGAGCGAAATTCCCACACACCGCGCTGGCGGAAAACTGCGAGCTATCCCGGGCGTGTTCGGGCAGGGGTTGTTCATCGGGGGTGGCAAAGATGACCTGGCGGGAAGGTGGCGGCCGGGCTGTGAAAGGCAGTGATATTATCTATTTTATGGCGCAAACTAACGTCAGATTCTTTGCTACCAAGACCGTGAAAAAACCGGCGACTGTTAAGTTCAAAACGAAGTCAGGGGAGACGGTCTCGTTCCGGGCGGTAAAGACGTTCGAACGAAAAAGAGTAGTGCATTTTCCCACCAAGAAGAAATGAGGCGTATCTATCTCGACCGCAACGTACTGATTGCGTATTACTCCCTGGATAAAGCGGAAGAGGCGAAGAAGAAGATAGTTGACGACGCCTTAACCGTTTTCGCCCAACTCAAAAACATTCAGCTCTGCACTTCGATGTGGGCAGTAACTGAGATGGTGAATATCTTAGTTTCTCGCAAGAACATGGAGCGCGGGAGGGTTGCTGAGATTGAAAGTCAGTTGGTCAGCGAGAAGCGGCTGGAGGACCTCAAGATTCAGATCATCGAGGTGAGTCCGCGTAAGGACTATGACTTTGCGGAATTTTTCTATCACGTGAAACAGGGCATTCTCAGGTACCACTCGGGAGTTGGAGACGTAATTCACAGCGTCATCATGAAAAACAACGGCATCGCCGACATCTTGACGTTCGATGAGAAAGACGATTTTAAGCAAATCCCCGATTTAACGGTCCTCGATCCTAAAGACATTATAATCGAAAAGTAGCGGGTGGGCTAAGCCGCCAGTCTCCCTACCCGACCTCTTCTCCCCAGCCCTCCATGGTCTTCTTCACCAGTGCCATAAACTGATCGGCAACCGCGCCATCGATCAGGCGGTGGTCGTAGCCCAAGGTCAGGTGCACGACCGAGCGGATGGCGATGGAGTCATTGCCATCCTTGTCGGTGATTACCAGCGGGGTTTTGGTGATTCCGCCGACCCCCATGATCGCCGAGTTGGGCTGGTTGATGATGGGCAGGCCGAACACCGCGCCGAACTGGCCGGGATTAGTGACCGTAAAGGTCGAGCCTTCCACTTCCTCCGGCTTGAGCTTCTTGGAGCGGGCGCGTTCGCCGAGGTCAGTGATGCCGCGCTGCAATCCCAGGAAGTTCAGCTCATCGGCATTCTTCAGCACCGGAACAATCAATCCCCAGTCGAGCGCGACCGCGATGCCTACGTTTACGTGACGGTGACAGCGGATGCCCTCGGCTTCAGTCGAGGCGTTGACGATGGGAAACTGCTGCAGCGCGATAATCGCGGCGCGCACGAAGAACGGCATGAAGGTGAGGCGGGCGCCGTTGCGCTGCTCGAATCCCGACTTTAATTTATTGCGCAGATTGACAATGCGGGTCATGTCCACTTCGAACATGCAGTGGACGTGGGCGCTGGTCCGCCTCGACTCGATCATGCGCTTGGCAATGATCTTGCGCATGTTCGTCAGGGGAACCAGATCGCCCGGAATTGCGGCTGCAGTTGACCGTGGTGCGGCCTGGGCGGGCTGCGATGTGTCCGGAGCGGAAGAAACCGGAGTGGAGGACCGGGAATCCCCATCCGCCTGGATGGGCGCGGCGCCAGTCGCTGCGGAATCTCTTGCTGGAGCTGCAGATTGTCCTTCGATAAATGCGAGAATGTCCTGTTTAGTGATTCGTCCGCCGAGGCCGGTACCGGAAACCTGGGAGATATCCACATTGTGCTCACGTGCAATCTTGCGCACCAGCGGCGAAGAGCGGGCGTGCTCGTTTTCTTCATTCGCGGCGGGAGACGGTGCAGTAGGCTCGGCCCTGGCCGCAGGGGGCGCAGACGAAGAGGGAGCAGGTGCTGCCTTTCTCTCGGGAGCCGCGGCAACGGATTTGGGCGCGGTTGCGGCAGGTGCATCGCCATCACTGGCGATAGTGCCGACTACGGTATTCACCTGCACCGTGGCGCCTTCCGCGACCTTGATCTCCTGCAGAACGCCCGAAGCCGGCGCGGGAATCTCGGCGTCAACTTTGTCGGTCGAAATCTCAAAGAGCGGCTCGTCGCGCTGAATCTTGTCGCCGGGCTTTTTCAGCCACTTGGTGATGGTCCCTTCGACGATGGACTCCCCCATCTGGGGCATGACAATATCGGTAGGCATGGTTTCCTTCCGCGCCGGCACGGCGCTCGGCGCAACTTGCAATTATATCGAAGCGGTAGAGCCACGCATTGAATCGAGGGCTCGTTCTGCGGGCTAAGAGAAAAGCCTTTAACCACAGAGGACGCAGGGGGCACAGAGAAAGCTCGAAGGCTTGGGGAAGAGACTCTCTACGACCTCGGTGCACTCTCTTTCCCCTCGGTGATTCAGGCCTTTGACGTTAGTCGTGATGATGATGTTCCCCGCCCTCGTGGCTTTCGGGAGAGACGCCATAGGTTTTCTTCCAGAACTCCTGCACCGAAGGTGGAAGCTTATCCAGGTGCGAGAGAAAGCCAGTCACCTTCCATATCTCCTGGTCTTCCAGCGCCTTGTTCCAGGCCGGCATACCGCCGTAACGTACACCGGTACGGATCGCGTAGTAAATATGCCATTCAGGATCGTCCAGCGGATGGAGGATAAGCTGGGGCGGCGGGGGGTACATTGAGTGCTCGAGAAGGCTAGGCTTGTTATCCAGCGTGCCATGACAGACAGCGCAATTCATGGTGTAGGTTTTCATTCCGTCGATGAGATTGTCGTCGGTGACGGGAACGGGATTATTAATCCGCGGCGCTTGCCGTTCCATGGCGGCATCCAGCGCTTTCATGGCCATGTGTCGCTCGAACGCTGGAGGCGTAGCATCGGCACTGGTGGGTATCAGGCCAAACTGGGCGATTACAAGCCCGATCACGACCAGTAGAACTAAAGTTACAACGATTCCGCCTATGAAGGCTCGCATGGGATCTCCTCGGCCTCGCCAGTGACGGAGCGAGCGCGATATGTCAGTAAGTCTTGAGCCACCGGGCCTTTTCGACCACATCTTTCAACTGCGGCAAAAAATACTCCTCCTGCGGAGGGGAAAAGGGGACCGGAGTGTCCAGAGCCGTAATTCGAACGATCGGCCCATCCAGGTCGTCAAAAGCTTCTTCATTGATAATGGCGGCGAGCTCCCCGGCGATCCCGCCGGTGCGCGTGTCCTCGTGCAGCAGGATCACTTTGTTGGTCTTTTTCACCGTTTGAGCAATGGCATTGCGGTCGATCGGCGCCAGCGTGCGCAGGTCCACGACTTCCATCTCGATACCTTCTTTCGAAAGAAGGCTCGCCGCCTCAAGCGCAGTGTGCACCATCGCCGCATAAGTGATTACGCTGATGTCGCGGCCTTCGCGCGCAATCCGTGCCTGCCCCAGTGGCACCACATAGTCGTTCTCGGGTACTTCTTCTTTGATGCGGCGATAAAGGTATTTGTGCTCGAAGAAGACTACCGGGTTGTTGTCGCGAATCGAAGCCTTGATCAGTCCCTTGGCGTCGTAGGCCGTAGCCGGACAGACCACTTTCAGTCCGGGGTTGTGGACGAACCACATTTCGGGGTTCTGCGAGTGGAACGGCCCACCGTGCACATTGCCCCCGCTCGGACCTCTTATTACCAGCGGCGCCGGCGCCCCCCACAAATAATGAGTTTTCGCCACCATATTGCTGATCTGGTTCATGGCGCAGCCAATGAAGTCCATGAACTGGAATTCAGCCACTGGGCGCATTCCGGTCAGCGAGGCGCCAAATGCCGCCCCCACGATCGCCGATTCCGCGATGGGCGTATCGATGACGCGCTCGGGACCAAAACGGTCGATAAAGCCATCCGTGATTTTGAATGCTCCGCCATAAATTCCAATATCCTCGCCGAGGCAGAACACACTGGGATCGCGCTCCATCTCCTCCCAAATCCCCTGACGAATCGCTTCCAGGTAGGTCAACTGCGGCATGCCGGAAGAGTTTACTACGTTCCCGCGGCGGTTTGCGGCGGGTTGCCTTGTTCGTGAGTGGCGCTTATAGTCTCACACTTGGAGGCCGCTTGCGGCACTTGATCAATTGGCTGTTAAGCGCCATGGCGGTGTGGGTGGTGGCTCACTTTGTCCCCGGATTTCACGTGGGCGGAGCTGGCGCCGCACTAATTGCCGCGCTGGTAATCGGGCTGGTGAATGCCACTCTGGGCGCGCTGCTGAAAATCATTACTCTGCCTCTTACCGTCCTCACCCTGGGCATTGTCTGGTTCGTAATCAATGCGTTGATGCTGGAACTGGCCTCCGCGCTCCTGTCGCCCGCCTTCCGAGTCGATACCTTTGCCTCAGCTTTCTGGGGGGCCATCGTTTTAAGCCTGGTCAATATGCTCTTTCGCTGGCTGGCTGGAACCGGCCGCCGGGAGAGATGACTGTAGTGCTGCTTTCGGCATTTCCCGATTGACTTTCCTAAGCCTTCCCGCGCTAGACTCAATGAGCGGATTCCCCATCCTGAATTATCCATTTGGAGTGCCTGGGATGAACCATATGTTGCTGCTTCTGGTCGTACAGCTGTCGGTGACCTTCGGAGCCGCGGGAATGCTATGGCCGGAACGGCTGGTCTCCGTATTCGATGTTTTGATGTTTCCCTGGTCCGCGACCCACAAAATGGTGCGCGCGAACGCCGTGGGAGCGATCCTGCTGGCTTGCCTGCTATTTTTGACCCTGCTGGCCCGGCGATAACGAGGTTTTCCGCCGGGTTCGGTGAATCAGCTTGCGATCGATGTCGGGCCAGAACTCGCTTCCCAGCCCACCCAGACACCCGTACAACAACGAAATTCCCGCGCGGTTCAAGGTTAATCCGAGACCCCGGTCCACGGAGGGATAGTACGTATTGGATATACCCCCCGACGAAAGCGCGGCGAGGGTGTTCGACCAGTTAAAGGTCCGGCCGCCTTGGTCTTTATGCCCGACAAATTGCTGCGCAAGCGCGTATCCGAGGCGGTGTTTTACAGAACCGTGTCCCAGGCGGAAATACCGCGGATCATGCCTGAAGAGAACCGGATAAAAGAAATTAGCGAAGAAGCCGCTTGAAACCTGATCGGCGAAGGCGGCGCCGTAGCGTTTGCCGTACCCTGCCGCACCCTGTCCATACGCCGGAAACGAATTCTCCGCCTGGCTGACTGCGGCCTGTAGTCCAATGATTCCGAATTCTGCTGGATCAAACGAGCTCTTGTAGAACAAACGGAACTTTCCTCTCGAAGCCAGAGGGGGCGCATTCTTTCGATCAGTGACCGTAAACTGCGGCAACACGCCCAGCATTCTTCGCGACTGGTCTTTCTTCTCGATTTTCTTTTTTAGTTCAGAATGATCTGGGATCGGCGTTTTCGCGGGTTCTTGCGCCAAAACTGCGATCGCGCAATGCGCGAAGAAGATCAGTGACACCAGCGATCGTGGTCTCATAACTTTTGGGATACTTTACAACTGTAAGCGTTCCGCGAAAGATTCGCATCGGGCTGGTCTGGGACACGCGCAGGCATTAACATCTAGCTTCGGCTGAAGACCAGCCGTCTGCCCCAAGAAGATGACAAATATAGGCATACTACTCTCGGGCCGGGGCTCAAACTTTGAGGCCATTGCGAAGAATATTGCTTCCGGACAAATTCCTGACGCCTGCATCACCATTGTGATTTCCAATCGAAGCGATGCTGGCGGAATCGAGATCGCGCGCAAACTCGGAATTGAAGCCCGGGTCATTCCATCCAAAGGGAAAGCTCGCGAAGATCATGATCGCGAAGTAGTGGCGGCTCTCGAGCAGCACCAGGTGGAGTTGGTCTGCCTGGCCGGATACATGCGCCTGCTCTCGCCCTGGTTTGTGCGCCAGTTTCCGCAGCGGATATTGAATATTCATCCCTCTTTATTGCCCGCGTTCCCGGGACTCGAGGCGCAGGAGCAGGCATTCGCCTACGGAGTGAAAATCACCGGCTGCACCGTGCACTTTGTGGACGAAGAACTTGATCACGGCCCCATCATTGTGCAGAAAACCTTGCCAGTGCTTGGGACCGACAATGAGAAGACGCTGGCGGCTAGAATTTTGGAGCAGGAGCACCTTGCTTATAGCGAAGCTATTAACATCGTCCTAAAGCAGGAATTTAAAATCATGGGCAGGAGATTTTCCAGCGCTGGGCGTTCAATTCACAGTCTCAAGAGCTGAGATCTGGATTACTTCCCAACATTCTGCGTGCGCGAAACAACGTTCAATCTGAAATCCAAAATCTGAAATCTGCAATAATGTTCCCCCATGCCGACCTTCGCCCCGGTTGACGAACAACTCACTTATCTCCGCAAGGGATCTTCCGAAATCATTCGGGAGGCGGAACTGCGCGCCAAGCTGGAAAAATCGCATTCTGCCGGCAAGCCACTTCGCGTCAAGGCGGGATTCGATCCCACCGCTCCCGACCTTCACCTCGGCCACACCGTGCTGCTGCGCAAGCTCAAGCACTTTCAGGACCTGGGGCACGCGGTCATCTTCCTGATCGGCGATTTCACCGGCATGATCGGCGATCCTACCGGCCGGTCCGCTACCCGGCCGCCGCTGAGCGCGGAAGAGCTGATGAAGAATGCCAAAACCTACATGGGGCAGGTATTCAAAATCCTTTCGCCCAGGACCACCGAGGTCCGCTTCAACAACGAGTGGTTCGAAAAAATGAAGTCCGCGGAATGGATCAAGCTGGCAGCGAGAACTACCGTCTCCCAGATGCTGGAGCGCGAAGATTTCCATAGGCGCTTTCAGGAGGAAAAGCCGATCGCGCTGCATGAGCTGCTGTACCCCCTGGCCCAGGCATATGACTCGGTGATGCTCGAGGCTGACATCGAACTCGGCGGCACTGACCAGAAGTTCAACTTGCTCGTCGGGAGGGAACTGCAACGCAGTTATGGCCAGGAGCCGCAGGTCGTGCTGACCATGCCCATCCTCGAAGGCCTCGATGGCGTGCAGAAGATGTCGAAGTCGTATGGCAACGCCATCGGTATCGAGCAAGCGCCACTGGAGATGTACGGCAAGCTGATGTCGATCTCCGATGAAATGATGTGGCGCTACTACGAACTGCTGACCGATGTGCAAGTCGCGGAAATCGACAGGATGAAGCGCGAGGCTCATCCCATGCAAGCTAAGAAAGATTTGGCGGGGCGTATCGTGAAAGATTTTCATTCGGCGGATGCGGCAACCAAGGCGGCAGAGGACTGGGCGAGGCAATTCCAGAAAGGTGAAGTGCCGGATGTACGGGAGCTAGTGTCGGTATCTTTCCCATCTGTTGCGGTGGGATCTGGTGATCCCATAGTTCCGGGAAATGCCCCTGCGGACGTCCAGGTTCTTGCGTCTGATTCCGGTCTTAAATTCGCTGCAGTCATTAGAGTGGACAAGCTTCTGGTGGAATCGCAAATGGCTGAATCGGCTTCGGATGGTGGAAGGAAAATAAAGCAGGGAGCAGTTCAGATAGACAGCGAAACCATCGTCAAACCCAAGCTTGCGGTTGCTATCCCCGCGCGACCGCTTTTGGTGCGGGTAGGCCGCTCAATCAAACAAGTTGGTTTTTCGTATCCGCCTAATTCTTAATTCTGTCATCCTGAGCGGAGTTGACGTTCGCGAAGCGAACGCCGGCGCAGTCGAAGGACCTCTGCACTACTGCCGGCGCGAATACATAGTTCGTTCGTCGGAATGCCCTCGCGGCGCGCGGGCATTCGCTTGCTCACGATGACAATTTTGTCTTAAGAAGTTTGACGAAGCGCCCTGTGCGCCTCTGTGTCCTCTGAGGTTAAATGCCGTGGACATGCGAGCCATCGCAACTCTTGGGCGGGGCAACGTTTAAAGTCTGGAAAAGTTCAAAAATCAAGGCAGCGTTGAGTGGTCAGCGGAACTTTCACCCGATTCGTGAATAGATTTCGCCTCTTTCGCCTGGTTCCCCATGATGTACTTCGGCGGCCATCTTCACTTGAATGAGGTGGAATATGCCCAAGTGGCGAAAGTGAGAGTCGAAACCGCCGCTCCGCGCGCAGTCTATGCCGATGCCAAGTACGCCGGCCAAACTCCGGCGGAGTTCAGAGTTGCCCGGAACGCTTTAAGAGTTATCGTTCCCGGATAGCCCACCGCCGAGGTCTGCGGTGCTAAACTACAGACGCTTATGGCTGAAAACGCACGTTCGCGCATATGGCTGTGGATTGTGATCGGAGGAGGGGCCTTTTTCCTCTTCGTGCTGGCGGTCTTCACTCTGGTCTATGTTGCCCTGCACGCTGGCGGCAAACAGGCCGCCTTCAGTGGCTTTGGCGACAAGATCGGGGTAGTGGACCTGGACGGCGTGATTCTCGATCCCAACGAGGTGGTCGAACAACTGCGAAAATTCGCCGATGACGATTCGGTCAAAGCCATTGTCATTCACGTGAATTCGCCTGGCGGCGGGGTGGCTGCCTCGGAAGAGATCTATCGCCAGGTCAAGCGTGTACGGGACGAGAAAAAGAAGCGGATCGTGGCTTCAATTCAGACAGTGGGCGCCAGCGGGGCCTATTACGTCTCCTCCGCCACCAATAAGATCTACGCCGATAGTGGCAGCGTAGTGGGCTCGATTGGGGTCATTGCCGAGTGGGTCAATTATGGCGATCTCATGCGCTGGGCCAAGTTGAAACCGGAAATCCTGAAGGTGGGGGAATTCAAGGATACAGGCGATCCCACTCGCGAATTGACCCCCGCCGAGCGGCGATACATGCAGGGCCTGATTGACAATATGTATGGCCAGTTCGTTCAGGCAGTCGCCGACGGGCGCCATGCCAAGGTCTCCGATATAAAGCCCATTGCCGACGGCCGGGTTTGGACCGGAGAGCAGGCAATGAGCATGCACCTGATCGATCAGATTGCAGATTTCCGCAGCGCCGTTCTAGATACGGCAAGGTCAGTCGGAATTCGTGGGGAACCGACTCTCGTGCACCCCGAGAAAGACAGAAAATCCCTGCTGGATTTATTGTTCGGAGATGCCTCCAAATGGTTGCCCACCAAAGAGAAGCTGCTCGATCAACAAATGGGGTTCTATTACTTGTGGAAGTAAGCCGGGGGAAGGTAGGCAAGCAAACCTGCTCTTGCCAACATCCCCTGAAATCTGAGAAGGTTATGCAGACCACACTCCCGGGATTGGGTGTCTGCCCTAGGAACTCTTACGGGGAAACATAAAGGGGAGCCAAGAGGCTATGACTAAAGCGGACCTGATTGATGAAGTCTCCCGTCTGGCGGAACTGACCCGCAAAGACAGCGAAGTGATCGTTGAAACCATCTTCGAAAGCATTGTCCGCTCACTGCGGGCGGGGGACAAGATTGAGATCCGTGGTTTTGGCAGCTTCCGCACTCGCCAGCGCAAGCCCCGCGTCGGCCGCAATCCAAAAACCGGAGACCGCGTTGAGGTCCCGGCTAAGAAAATCCCATTCTTCAAGCCCAGTAAAGAATTAAAAGATCTGGTCAATGGCGAAACCGCCGCCCACGCGCCCGCCACCCCTACCCCGGCAATGTAGTGGCAACTCCATTTAGAATTTTTCAAGGATGTTTTCACGCAGAATTCGCGTCGAATATGAGCGGGACGGCCTACGGCTGCCTTGCCCCCTGAAGTGGCTTGACAGTTTTTCCATGCGCAACTTCACCAATGCCAGTATGTTCGACGACACCCTCCCGGTGGCGGACGGCATGATGGAAGCCGGCGAACGCGTGTCCACGGATAAATTAAAAGACGCTATGGAAAATTGGTTCCGGCGGAAGGGATATCTGGCGCAAGGCGCGGCCTTGTTTCTCCGGCAAGAGTGAGCTGACTTCACCGCCCAGCGGCCGTGCCCTGCGCTTTTTTTGCTAAGCCATGGTGAGTTCCGCCATTTGTGCGCGCAACCGGTAGACCGCCATCGAGTGAATCTGGGAAATGCGCGATTCTCCCACTCCCAACATCGTTCCTACTTCTTTCATCGTGAGCTCCTTAAAATAATACAAGGAGAGCACCTGGCGTTCTTTTTCAGGCAGCTCAGCGATGGCCCGCAGCAGCAGTTCTCTTGTTTCGGAGCGCACCAATTGGGCAAGGGGACTCCCGTCGTTGTGATTCGACAAGCGCTCACTGAGATCTTCTTCCTTGCCCTCAGAAGAGACAATCCTTAGACTGCCGATTTCAAGGATATTGATTTCACTCAACAATTTGTACAGTTCTACGAGCGTGATACCCATTTCCGAGGCGAGTTCCGGTTCGTTCGGATTCCGTCCCAGTCCTAAACGCAGTTTGTTGTGCGCTTCTTCCAGGCGCCGGGCCTGGCGGCGCAAATCGCGGGGACTCCAGTCCATTTCCCGCAGGCTGTCGAGAATCGCGCCGCGAATTCTGAACTTTGCGTACGATCCGAATTGCACATGCTTGCCGCGATCGAATTTTTGCAGCGCGTCGATTAGCCCTACAACCCCTGCATGCACTAAATGTTCCAGGGGAACATGCCGCGGCAGTTTTTCATGGATTCGGCGGGCGATGTATCGCACTTTGGGCAACTGTTCAGCCACCAGCCGCTCGCGCTCCGCTTGGTCGGTGGAGATAGAGCCACCTGAGTCGCTCCTCTGAAAAATGCCGTCTTCTCGCTTGATTGTCTCAGTCACTTTTTTGCTTGGTGGCGCCGAGGCACGAATATGGTTAGCTTTATCTCGCCGATTTAATTCCGAGCGGCCTGATCCCGATTAGGCAAGATTAGGAAAATGCCCGCTTTCGGGAGCAGGGCTAAGATGGGGATTGCAATGCCCGCTACGCTGCTCCCCGGCGTGAACTCAACTCGTAGCCCACTCCCCGTATGGTGTGAATGAGACGGTTGGTAGTGCCGTTTTCGATCTTGCGGCGCAGGTAATTCACGTAAACGTCAACTACATTTGTGCAGGTATCAAAAGAAAGGTTCCAGACGTGCTCGATAATCATGGTCCGGCTTACCCGCCTTCCTGCGTTCAACATCAGGTATTCAAGAAGGCCGTATTCTTTCAACGTCAAGTCGATCCGCTTGCCTCCCCGTTCCACCCTCCGCTCTACCCGTTGCAGCTTGAGGTCTGCGACCGTAAGCACCGATTGCGCCGGGAGCCGGCTTCTGCGCAGTAAGGCCCTGATCCTCGCCGAGAGTTCCGCATAGAAGAACGGCTTGCCCAGGAAGTCATCCGCCCCCAGGTCCAGACATTGGACCCGATCTTCCATTCGGTTTCTGGTGCTCACCACCAGAACCGGCAGGCTGGCCTTACGGGCGCGGATATGCCTCAGTAAAGTCAGGCCATCCACTCGAGGCAGGTTTAAGTCGAGCAAAACCAGGTCATAGTCGAACTCTGTAACCATGGCGCAGGCTTGTTCACCTTCGGTTATTACGTCCACTGCGTAAAATTCGGCTTGCAGACCTTTGCGCACGAATACGCTGGTAGCTGGGTCGTTTTCAGCGATGAGTACACGCATAATGCTCTTGTATGGAACGGAACCATTTTTATGGACAGCGCCCTCTATTGAACGGAAATATGCCGGCACGAAAGGCTCAGGATGCAGGAATGGAATCCCAAGAAGGACACGACACGGAACCTGCTCTGCCACTCGCCTGTCCCCGGCGAGTGCCAGAGGATAATCCAGGCTGATTTTCATGGAATTTTGGACCAAGCGAGCCATCAAGGCCGCCTTTCTTCCAGGCGGCGTCATTCTGCTGCTGGCTATTTCGCTGCTCGAGAGCGGATGGGTGCCGATTTCGCCGGCGGGAGTGAATTTCTTCTATTACTCGGTATTCATAGCCGCAACCCTTCTAGCGTGGCGTTTTCATACCAGACGACTCCTGTTTTGCGTCATGGTGCTGCTTCTGGGACATCATGCCATTCAATTCTTTGCCGAGGGACGTGGAATTGCCGACGGGCCCGGCCAGATTGCGTTTGAAGCGGTGGCGGTCTTGATCCCCATAGACTTTATTCTGCTGACATTTTTCCCGGAGCGCAGTTCCGAGCCCCGCACGCTGCTCTGGTTTCTGCTTCTGCTGTTCCTGGAATCGGTATTCGTGGCCGCGGCTGCCCGCCCGGGCCAACCCCCGCCCGCTTTCCTCCACTTCACCCTAATTTCATTGCACCACTCCGGTCTGCCGCAGCCAGCCATGCTGATCTTCGCTGGCGCTATCGCTTTCCTGCTTGTCCGGCTGCTCCAATTCCACAAACCAACAGAGAGCGGGATGCTGTGGTCTTTGATCGCCGTATGGCTCGGTCTGCAGGCAGGAGGGGCGTCAAGAATGGGAACCGCCTATTTCGGAGTTGCCGCCCTAGCACTGGCCGGCTCCATCGTCGAGAACTCCTATTCGCTGGCTTATCACGACGAACTTACCGGATTGTCATCCCGCCGGGCGTTCAACGATGCACTGCTCCGCCTAAAGCCGCCGTACGCAATTGCCGCGGTTGACATTGATCACTTTAAGAGCATCAATGACGCCTATGGGCATGACACCGGCGATCAAGTGCTTCGCCTGGTCGCCTCGAAGATTGCCCGTGTGGGCGGTGGAGGGGAGGCGTTTCGGATAGGGGGAGAAGAATTTACGATCCTATTTCCTGGCAGGACGGCCAAAGAAGTGGCGGATTATCTCGAGCTTTTACGCCTGAATATTGAAAACTGTTCGTTTCGCATGCGTAGTGGTGATGAGCGCAGGAAAATTCCTCGCGATTCCGATCGCCGCACAAAAGAGAATCCGCGAGGCGCCCGTCAGGAGGGCAATTCGCGGATGCTGTCCGTCACCATCAGCATTGGTCTGGCTGAGTGCCTACGAAAATCCATGGTCGAGGAAGTTATTCAACTGGCGGATAAAGCTCTGTACCGCGCCAAGCAGGGCGGCAGAAATCGGATTGTGACCGCCGCCGCGATGCGCAGAAAATCACCCGGGCTGCGACATTAGCTTCCCGAACTCTTGCTACGCTTCCGATTTCGATCGAGCGCCAGTTGCACGATTTCTCCAATGAGCTGCGTGTATGATCTGCCGGCTTTTTTGGCCGCCATCGCGAACTCATGTTTGCTCGAAAGCCAGGGGTTCGGGTTGGCCTCGATTACGTAAACTTCTCCTTTGGGAGTGAGCCGCATATCGATTCGACCGTAATCACGCAGCTTTACCGCCCGATAGGCGGCAAGCGCCGTGTCCGACAGCTTCTGCAGCGTGGCCTCATTCAGGTCCTCCGCGATCTTTGACTTCGTCACCTTGTAAGCATTTGACCCTCGCTCGAATTTCACGTCGCGGCTGGCGATCTTGGGAGTGCCCGGCGGTAATTTGGAGAGATCAAGCTCAACCAGCGGAAGCACCTCGGTATGCTCATAGCTGCCGAGAATCCCCGCATAGATTTCGCGTCCTTCGATGTACTCCTCGATCAGCGCCGGCGAGTCGAACTCATTCTGTACGTACTCCACCCGTTCCATCAGCTCTTTAATGCTATTCACCACTGCCTCGGCATCAATTCCGATAGAACCGTCTTCCGACTGCGGCTTCACGATGAGAGGAAAATTCACGTCGTGCGCATGATCGATGTTTCCGCGGTAGGCGGTCGCAAAATAAGGCGTGCGAATAGAGTGAAAGGCGAACATTTTCTTGGCCGTGGCTTTATCCTGGGCGAGAAAATGCGCGTGCGGCCCGGCCCCGGTGTAGGGGATGCCAAGCAAATCCATATAGGCGGTGACGTTCATTTCTTTGGTGTCGTCGCCGGCGTACGACTCGGTCAGGTTAAATATCAGGTCCGCGCCGCATTTGCCCAGGCCATAGAGCGATTGCGGCCGCCCATCCAGCACATGATAGGAGGGCTCGTGCCCGAGTTTGCTCAGCGCGTCGAAGATCTCTTCCCGATCTTCCTTCTCTTTTCGCTTGCGCCCCGACTCTGCGGCTTGCTCCGCTTCCGGAGCCTCTTCCTCGCCCCAGGTGTCATACAGCACCGCGACCTGAAGTTTGTCGCCCATTCAACCTCCAGCGTAGCGCGTTATGCCTGAAAAGACTTGCTTCGCGCCAGGTGGTTCATTACCAGGGTGGTTGCGAACACCGTCAACTCAGACAGGTGTTCAGCCTCCTTTTTCCTGTCCATCAGCAATCCCAGCTCGGTGCTTCTTTTTTCGATGGACTCCATCAGCTTCCGCACCAGGGGACGCTGCATCGCCGTCCAAATGGCTATCTGATCCACCAGCATCTTGCGGTGTTTTCTCAGAAAAGGCCCCGCCGGTTCGGAGGTCCTCCGCTTCCGGCTAGCATTCAGAATTGCAGCCAGATCGCCGTCCAGCCCTACTTCCAGCAGCGGTATTTGCTCGGTGGAATGACGGTAAAATTCGCCCACGGTGACGTCCATGTCAGCTACCGTAATGTCCGGCTTACCGCGCTTACGCAATGGGTCGGCATTGCCCACTTCGCCGGCAATCCGATTCATGTATCGCAGCTTCGCCATGGCGCCCCATCCCCGGTACCGCTTGCGCCAGTTGGAGCGCGGCGTCATCCATACAGCAAAAGTTTCCGCGAAATCTTCATCCGGATGTTTCTGCGCATACCAGCCGGGCAGATAGCGCACGTAGTCTTTGGAAAAAAGCACTGGCCGGTAATTTTCGCGATAGGGCCTGCGGTAAGGTCCAAACAATTGCTTCCATTCTGGAGTCCGGTGCAGCTTATACGCGTAGTTGAAGGCGTGACCGGCCTCGTGGCGCAGGTACATCATGATCTCGCGATGGTCCTCCAGGTCATTGTGCTCTCTTTCGATCTGTCCCAGGTCGGGCCGGGCCAGATAAAATGGAATTCCAATGACCGGCTCTCCCGACGGACATCCCCACTCATCCGTCAAATAACACGCTGGCCGGAACTTAAAGATTTTCTTTTGCTCGAGCTCCCGGTAGAGCTGCTGAACTAGTTTCTCCACCGGAGAACTCTCAATGGTCAGGCCAAGATCGCAGATTCTGGTATCCAGCAGCGGTTTCGGCTCGGGAGTTGCCTGGTCACTCGTATCCATCAGCCCTGACTCAAGTCTATGGGTTAGCCCGGCGGAATGCGACCGCAAGAGGCGATGGGAGTGCCACAGCTGCAAAGATCAGCGTGGGAATTTCGGCCGCCTGAGGGGAGAGCAGGACAGGTGTTAAACTATTGGTCACTCCGCAGGGAGAGATGGCCGAGAGGCTGAAGGCGGCGGTTTGCTAAACCGTTATACGGGCTAACACCTGTATCGAGGGTTCGAATCCCTCTCTCTCCGCCAGTTTCTTTAATTCCAGTCGCATACCCACCGTTTGCGATGATCAGGATTTCCTAAGACAGTCGTCCCTTCTTCGGTTTGGTGTCCTGTAGGTGTCCTATAAGGACGCTTCGTGTATTCACGTCGAACGCACACCGAATTCTTGATCCGGATTTGAAGCACGAATTGCGGAAAGGATTACACGTAGCGAAAAGCCGCTATAATTTGCCTCTTCAAGTCCTTCGTCTACCAAGACCTGCTGAAGCGCGACAAAGTTAGCCTCGACATTTTCTGGCTGAAGGACGAGAGCTTGGAAGACTCAGCAAACTTGCCCGATCCCGACGTAATCGCCGCCGAGATAGCGGAAGACCTTCAGGCAGCACTTGATCAATTCAGTCAGATCGCGGCTGACCTCAGGAAATAGGTAATTCGTTTCTGGACTAGCGCTTTCGTAAACCTATCTCAGAAAGGCGCCGAACAACTCCGGAGAGCAACCTCCCGATACATAAGGCTCTCTTTATTGAATGACCGTCGAGGTTGCGGATTCTTTATCCATGCCGACGTTTTTGTTGTTAGCAGAAGCTGTAATGTGGCTCTCCAATTTTGTCATAGCATTTCGAACGTCATCTGCCGCTGTTTTGATGTAGTACGTGGCGGTTGTACTCACGTTGGAATGACGCAGAATCCGCTGAATGACCAGATCGGGGACACCGAGACGGTAAAGGTTACTCCCGAGTCCGCGCCGCGCAGCGTGCCAACCGTGCCATTCCGGTAAAAGATCATCGCGCTTGTAGTCGTGGCCGTTGTTCTCGTGTACCGGCTCCGGCTTGCCGCACTGAGCGCAACGATTCAGCACAGGAAGAATTGCACGATTTACAACGCTGGTTAGTGCAAGGGGCTTACCGACACCATTGGCGAAGATCGGGCCAGTCTCCGGATTACCGGCGCGCAGCTTGTGCACTAGCAATCTTTCGGCAAGCTGCTTGATCACTGGAATACGTGCTCGACTCTTGCGAGTTTTAGGGGCTGTCACCTGGCCATTCCAGATTGAACGCGATACGTACATTTCTCCATCACGGTAGTTTTCCCACAACAATCCCTGAATCTCCCCGTGTCTGAGCCCCATAAATGCCGCGACTGCGAATGCGGTGGCAGCAGGCTCAGGAAGGAGCGAAAGGATTGTGTGTATCTCGTCCAACGAGTATGCATAAGTTTCTTGCGGTTCCGTGGCTGCAGGATTGACCGCTGTGTCGCGTGCCGGGTTTTCGCCTTGAAAATAGTCCTGTTGCTTCGCAAGAGTAAAAATTGCGCTAACTACACTTTTGACGTGCTTTAGAGTATTTCTGCTTAGCTGGCTCGCGCCAATGCGGTTCAGCCAGCCCTGAACGTGATAAGTGCGAGTGTCTCGTAACCACGTCGCACTGCAAAGCGGCTTGAGGTGACGCTCCCATATGTCACGATATCCCTTCGCGGTAGAGGGCCGTCTTACTGAGCAAGATCTTAGCCGAGCCGCCGAGCAGGTTCGTTCTAAGTCTCTTTGCCTGCCGCTCCGCCTCCCAGCACTAGCAGCCACTTTGCCGTTGGAACAAACTATCACCCTCAGGCCTTGTACACCTGAGTCCATACCTGCATTGACGTCGCCTGTCGGTTGGCCCAGGCGTAGTACGGAATGAAGGTCAGAGGTATCCGACGACTCTTGGTCTGACCTCCACTGTAGCCCCAGTAGAGGGTATTGACGCTGGCGTCGCTTTCATAGGCTCTTCCGTTGTGGCGTAGCACCACAATTCCGCCCAGGAGGTCGGGCTTGACCTGGCTTTGGAACTTGTCCGACGGTGCATTGCCGAGATCCAAAGCTAAGTTGCTGAGCGAAACTCCCTCCGGCTGGTCGAGTTCCTCGAGACAATAAACCAGGGGACCGCGCTGCACCGCCACTCGTCCCGCATCATCGGTCACTCGGGGGTCGGCCTGGATCACCTGCGGCGGCATTTCCATCTGCAGATGAATCACATCGCCGGGAGACCACGTACGCTGGATGGGCAGGTACCGGCCGGGTTTGACGCCGGCAGCGGCTCTGTTATTCACCGAAATCTGCCCGCCGTCGGCCCACCCGGGAATACGCAGATAGAAAGTGAAATCGGAAGGATGCGCGGGCGTAACAGTAATCTCTACCCGCCCATCCCAAGGATAGTTTGTCTTTTGCGTGACCTTGAGGCCGGTGCCGTTTTCCAGATGCCAGTTCAATTCGGAATCGTTATAGAGGTGTAGGTAAATTCCGTTGCTGCTGGTGCTGTAGAAATATCCCGGAAGAGAGGCGAAGGTGCGCTCGAGATTGGGTGGACAGCAGGTGGTGTCATACCACTCATTGCGGATCTTATCGCCTCCCGAGGGATTGAAAGCCAGCGGATTGCGGTAGCAGTAGAGTGTGCCGTCGAGCGACATACCAGAATTGATTCCGTTGTAGAGCGCGCGCTCGATGATGTCGGCGTGTTTGGCGTCCCCGCTGGCAGCGAGCATGCGCCAGTTCCACATCATGTTGCCGATGGCGGCGCAGCTTTCGCCGTAAGCCCGGGCATTGGGCAATTCGTACGCCTCCCCAAATGCTTCGCCTTCGGCGCGCGCCCCTACCCCGCCGGAGATGTACATCTGACGCTGCGACAGGTCTTCCCACAAAGTACCTAGCGTCTTCCAGTAGGCGGGGTCGCCGGTTTCGAGGTAATAATCAGTGGCTCCGCAACACGCGTACATGGCGCGCACGGCATGGCCTTCCAGCTTCGTGCGGGCGGTAAAGGGCGTGCCACTGAACATGTAGACGGTGCGGTGTTCGGGGAACTTCGTGCGCTCGTCTCCGTGCAGAATGTAGCCAGCGAGATCAAGCTGCCGCTTGGAGCCGGTGATTCGGTAGAGTTCAATCAGAGCGAGTTCGATCTCCGGATGGCCGGACACGATGGGCTTCTTCGGTGCAGGACCGTAGTTAGGAATGAGGAAGTCGTCGACGAAGCGGATGCCCGAATCCAACAGTTTGCGGTCGCCGGTACCGCGATAGTAGGCGATCGCGCCCTGCAGCATATGCCCGATACAGTAGAGTTCGTGGCCGGTAGATTGAGTCTCCGGTGTCATGCGGTCTGAAGCACGATCTCCCACGTAGTAAGTATTGAGGTAACCACTCGGTTCCTGCACGGCGATAACCTCGTCAATCATCTTTTCCGTCGTGGCCCGAAGGTCTGGGCGGTCGCCGGATTGCAGCACAAAACCGACCGCCTCGGTCCATTTGTAAATGTCAGAGTCGGAGTATACGGGCCCGATCGGCGGAGCATTGCTCTTGCCTGCGAGACGGCGAAAATTGTTCATGCGTCCGTTGGCTTCTAGCAATTCGTGCATGGTAGGGATGCTCTTGGTGACGTTGATCTCTCGACGGCCCGCCCAAAATCCGCTGGGTATCGTCACGGCGCGCACCGGGATGTCGTGCAGCTTGGCATATGGAGACTTGGCCAGGTTCTCGATCCCCTGGCCTTTCCACGGAGGGTTGTCGGGGAGAGAGACCGCTGCCGCTTGCATGACCGCTGAGGGCGACGCGGCGTTGTTTATGCCGGCAAAAACAGGCTGAGCGGGAAGCGATGAAATCGCTGCCACTGACATGGCAGAGGTCACGAACTCTCTGCGCGAGACCTTCTTCGAATCGACCATTGGTTCCTCCTTACGGAATTTTCACCTTGCCGTCTATGCAGTGCTAAAGATACCGCCGGAATTATATCGAAAGTGCAGAAAGCGCTGACTCCGTTTGACCAGCTAGGCATTTATATTAAGAGAAAGCTACCAACAATTTGGCAGACGTCAGCAGCGACGGCGGCAATATATTTCTCGATCAGTTACTGCTAACCGTGACACGGTAAAGGTCTGAAGTTCGAGTCCCGCACAGTATTTGCCCTTTTTTCGGTCGCGGTCGATACCTTGAGGCGGCGGCCAAGTTGCCGGTGGGTGTTATGATCTGCGCGGACAGAGAATTTCCCCCCAGCAACCCAGCTTATGCTCAACGGCGCGGAGCTGATCATCGTGCCAAACGCTTGCACTTGGAACGACATTCGAACGTCTGGACTAAGAACGAGGGCATTTGA
>JBBSFW010000059.1:0-23207 GCA_038254805.1 Terriglobales bacterium
ATGATGGGCGAAACCCCGGCCAGAAATCCAATGATTGTGGCCGTGCCAATTTTCGGTCTCACCCCCAACAGAATGCTGGCGCCTCCGGCGATCAGAGTTGCACCGGTAAACTGAACGGCAAGGTCCGGCATGGGGACATTCTTGGAGGCCGCGTACTGCGACATCTCCCGTTTTTGCTTGAAATGATTGATGCCGCTGAAAATAAAGTAGCCGCCGAACAGCAGGCGCCCTAACAGGAATGGGGCTCGCATGGTTTCCTCCGGATGCGTTTTCGATTCGGCGAAACTCATGCGCGTTGCCTGCTCAATCCCTACTGTAGAGGCCAGTGCCGCGGGCAGCGCGGAAAACGCGGCTTCAGTGATCCTGCTAAACTCGCAGTTTGACTCCCGAAACGAAACGTTATGGCGTCAAAGTTTGTACCAAGGCCCTCTGCCGCCATTACCAGATGGGCCGCACCACGATTCGCGCCATCGATGGCGTTTCTCTGGAGATTGAAGCCGGGGAATTCGTGGCCCTGCTGGGCGCCTCGGGCTCGGGAAAATCATCCCTGCTCAACCTGCTTGCCGGTCTGGATTCGCCCACCTCGGGCAGCATAGTGGTTGAAGGGCGCAGTCTTGCCGGACTCTCGCGCGATGACCTGGCAAAATACCGCCGCCACACGGTGGGAATGGTCTTCCAGTCCTTCAACCTCGTGCCAGCGATGTCGGTGGTTGAAAATGTGGAACTCCCGTTGCGTTTTGCGGAAGTAGAAAGATCGAGGCGTTATGCGCTGGTCACCGCCGCACTGGAGCGCGTGGGACTTGCTGGACGGCTCCGCCATCGTCCCATCGAGCTTTCCGGCGGCGAGCAGCAGCGGGTGGCGCTGGCTCGGGCATTAATCAATAGTCCCAGTATTCTGCTCGCCGACGAACCCACCGGCAATCTCGATAGCCGCACCGGGACCGAAGTAATGGAGCTCATCCGGAGCTTAAATGAATCGCTTCAAATGACTGTAGTGCTGGTCACTCATGAGCGCGATCTGGCGGAGAAGTACGCGGACCGTCTGATCTTTCTGGCCGATGGAAAAGTAGTGGCCGACCAGCCCAACCCGGCGAGAGCTGTGGCCAGAGGTGAATTTTGAAGCTTTACGATTCCATCGATCTTGCCGCCCGTAACCTTCGGGAATCAATGTTGCGGAATTCGCTGACCACGCTGGGCATCGCGGTGGGTGTTGCCTCTCTGGTTGCAATGCTTTCGCTTGGCATCGGTCTGCAGCAAATGGCATCGCGCCGGCTGCAGAAATCCGGTCTGTTCGATACCGTCGTGGTCAGCTCGCGCCGCGACCTTCGCGGCTTCAATCGCGAGCAGGAAGAGAATGGTCCGGCCCCGGCGGAAAGTCCGGCTCTCGATGAAGCCGCGCGGCGCCAAATTGCCGCCTTGCCCAATGTGGCCGAAGCTTATCCCGATCTCCGCTTTATCACCGAACTCCGCTACCAGGAGAAACCGCACCTGACCATGATTGCCGGGCTTCCTTCCTCTGCCAAAGACGGCGATGGATTTGAAGGCATGCAAGGGAGGTTCTTCTCTGCGGCCGACGCCCACGAAGTGATCGTGCAAAAGAGCTTTGCGGGGGAGTTGTTAGGAAAACCGGTGCACGGCCCCGCCGAAATCAGTGTGGCTGAGGTTGCAAAGCCGGTGCTGGGTAAGCAACTCGTAATGCGATTCGCCGAACGCGAATCCACCGGCGCGGCTAGTGATGCCGCTTCATTCTCGGTGATCTCGCGCGAACTGCCACTGACAATCGTCGGCGTAACTGATCTCGATCCCGACAGCCTGCGTGGGGCGGGCCGCGCGCGCCTGTTTGTCCCGCAAAAGCTGATCGAAGGCATGCATGTCATGCAGGCATACGACACCCGCGATTCAACCCGGGCGGCATCGAGCCAGCCGGCCTACAGCAGCGTAATCGCGCGAGTAAGTGGCGCCAGCAAAGTGGATTCAGTGGAACAGGCGATCAAGAAGCTTGGCTACAACACATTCTCGATTCTCGATGCCACGAAAAGCATGCGGCGGTTCTTCACCATCGTGGACTTGTTCCTCGGCATTTTTGGAAGCCTGGCGCTGACGGTCGCCTCAATCGGAATCATTAATACGCTGGTCATGGCGATCCTGGAGCGGCGGCGGGAAATTGGAATTATGAAAGCCGTGGGCGCCAGCGACTCCGACGTGAAGGGGCTGTTCTTCGCCGAGGCAGGCGCCATGGGCCTGGTAGGCGGAGGCTTCGGAATTGTACTGGGATGGATCATCGGCCAGGTCATCAACTTCGGGACCAATATTTACCTCGCGCGCCAGGGTTTTTCGCCCGAGCACATCTGGACGGTGCCCTTCTGGCTGGTCGGAGGCGCGCTGGGTTTCGCGTTTGTGGTGAGCCTGTTGTCGGGGCTTTATCCCGCATCAAGGGCCGCGCGGCTCGATCCAGTCCAGGCGCTGCGCTACGAGTGATGCTACTTTTGCACCAATCTCTACAACTCTCAGGAAAATCACTAATTGATTCCTGAAGGCACGAGTAAAACAATTTTATGATTGGCACCGTCCGGCTTCTTGCTTCCTGTCTTTTTCTCGTGATTTCTTCCCCGGCCTTTGCGCAAGCCCGCATCGAGTGCAGCGCTCTCAGTAGTCATATCTTGCATCGCGCAGTTCGCTACTGCGTGATGCTGCCGTCTGATTACGAAAAAGACTCCATGCAGAAATATCCCGTGCTCTACTTTTTGCACGGCTTGGGTGAAAACGAGCAGACGTTATTGCAAAGCGGCGGCTGGGGCTTGATTCAGGACCTGCAGCGGCAAGGGAAAGTTGGTGGTTTTCTGATGGTCGCGCCGGAGGGGCGTTCCAGCTTTTTCATCAACTCAGCCGATGGGCATGACCGCTATAGCGATTTTTTCCTCTCCGAGTTTCTGCCCCACATCGAAGCACATTATCGGGCAATTAGGGGCGGCAAGGCGCGAGGCGTCACCGGGCTTTCTATGGGCGGCTACGGCGCGTTGCGGTTTGGCTTTGCCCATCCGGAGCTTTTCGGCTCGGTGAGTGTGCAAAGCCCGGCTGTGATCACCCAGTCCCCACGAGACCTGAATGCCAAAGTGGGCGGGGCCGGCCCTCTCTCCAGGGTACTGAGCCAGGTTTTCGGAAATCCCATTGATGTTGCGCACTGGCAGCAGAACAATCCCTTTACACTAGCGCGAAAAAATCAAATCCAGCTCAGGGGACAGGCAATCTACATCAATTGCGGGCAGGAGGATGACTTCGGCTTCGCCAACGGTGTTACGCAAATGCACAAACAACTCCAGGCTCAAGGCGTGCGGCATGAGTTTCATCTTTACCCCGGGGGCCACAGCGCCGATTATTTTATCTCTCACCTAGCGGAAACTATTGAGTTTCACTGGCACGCGTTCGCGGCGGTTGGCAAAAGGTAAGATGATGCGGAATTTTAGGAGAGGATGATGCGTAAAGCGGTGCTGCATTTGAAGAAGTCTGATCCGGTCATGCGCGCCATCATCGAGCAGATCGGTCCATGCCGCATGGAATTCGGCGAGCCGCAGTTTCACAGTCTGGCGGAGGCCATTGTTTACCAGCAACTCAACGGCAAGGCTGCGCTCACAATCTTCAACCGCTTTGCCGCGCTGGCCGGAGATCCGCTGACTCCCGAAGGCATCCTCAAACTTACTCCCGAGCAGCTGCGGTCGGCCGGACTTTCCAAGCAGAAGGCATCCTACTTGTTCGATATGGCCGGGCGCGCCCATCGAGGCGACTTGGACTTCTCGCGGCTGCCTGAAATGTCAGACGAGGAAGTCATCGAACATCTCACGCAGGTGAAAGGGGTTGGCGTGTGGACCGCGCACATGTTTCTCATGTTCACTTTGCGGCGTCCGAATGTTTTGCCCACCGGTGATTTCGGAGTGCGCATGGCGATGCATCGCCACTATTTGAGGAAGAAAGCCGCAAAGACTGCGGCCAAGAAAAGAGCAAAATCAGTCGTCCAGAAGATTGTCCTTCCCCGGCCCGAGGAGATGGAAAAAATCGCCAAAGCCTGGGCGCCCTATCGCAGCATCGCCTGCTGGTACCTGTGGAAGAGTCTGGACGTGAAGACAGCCGGCTGAACACCCGACCGAGCTGCTTGGGTGCGTTGTGATGGTTGTCGGGCGGCCTTCGAAACATCCGGTCACTCTATTATTTGTGTTTAAATGAGTGCCATGGCCGATCTTAAAATCCGCGTCCTGGTGGCTAAGCCCGGTCTCGACGGCCACGACCGCGGCGCAAAAGTCATTGCGCGAGCGCTACGCGACGCCGGCATGGAGGTCATTTACACTGGCCTGCGCCAGACTCCGGAAATGATTGTCGGCGCCGCGCTGCAGGAAGATGTGCACGTCATAGGACTCTCGATTCTCTCCGGCGCGCACAATGCCATTGTTCCCCGCGTGATGGACTTGATGAAGCAAAACAAAATGGACGACGTGTTGCTCGTCGTCGGCGGCATCATCCCGGACCAGGACGTGGCCTCTCTAAAGCAAGCCGGAGTCGCTGCCATCTTCCAGCCTGGCACCTCAATGGACGACATTATCCAGTTCATTCGCACCAACGTTTCCTCCCGCGGCGTCATCACCGGCGGGTGACCGGCCATGGACGGAATCAATACCATCCGGCTTCTTGATGAGGCGACTAGAACTGTCGGCCCGGCGCCTTGGTCTTGGAAAACCTTCCCCGCCTTCAATTCGACTGCGGGCCAGCGCTTCGTCTGGACCCACCATGGCGAAAATGGCTCACTGGCATACCTGGTCTCACTCGGGCTCGAGCAGAAACCTGACAAACCGCTGCTGGCGCTGAATACATACTGCCGGCCCTTTTTTCTGCCGCCGGGGCATCTGGGAATCTGGTGCCCGGATGGACGGAATATCAGGCTGGCGTGTTTCGATCCCGATCAACTGAACTCCTTCGACTTGGCGGAAATCGCGGGATGGTTCAAACCCTCGTCAGAGCGCATCTACGCGGCCACTCCGCCCATTGCCGAATTTGAACTGTCATCGTCGCTCTCTGCAGGCACCCACAAGATTGAAGCGCCGCCGGAATTTCAAACCCTGCACGAATTGATCATTCCCACCAGCTATCCGGCGAAAACCGACGATGATCCCGCATTCGCACTCTACGTGTTTTATCCCCACGCCGGCCTGCTGGAGGTGCTGCCCCAGCGGTGGTTCACTGCCAGTCAGTATCAAGTTGGAAAGCAATGGATCTCACGCGCCGCGCGCGATCCTGAGTCACACCGGATTTTCGGCGAATGCTTCTGGTCAGGAATATTTCTACTGCAAGAAGATGGGTGCAGGCTGGAGAAATGGATCACGAAAGATTGAATCATTGGACAGTTGGATCGGACGATTGAATCAGGGAGGCCATTGAATGAACGAAGCATGCCAAACTGTTGTCTTCGTTGCTGGAAGCTTCCGCCGCTGCTTGATTCAAGCAGTCACTTTTTTCCGTTCACCCGGTTTGCGCCCATCTCCTTGCGTGTATTAAGTTAGCAGTCGCATCATGGCCTCCGAAACCATAGCCACTTCCATTCTTACGACTCGCATCGATCCCACCTCTTCCCGATTCGAGGCCAATATGCGCGCCATGGCTGACCTGGTTTCGGCGATCCGCAATGAAGAGGAGCAGATACGCGAGGGTGGCGGCCAGAAAGCCATCGAGAGCCAGCACGGCAAAGCGCGCCTGACCGCACGGGAACGTATTCAGCGGCTGGCAGATCCCGGCTCATTCTTCGAGCTGGGAATTTACGCTGCCAGTCGAATGTACGAAGAGTGGGGTGGAGCCCCCTCCGCGGGAGTCATCACCGGCCTGGCGCGAATCGAGACGCGGCTGGTGATGATTATCGCCAATGATGCCACGGTGAAAGCCGGCGCGTTTTTCCCCATGACTTCAAAGAAGGTGATCCGGGCGCAGAATATGGCCCTGGAGAACCGCATCCCGGTGATTTATCTGGTGGATTCATCGGGCATTTTTCTCCCCTTGCAGGAAGATGTCTTTCCCGACACCGACGATTTTGGCCGGGTTTTTCGCAATAATGCAGTCATGTCGGCGATGGGAGTTCCTCAGATCGCCGCAATTATGGGAATGTGTGTGGCAGGCGGCGGGTATCTGCCCGTAATGTGCGATCACGTGCTGATGACCGATGGCAGCGGCCTATTTCTGGCTGGCCCAGCATTGGTGCAGGCAGCGATCGGGCAGAAAGTTTCAGCCGAAGAGCTTGGCGGCGCGGCCATGCACTCAGCCATCAGCGGCACCGTGGACTTCCACGAGCCCAATGACGAAGCCTGCCTGCTGCGCATTCGCTCCATCATCGAGAAATGGGGATACCGGCGGCAGTCGCCCTGGGATCGCAAAAAGCCGGTGCCTCCCGCATTGGCCGCGGAGGAGATATACGGGATTTACGATTCATCCTCCGGCCGGCCGTACGACATTAAAGAGGTGATCGCGCGCATCGTGGATGCCAGCAAGTTCGACGAGTACAAACCGGAGTATGGCAAAACCCTGATATGCGGATACGCCCGCATCGGCGGATTTGCCGTAGGTATCGTCTCCAACCAGAAGCTGCACGCCCAGGCCACCGACCACGAAGGCCGGAAGCGCATGGAATTTGGCGGCGTGATTTATACCGAATCGGCCGAGAAGGCGGCGCGCTTCATCATGGACTGCAACCAGAATTTGGTCCCCCTGATTTTCCTGCAGGATGTCAATGGCTTCATGGTCGGCCGTGATGCGGAGTGGAGCGGGATCATCAAAGCCGGGGCTAAGATGGTGAATGCCGTGTCCAATTCGATTGTGCCGAAAATCACCGTAATCCTCGGTGGTTCGTTCGGCGCAGGCCACTACGCCATGTGCGGCAAGGCCTACGATCCACGATTTGTTTTCGCCTGGCCGACCGCAAAATATGCCGTGATGAGCGGGGATTCCGCCGCCAGTACGTTGCTGGAAATCAAGGTCCGCCAGCTTGAGCGTGGCGGAAAGCAGTTAAGTGATGAGGAGAAAAAAGACCTGTACGAAGCTGTTAAAAAAACTTATGACGAGCAGACCGATCCGCGCTACGGGGCGGCGCGGCTCTGGATCGACAAGATCATCGATCCCATGGAAACGAGGGAGGCATTGACTGTCGCCCTGGAAGCGGCGGCGCTCAATCCCGATGTCCCCGAATTTAAGGTGGGAGTGCTGCAAACTTAAAAAAAGGGAGTTGTGTAATTTTGGGGGATTGAATTAATTCAACTCACGCGACAAACAATTGCCCCATTTTCCGCTTTTCCAATCGTCCTCTTCAGTAACCTACGCTAAATCCCAAAGTCACCGTGCGCGTTCAACTTTGGATTGTCAGCGTGTTGCCGCTGTGCTAGTTTAGAGGCAACTCACGCCTTTCAGTCCCCACTGTAGCGCGCCGTTTTGAGTGGCCCGCAGGTAAAGCGTGTCCGACAGGTGTTGCCATGAAGGATGTAGTGCCAGCCATGCCAGCCGAACGCTACTCGGAAGCAGCAAGTTCCGTCAACCGCAAGCTCATTCGCCCTTCGCTGAATCACGCGAACCATTCCGGCGCCAACCATTCTGGAGCCAACCATTTTGGAGCTAATATGGGAGAGCGCCGGGAGCGTCCGCTGGAGAGATCTAATGGCGGTGTACGTAAGACTGCCCCGCCAGAGCAAACCAACGCGGAAAATTTCTACTACCAGAAACAGATGCAGTCCAAAACCCCGATGGTAATCGTTCTCAACGATGGGGAAGAAGTTCGCGGCATCATCGAGTGGTATGATCGCGCCTGCATTAAGGTGAATCGCGTGAGTGCTCCGAACGTGATGATCTACAAGTGTGCGATCAAGTACGCCTACAAAGAGGGGGAGAACGTCAGGAAGTAGCCTTCACGTGCCCGTGGTTCAGCCTACAACCGCCCTTTTATTCTCATCCGGCGAAGTAACATGCATGCCTCTGTCTCAGATCGTCGGCGAGGTAGTGCATCGTGCACCGCAGAAGCATTAGGATTTCATCGTTCCTGACTCGTGAACCAGAGTTTCCTGACAGGTGGCAACTGAGGGCTTACAACTGCCCTACAACTTCGGCAGCACAATCCCCTTCTGCGACTGATACTTCCCTTTCCGGTCGGCGTAGCTGGTCTCGCAAACTTCGTCCGACTGAAAAAATATGATCTGGCAGAGGCCTTCATTGGCATAAATCTTCGCCGGCAATGGAGTAGTGTTTGAAATTTCGAGGGTGACGAAGCCTTCCCACTCCGGTTCAAACGGGGTCACATTCACGATGATTCCGCAACGCGCATATGTGGATTTGCCCACGCATATAGTCAGCACGTCGCGGGGAATCTTGAAATATTCAACACTGCGCGCGAGCGCAAATGAGTTGGGAGGAACGATGCAGACCTCCGACTGCACGGTGACGAAGGAGCGCTCGTCGAAATTCTTGGGATCGACCACCGTGCAGTTTACGTTGGTAAAAATTTTGAACTCGTCGGCAACGCGCAGATCGTAGCCATAAGAAGAAAGCCCATATGAAATCACGCCTTCCCGCACCTGCTTCTCGGAAAAGGGGTTGATCATCCCCCGCTCGAGGGCGGTCCGGCGAATCCAGCGATCGCTTTTCAGCATGAAGCTCCTTGGAGGATTTTGTAGTTGAGTATTTTGTAATTTGGTAATTGAAGGCGGGGCTGTCGCCGCTACTTTCAAATTACAGAATTACCCACCAAATCACACAATTTGTTTCGGCTGGACATTCTGCGCGGCGTTGCTAACAATCTTACGGGACAATGCCAACCGTTGACAATCTTCCATATCTCTCTTAGCATCAATCACTTGGGGCATCCCAAGAATCTTTTCCGGAGAGGCGCCCGTGATCAAGCTCGACATCATCAATGAAGTGGTAAACCGCACCGGCATCACCAAGACCAAAGCCGAAATGGCGGTCGAAACTGTCTTCGAAAGCATGAAGCAGTCCCTCGCCAAAGGCGATCGCATCGAGCTGCGCGGCTTCGGCGTCTTCAACGTTCGCCCCCGAAAGACCGGCATTGGCCGCAACCCGCGCACCGGGGCTGAAGTTTCCATTCCTCCGGGAAAAGCCGTGCGCTTCAAACCCGGCAAGGAGCTGCAGACCATCGAGTAAGCTCGCGGCGCCATGCTTCCTTTTTTTCCTCTCGAGTCAAAGATGTCAAGTCAGGACTCCCCGCAACTTTACGCACCTAGCGAAATCTACGCTCCCAATGCGAAGCATGTGGCGTACTTTTCCCGGCCAAAGCCCAAGTACTGGTTAAACCTTCTGCTTCTGCTGATCACATTTTTCACCACGCTGGTTGTCGGAGCGCGCCTGGAATGGAATTTCCTGCAGGGATCGCCGACTCTTTCCATGGAGCAGGGTATTTTCCCGGTGAGTTGGGCCATCGGCGGCGGGCATCTCGCGCTGGGGATTCCTTTCTCGCTGACGTTAATGCTCATTTTGCTGGCACACGAGATGGGCCACTATTTGTATTGCCTGAAATACGGTGTTACCGCCACACTGCCATTTTTCATTCCCTTTCCCACATTGATTGGCACCCTGGGAGCTTTTATCCGGATCCGTTCGCCGCTGCGGTCGCGCAACATTCTTTTCGACATTGGCATCGCCGGCCCCATCGCCGGATTCGCGGTAGCGCTTCCGGTCCTGATTCTTTCCCTGGGACTATCGCGCGCCGCGCCGTTTGGAGCTGCCCCAGCGGATATTCAGCTCGGCTATCCCCTCATCTTTCACCTCGTCCGCAGGCTGCTGATCGCGGCCGGGGGCGCGCCAGGGCTTGCCAGCGTACCGTTGCAGCAACTCTACCTGCATCCCGTGGCCATTGCCGCCTGGGTGGGCATGTTCGCGACCTCGCTCAATCTTCTTCCAGGCGGACAGCTCGACGGCGGACACATTGTTTTTGCCCTCTCACCCCGCGCTCACAAAAGAGTTTCACGAATCACGATTCTGGCGCTCATCCCGCTCGCGCTCTTCTTCTGGACAGGATGGCTGGTCTGGGCCATACTGCTGCGGCTGAGCGGAATGCGTCATCCCGGTGTTGCGCCGCGTCCCGGAATATCTTCCCCCCGTCGCTGGCTGGCCGTGCTCGCTTTACTCATGCTGGCCCTGACATTCTCATTCGCACCTGTGGGACCGCAATCAGTTCTGGAATCGGCGCGATCCGTCCTGGATATCGTCCATCAGTGGCGAACCGCGCGCTGAGACATACGCGAAACTGATCTCGCCATGCGTCCGTTGCCGCGCTCTTTTACTTCTGTAGTCAGTCCTCCGCCAATCGCGCCGTCATTTCCACCGGCGGCTCACCCCCGGCAACCGCTTGCGCCACAATTAACCGCCTGGCTTCCACTCTTAACTTGGGAAGCCGCAGGCCAAAATTGCGGCGCCGCCCAGGCACGCAACGGCGCCCAGCATTACCGTGACGGATGCGCCCACCCGGTCAGCAAACGCGCCGCCCAGGAGGGCCCCAAAAGGGGCCATACCCATAAACATCATGGAATACACGGCTATCACCCGTCCCCGCAGATGGTCAGGCACCATTGCCTGAATCAAGGTATTCGATGAAGACATCTCCAGCATCATGCAAAAGCCGACGGGCACCAGCAGCCCCGTCGATAGCAAGAAATTGCGCGAAAGCGCGAAGGCGACGAGTCCCACAGAGAACCCGGCGCAGGAAAATGTGACCCAGCGTCCCAGTCCATAAACTCCGGTGCGCGTAGCTAACGTCAGCGCGCCAAGCAGTGCACCAATCCCGGTGGCGCCCATCAGGATTCCCAATCCGCGCGCGCCACCATGCAGAATTCGGGCCGCGAAAACCGGCATCAGCACGGTATACGGCATGGCGACCAGGCTGACCAGGCCGAGCAAAAGCAGTAGGGCGCGGATGGGCGCGGTGTTGCGCACGAAGCGGAAGCCTTCAACGATGTGCGCGATTGGAGAGCCTGCCGGCGGGTCCGGCCGCCGCTGCACCTGCATTAAAAGCAATCCGGTAATCACGGCAATGTAGCTGACCGCATTCGCGAAAAAACACCAGCCTCCGCCAATCCTTGCCACCAGAATGCCGGCCACCGCCGGGCCTATAACGCGCGCTCCATTAAACATGGAAGAGTTCAAGGCAATTGCGTTCATCAAATCTTCTTTGCCCACCATATCCACTAGAAACGCCTGCCTGCCGGGGATATCGAAGGCGTTCACAATGCCGAGCAGGGCCGCCAGAATAAAGATTTCCGGGACGGTGACCCTGCTTGTCAGAGTCAGGCCGGCAAGAATAAAGGCCAGCACCATAGACGCAACCTGAGTCCCGATCACCACACGCTGACGGTTGTAGCGGTCGGCAACAATGCCGCCAAAAGGCGCCGCCAGAAAAACCGGGATCTGGCTGGCGAAGCCCACGGACCCGAGCAGCAGCGACGAACCCGTGATGCGATATACGAGCCAGGCCTGCGCTACACTCTGCATCCATGTTCCCACCAGGGAAATCAGCTGGCCGCTGAAGAAGAGCTGGAAATTGCGGTGTTTCAGCGCGCGCAGAGTTGGCGGCAGGGCGCGGTCACCCCGCTTCGCGGAAGATATTCTGGAATTTGAAGGATGCGGCTTCGAAGTGCGCAAGGAGACCACGTTCACTCCTTCTCATGATGCGATGCCCCGCGCCCCGGATGCAACTCTCAGCCACGAAGCGGGGCAAGTTTCCCTTGGCTTACTAAAGCCCGCGAGATGCTCTTGATCTCTCAGGCCGCGACGCAGCCGAGCCAAGCTTTACAATCCATGCGTGCGAGTCCTGATCTCTGCGGGCGAAGCTTCGGGCGAAATGTATGGTGCGGAGCTGATCGAGGCAGTGCGCCGGATGGATCCATCTCTGGAGTTTTTTGGCGTGGGCGGGGAGAGGATGCGGGCTGCGGGATGCGACACAGTCATTGACGCCGCGGATCTTTCTGTCCTGGGCATCACCGAAATCCTTAGTCATCTGCCGAAAATCTGGAGGCTCTTCCGCAAGCTGATCGCTCAGGCTGATGATCGCAAACCTGGTTTAGCGATTGTGATCGACTCGCCGGCGTTTAACTGGCGGATAGCGCGCCAGATGAAAAAGCGCGGCATCCCAGTGGTGTATTACGTTTGCCCGCAATTTTGGGCGTGGCGGCGGGGGCGGGTGCGGCTGCTGCGCAAATACGTGGACCAGGCACTGGTCATCTTCCCCTTTGAAGAGAAGTTCTATCGCAACAGGGGCGTGCATGCCAGGTTCGTCGGCCATCCTCTGGCCTCAATTCCCCGCCCCGCGATTACCCGGGGCCAGTACGCGTCGGACCAGGGGCTTGACCCAGCAAAACCTTGGATCGTGTTGATGCCCGGGAGCCGGGTGAAAGAAGTCCGCATGAATTTGTCCGCGATGCTGGGAGCGGCGAGGTTGCTAGGCCAGGGTTACGAATTTCTACTGCCTGTTGCGCCCACCCTGAAGCGTGAGTTCATTCAGCAAATCATTGCGGGCGCCTTTCTTGCCTGGCCGGCTAAGCCCCGAGCGCCTTCAGATCAAACTCGCGGCCGAATTCACCTCGTTCCCGAGTCCCTCGTGGCCCTGGCTCATTCTCGCGCGGGAATTATCGCCTGCGGCACCGCCACGGTTGAAGCAGCCATGATGGAGACTCCCTTCGTCGCCGTTTATCGCGTTACGCCCCTCACCTATCTTTTCGGACGATCAACCGTGAAGGTGCCGCATTTCGCCATGGTGAACCTCATCGCCGGGGAAGAAGTTGTACCCGAACTCATCCAGAATGATTTCACTCCTGAAAAAGTAAATTCCGAGTTGAGCAAGATTCTTCCGGACGGACCCCTGCGAGAAAAGATGCTGGACGGATTCCGAAGAGTAAAGGATCAGCTTCGCGGCGGAGAATCTGGCGATGTGCAGCCCGCCGACCGGGCGGCCCAGGCCGTGTACTGGTTCTTGCGGCCTAAGGCTTGAACGCCGGCTTGGGTTCCATTAAGAGCTAAGCGCGAATTCCCCAAAAAAACCGCTAAATGCTTGTCTCACAGCATCTTTTAGGCGAAACTTTTCATCTCAACAATGCAGTAGAAGTGCGGGTAGGAGACTTCCTGAATGTTTTTTGCCGCTCGGCGACGCCGTCTGGACATCGCGACTTGCCTGCTATTTGCGTTTACTTCCCTCTGCCTGCCCAGCTGGGCAGCCGAAAAAGTTCGCTTTCATGCCGATGAGTACCAGATCGATGCAGTCCTGAATCCTCACGAGCACAAGATTGCTGCCCGGGCTCGGGTCAGAATTACGGCCCTCGAAGAGCTGAACATCGCGACCTTTCAGCTGCACAACGACCTCAGATTGGCCAAGGTGACCGACGCGGTGGGCAAGACACTCACAACCGATCGCCTGCCGCAAGATTCCAGTGTCCGGGTATCTTTGAAAAGTGCAGTGCCGAAGGGCGACTCCACGACCCTTACCTTCGAATATGAAGGGGTGCTGGATTCCGCTGACGATTCACCGGTCGCCGGCCTCAAACTGACTTCGATCAACGACGACACCACCTATCTGCTATACGCCGGCGATTGGTTCCCGGTGAATGCGTATGGCATCGATCGCTTCACCGCAACCATCAATGTGACCGTTCCCGCGCACATGATCGTGATCGGAAGCGGTGTTCAAAGTCCCGGCGCGACGCCGGCGTTGAAGAGCGCTTCGGCAGGTACCGGTCCCACAAAAACTTTTTCGCTGAAGTACGACCGCGCCAGCTTTCCAGGAACAATCATCGCCGGTGATTTTGGAGATTACGCCAGCACCGATGCCGGGATTGACCTGCATGTTTATTTCAAGCCCGCACACAAGGAACTGGCTCCGGCCTACGCGGAAACCGCGGTCAAAGAGTTCACCTATTTCATCACCTTGTACGGCCCACCCTCAGGCAATGTTTTGCGGATTGTGGAATTGCCGGACGATACCGTCCCCTCCTCCTGGGCGCCGCAAATCGCCGCGCTCGCCAGCCGCGGAATCACTCCCCGGACGAATTACCGGTTGCTGGCCAACACCATTGCGCACCAGTGGTGGGGGGTGTCGGTGAGTCCGGCTGAGCGCGACGACTGGTGGATCAATGACGGCTTCGCGCGGTATTCCGAAGGCCGTTATATCGAGAGCGCTGCCGGAGCCGCTGGACTGCAGGAAGCGGTCAAAGATATGTCGGTGGGAGCCTTGGCCTATGATACCGTCCCGCTCTCCAGCGCCGGCAAGCTGGACTTGTTTTCTCCTGAGTTTCAGTCGCTGGTGACCGACAAAGGCGCGATGATCTTGCACATGCTGCGCTGGCTCGTCGGCGACCAGAAATTCGATCAATCCATGCGGGAATTCGCCGGCCAGTACGCGGGAAAATCCGCGACCGTAGATGACTTTCGCAATCTTGTCGAGAAGGATTACGGTGACAAGTTGACTTGGTTCTTCTCCCAGTGGCTGGACTCCACCGGCGCACCGGAGTTTAAGACCAAGTACACCATCTTCCGGCTGGGGAATAACAAGGGATTCCGCTCGGTCGGTCAGATCTCGCAGGACCTTGACCTGTTCCGTATGCCGGTCGAGTTGAAAATCGATACCGACGGCAAGACCGAGACTAAACGCGTGGAGGTAGTGGGCACGGATTCCCCATTCACCGTGGACACGTTCGGCCGGCCGCGGCGCATCACCATTGATCCCGACAATCACCTGCTCAAGAATTCATCGGAGGTTAAGCTTCGTGCCGGCATCCAGCGCGGGCAGGCGATGGTACAGCAAGGCGACCTTGCGGGCGCATTGTCAGAGTTTAATAAAGCGCTCGAAATCAGTAAGAACAGCTCGCTGGCGCACTACCGGGTCGCGGAGGTCTTCTTTTTACAGCATAATTACCAGGCCTCTGCCAATGCCTACCGTGATTGCCTGAATGGCGATGGCGAGCCGCGCTGGACCGAGGTCTGGAGCCATATTCAGCTCGGGAAGATCTTCGACATCACCGGGCAGCGAGAGCGGGCTACAAACGAGTATCGCCAAGCCTTGCAGACGAACGATAATACCCAAGGCGCGCTGGATGAAGCCCGGAAATACCTGCAAAAAGCTTACGAACAGCCCAAGGGTGGGGCCGCCAACGGCCAGCACTAGCTCAACTTGGCGTCGGCCGTCGCTTGGTGCTCTAGCTCCAGCCCAGCCTTTGCGGATTCCATCTACAATTAAGTGTGGCGGTAAAGCGAAAGATTACACTGCGATGTCCGATCTGCAAGAAAGCCGTAGCCAACAGCGGCGGCGACTTTCCTTTTTGCGGCGAACGTTGTCGCCTGATTGACTTGGGCAAGTGGGCCAGCGGGCAGTATGTAATACCCTCACCTCTTGATGACGCTGCCGAGGAGCTGTCGCACCAGGCGGAGACCATCGAAGGCGGGGTACGCGATTCTCGAATTCTTTCCCGCGATGCCGATCGCGACAATGATACCTGAGATGGAATTGCCGGGAAGCAATCGTTCGAAAGTGAGCGGACCGCTCTGGGCAACTTTGATTGCCACCTTTTTTGGAGTCGGAAGATTGCGTCCTGGACCGGGGACATGGGGATCGCTGGCCGCCGTTCTGATTTGGGCTTTTTGTGCAAGGTGGGTTCCGGCAAATTCCCGGATTTTGGCACTCACGGCACTGACGGGGCTTGCGGTTGCGTTCGGCATACCGGCTGCGACAACAGTGGCGCGGGCCTCCGGGGTCAAAGATCCTCAGTTTGTGGTCATCGACGAACTTGCGGGTCAGTGGGTCGCGTTACTGTTCGCACCCCTGACATGGAAAACGCTGGCGGTGGGCTTTATACTTTTTCGTGGCTTCGATATTGTGAAGCCGCCGCCAGTGCGGCAACTCGAGCGGCTGCCGGAAGGGACTGGAATTATTGTGGACGACCTGGCGGCCGGGTTTTATGCGCTGGGCGTGATGCAGCTTCTGCTGCACTTTAGGCTTTTGTCACCTTAGTGGCCAGAATTCGCCGCTGCCAGAGTTTGTCGTTGCCAAAGTTCATTGTTGCCGGAGCTTAATGACCATTTCCAAGCGCATTCCCGGAAAGAAAAACGCGAACGGATATCCCCATATCGAGGCGTTGGCGCCCGCCGCCGCCCTCCCTGGCGCCGAAGTCCGCATTTTGGGAAGCGGGTTGACGCCTCCGGATCTGCAACGTCCAAGGGTACGTTTCGGTGAGTTGGAAGGCGCGGTTGTCGTCAGTGCCGACGACCTTGTGATTGCGCGGGTGCCGCAGGGGGCCGCCTCCGGGCCGGTCGTGGTCTTAACCAATGGGCACTCGAGCAACCCTCAGCCCATTCAGGTGGCCAGCGTCATCGCGGAGAACCTGCATCCCGTAGCCAATCCCGCCCTGGATGCGGAAGGAAATATCTTTGTGACCTTTTCAGGCTCACGCGGCCAGAAGGTCCCGGTTTCCATTTACAAGATTGACACCAACTACACGGTCAAGCCGTTTCTGGGAGATCTAATGAATGCCACTGCCATTGCGTTTGACCGGGCTGGCCAGATGTATGTGACTTCCCGCTTCGATGGAGCAGTGTACAAGGTGGCCGCGAACGGCACTATGTCGGCGTATGCGGAAAGCATGGGCGTCGCTACCGGGCTCGCCTTCGACCGCGCCGAAAATCTCTACGTCGGAGACCGTAGCGGAACAATTTTTAAAATCGCTCGCGACCGTCAGATCTTTGTGTTCGCCACGCTTGAGCCTAGCGTCTCGGCGTATCACTTGGCGGTGGGCCCCAAGGGTGATCTGTTTGTAACCGGGCCGACCACATCCAGCTTTGATTCGGTATACAGAATTGACGCCCACGGCGCGGTCTCCGTCTTCTACCGCGGATTGGGACGGCCCCAGGGCATGGCATTCGACGGCGAGGGAAATCTCTATGTTGCCGCTTCGCTCGGCGGCAAACGTGGAATCGTAAAGATCACGCCGGATGGCAACGCGTCTCTCGCAGTCTCCGGTTCCGGCCTCGTAGGTCTGGCCTTCGCCCCCGGGCGCGCAGCGGTGCTCGTGACCACCAATGCTGTCCATCATCTGGCATGGAATATCCCAGGCCAGCCGCTGCTCGAAGCTTCTTAGCGCTTTCGTTTAAACTGCGAGCGTGGTTGCGGATGCCATGATTGCTGAGATCATCGCCATCGGATCGGAGCTTCTGACTCCTTACCGGCAGGATACCAACTCCCTCTATCTCACCGCGCAGCTCAATAGTGTGGGACTCGAAGTCGGATTCAAAACCATCGTCGGCGACCAGCTCAAGGATATTGTGGCCGTAACCACGGTGGCTCTGGCCCGGGCTGACATTCTGATTGTGAGTGGAGGGTTGGGGCCCACCGAGGATGACTTGACACGTGAAGCGGTGGCAGCAACTCTGGGCCTGCAGCTCCGGCGCGACCCTGAGATTGTGCAGACAATGGAGCGGCGATTCGCCGAACATGGCTGGAAGATGTCCGCTAACAACGTGAAGCAGGCAGACGTAATAACGGGCGCAATCGTCCTTCCCAACGTAAATGGCACGGCCCCGGGGCAGTGGATCACGGGAAAATCAGATGGCAAGGAGAGGATTATCGTCTTACTGCCCGGGCCGCCCCACGAATTGAAAGCTCTTTTCGAAGGAGCGGTTCTGGAACGGTTGCGGGCAAAGGTTCCGAGGCAGTTTTTGGCGGCTCGGGTTTTAAAGATCACGGGAGTGGGAGAGTCGGCCTGCGACGCTCGCATCGCACCCATTTACAAGCGTTTTGCCGACGTAAACACTACCATCCTCGCCAAACCTGGCGAGATCCAATTGCACTTGCGGACCCAGGCGCAATCGGAGGAAGCAGCCAGTCAACGTCTGGACGCCTTGGTAGAGAAACTTGAGGACGAACTCGGGGACATCGTTTATTCCGACAACGGCGATTCCCTCGAACAGATCGTCAGCTATTACTTGCAGATGCGGGACGCAACGCTTTCCGTGGCGGAATCGTGCACTGGCGGCTTGGTTGCTGAGCGCCTGACTTCAGTGAGTGGCAGTTCGCGATATTTCATGGGCGGAGCGGTCGTGTATTCGAACGCGCTCAAAACGGAGCTCGCGGGAGTGCCCCAGGACTTGATCGAAGTGTACGGCGCGGTCAGCGAGCAAGTGGCCCGGGCTTTGGCCGAGGGCATACGGCATCGCTGCGGAACTACCCACGGGCTGGGCATCACCGGCGTCGCAGGCCCCACCGGTGGAACCGCGGAAAAACCCGTGGGCCTGGTGTTCCACGCGCTTGCCAGTGAGCGCGGGACCGAGGTGGTGAAACGAAATTTTCCTGGGGACCGGGCAAGAATCCGATGGTTCGCTTCACAACAGGCTCTGGATATGGTGAGAAGAAAATTAATGTAGCGGCGCCTTCCTTTCCCCCGGGCAAACCAGGGTGGGACCGGCCAATCGCATAAGTCGTATAATCTCCTGTTTTGTTCCCCCGCATGTCCTTTCAAACGATCGAACTCGCGCGCGACTCCGGCATCGCGACTATTACCCTGAATCGTCCCGACAAACGCAACGCGCTCAGCTTTCAAGTGTTGGATGAACTGCTGCGAGCCTTGGATGAAATCGAGAACTCGGACGCGCAAGTTGTAGTCTTGACCGGCGCCGGCAAAGCTTTTTGCGCCGGCATGGATCTGGACGAACTGAAGACGCTCACCGGCAAGTCGCACCATGAAAACGTGGAAGATTCGCGACGAATGGCGCGGATTTTTCGGCGGCTCTATGACTTTCCCAAGCCGGCGATCGCTGCCGTGAATGGAGCCGCCATTGCCGGGGGCACGGGCCTGGCTACCATGTGTGATTTTACGCTGGCAGTGCCAGACGCGAAGTTCGGATACACCGAGGTGCGAATCGGGTTTGTGCCCGCGATCGTCTCTTCAATACTGGTTTGGCAGGTCGGCCATAAAGTCGCCCGTGATCTTCTGCTGACGGGGCGGATCTTTGATGCCGCTGCGGGGCTCCGCCTCGGATTGGTGAACGAGATTGTTTCGCCCGAGCATCTGATGAAGCGCGCGCGGGAACTGGCCTCGCAACTGATGGCAAACAGTCCATCCTCTTTGCGACTCACCAAAAAGCTGCTGAATGGATTTATCTCGGGACAGCTTGACCTTCAGATTGAACACGCCGTCGAACAAAATGCCAAAATCCGCCAGACCGCCGACTTCAGGGAAGGGGTGGCCTCATTTCTGGAAAAGCGGAAGCCTCGCTGGAGCGGCAAGTGAGCTGCCACGCGTGCGAGGTCCGTTTGCGGGTACGCTATGCCGAGACCGACCAGATGGGCGTCGTCTATCACGCGAATTATTTTGTGTGGTTTGAAGTGGGCAGGGTGGAATTGCTGCGTCAGTTGGGATTTTCATATCGCGACATGGAACAGAATGACGGCTGCTTCATTGCGGTTGTGGATGCGCGTTGCCGCTACCGGGCCCCGGCGCGCTACGACGATGAAGTAATCGTGCGCGCCCATCTGAAAAATGTGCGCGAGTCTCTGGTGCATTTTGGATATCAACTCGTGCGGGCAACTGACGATACGCTTCTGGCCGAAGGTGAGACTACGCACATCGTCACGGACGCAACGATGAAGGTCAGGACCATTCCGGAAAAATACATGCAAAAATTTCGCGAAGCGACAGGAAGGAACTCTTAACACACGGGACACGAAGGTCAGGGCGGTTACCGGCGACCACCGCTCCGGTGAGGCGCCGCAATGCTAACGGCCAGGAACTGCTCCTTATGAGAGCTCTTCACATCAACGGAAGCGATCTCACTCTGGAAGCAGTACGTGAAGTCGCCGCGCAGCATCGTTCAGTGCTGCTGGCCCCCGATGCCCGCGGGGGCGTAGATCGCGCTCGCGCGGTGGTGGACGCGCTGGTAGCCGGCAATAAACTTTCCTACGCAATCACTACTGGCGTGGGAAAGTTGAGCGATGTGCGTATCGCGGGAGAGCAGATTCTTGAGCTGCAAGTGAACCTGGTGCGGTCACATGCGGTTGGCGTGGGCGATCCGCTTTCGATCGCTGAGACGCGCGCCATGATGTTGCTACGCGCGAATTCCCTTTCCAAGGGGCATTCCGGTGTGCGCGCGACCGTAATCGACACTCTGTGCGAGATGTTGAACCGCGGAGTCACTCCGTTTGTGCCGTCGCAAGGCAGCGTAGGGGCGAGCGGCGATCTCGCGCCATTGGCTCATCTGGCGCTCGCAATGATCGGCGAAGGCGAGTGTCTGGATGAAAATGGTAAACGTGTCCCTTCCGCGAAGGCGTTGGCGCAGGCGCAGATCAGCCCTCTTGCTCTCGCCGCCAAAGAAGCTGTGTCGCTGATCAATGGAACCCAGGCCATGCTCGCCGTTGGCACGCTGATATTACTTGCTTCCGAGACGCTGGTGGATTCTGCAGATGTGATCGGTTCCATGACCCTGGATGCGCTGCGCGGCACCGATGTCGCCTTCGATGAACGTATCCATCTGGCGCGTCCCCATGCCGGGCAACTTAAGTCAGCGGCCAACCTGCGCCGCATGCTCGAAGGCAGCCAGATTCGCGAATCGCACCGCGACTGCGGCCGGGTTCAGGACGCGTATTCTCTGCGCTGCATGCCCCAGGTGCACGGTGCCGTGCGCGACACCCTGACTAATTGCCGGCAAGTTTTCGAGACAGAAGCCAACTCTGCCGTGGACAATCCGCTGGTTTTTGTCAGCGCCGGCCATGTGGGGACGGGCGCCCTCGCCCGTTCGGCGGAGCCAAGCTCCGCAACCGCTGAAGGCGACGTGCTCTCCGGGGGAAATTTTCATGGCGAACCGCTGGCGTTCGCCTTGGACTATCTTGCCATCGCGCTCAGCGCGCTGGCAGGAATTTCAGAGCGGCGGCTGGAGCGACTGGTCAATCCCGCCCTGAACGAAGGCCTTCCGCCATTCCTCGCCGCCGGCGCTGGACTTAACTCCGGTTTCATGATGCCGCAGGTCACGGCGGCGGCGCTGGTCAGCGAGAACAAAGTCCTGGCGCATCCGGCCTCGGTTGATTCCATTACGACCTCGGGCAACAAGGAAGATTACGTTTCTATGGGCATGACGGCCGCCTTGAAGCTGCGCCGGATTGTCGACAATGCCCGAAACGTGCTGGCCATTGAGGCCATCGCTGCGTCGCAGGCTTTGGACTTTGTGGCCCCACTGAAAACCGGCGAGCGCGGACGGAAGGCGCATAAAGCGATCCGTTCTGTATGCCCCGCGATGGACAAAGATCGCGTCATGTACGCCGATTTTGTGCAGGTGGCCGAGTTGATTGCTGACCGCCGCCTGTCGGAAGTTTTGCGTTAGCATCTGTTGCGGCATTGCTTCGCGCCTGCAAACCAGCCACAATAACTTCCGCTCTTATGAAACCCGGCCTTCGACTTCTTATCTGGACAGCCATCGCTTCGCTGGGCGCGTTTGCCCTGGCCACCATCGCTTTGCATCGCGGTGAACAGATCAATGCTCTATGGCTGGTCGCGGCGGCGGTTTGCGCTTACGCCCTCAGCTATCGCTTCTACAGCAGTTTCATCGCCGCGAAAGTTTTGGCGCTCGACCCCATGCGGGCCACTCCTGCAGAACGCCTGGAGAACGGCCGCGACTTTCTTCCTACCAACAAGTGGGTCGTCTTCGGACACCATTTTGCCGCCATCGCTGGCCCTGGCCCACTGGTAGGACCGGTGCTGGCGGCGCAGTTCGGCTATCTGCCTGGCACTTTATGGATTCTGGTTGGAGCCGTGTTCGGCGGATGCGTGCAGGATTTTGTCATTCTGCTGTTCTCAGTTCGGCGCGATGGCAAATCGCTTACAGAAATGGCCAAGGACGAAATTGGGCGCGTGGGCGGATTTGTCGCTTACGCCTCGGTCATCGCAATTCTGGTGATCCTGCTGGCCGTGTGCGCTTTGGTGGTAGTGAATGCCTTGAAGCAAAGTCCGTGGGGCACATTCACCATTGCCATGACCATCCCCATTGCGCTGCTCATGGGCGTGTACCTGCGCCGGCTACGGCCCGGGCGGGTTCTGGAAACCTCGCTGATTGGGTTCATTCTTGTGCTGGCCGCGATCTGGGGTGGACAGTGGGCTTCGCAAAACGCTGCGGTCGCGAAATATTTCACCATGACCGCACCCGTCCTGGCAATCGCGATCATCCTCTATGGATTCGCGGCTTCCGCGCTGCCGGTTTGGCTGCTGCTTGCGCCGCGCGATTACCTCAGCACCTTCGTGAAGCTGGGAACCATCGCTCTGCTCGCATTGGGAATCGTTGCCATGCATCCCACGCTGCACATGCCTCCTTTGACCAGGTTTATTGACGGATCGGGCCCGGTATTTGCCGGCAAGATTTTCCCTTTCGCCTTTATCACTATTGCCTGCGGAGCGATCAGCGGCTTTCATTCCCTGATTTCAAGCGGCACTACTCCCAAGCTGATTCGCCGAGAGACGGAAATCCGGATGGTGGGGTATGGCGCGATGCTCGCCGAATCAATGGTTGCGATCATGGCGACGGTCGCCGCATGCGTACTGGAGCCGGGAACATACTTCGCAATTAATAGTCCGGCCGGGATTGCCGGCCAGCTGCCCGAAGCTGCCGCGCATACCATCAGCGGCTGGGGATTTCCGGTGACTGCTGCGGGGATGCAGGCCTTGGCTCACAGTATCGGCGAGCAGACGCTATTCAATCGCACCGGGGGCGCTCCGGCATTTGCCGTGGGCATGGCGCACATTTTTTCGAGTAGCCTGGGCGGGCAGGCAGTGATGGCGCTGTGGTATCACTTCGCCATCATGTTTGAAGCTCTGTTCATTCTGACCGTCCTCGATGCGGGCACGCGCGTGGGCCGCTTCATGATTCAGGACGCGCTCGGGCACCTGTGGAAGCCGCTGGGCCGGACAAGTTGGTATCCATCCATTTTGGCGACCAGCGGACTCATCGTCGCGGCCTGGGGTTATTTCCTGTGGCAAGGGGTGCATGACCCTCTCGGCGGGATCAATTCATTGTGGCCGCTGTTCGGGATTGCCAACCAGTTGCTGGCCGCGGTGGCGCTATGCGTGGCGACGACCGTCATCATCAAGACGCATCGCGCGAAGTACGCGCTGGTGACCCTCGCGCCGCTGGCTTGGCTGGTGACGGTGACCTTCACCGCATCC
>JBBSFW010000060.1:0-22574 GCA_038254805.1 Terriglobales bacterium
CAAAAGTCACGCCGGGTACGCAACTCCCGCTGCAAGTGCTGGTGAAGCTGCGCTGGAAGTCATAGTTCATTTCTCCCTCCAGTTGCACGTGAGGGTTTACGTGGAATCCTGCCCGAGCCCCAAATCCCACAAAATTGATATTGGGGGTCGTGGGACTGAAACTAAGGTAGTCGGCGAAGATGCCGACTTCTGCGTGCTCGTGGTCTGCGGCCAATAGCCACGATGGAGCCGCGATGATCATGCTTAAAATTGCTAATCCTAAAATACGTCGCATTCGTTACCTCTTTCCCTTGTGAGAATCGCGCGCGCCTGTACCTTTTTGCACCGGCTAACCGTAAAGTAACAGGAGTCAAATTGGATGCAACGGTTCTGGCGAGGGTTGGGTTTCGTGAGCTGTTTAAGCCAATGGCTTGGGCGCGGTGGGATCTCCCGCCGTCCTACACTGTAGCGGCGGCTGTGCAAGCCGAAGCAAACAAGGGCCAAACCGAGTCCGGGCGCAGTTCCTTGATACCCCAGTTCGAATGCCGGCCAAGAGCGGCATTACTTAGTTTGGCGCAGGATGCTATTCGCGGCCCCTGTTCGAAGCATCTTTAGGAAAGATTGAAAGCACGATATACACGCGCTCCTTATTGTCGCTATCCTCGACCTTCAGCAGCATCTTGTCTTTATCCAGGCGAAACTGGGCCTTTTCGCCTATCGGCAGCAGGACTGGATGTTTTTCTTCTTTCGGCCGGATGCTGTAAACCAGGCTGTCGGTCTCCAAAACGTACTGCTGGCAGAGTAGTTCGCGGGTCTTCATATGCGCTGACTCGGTGCCGATCATCTCGCCGGCGAAGCTTTTCCCGTTTTTCTCGTCGGTCCCGCATTTGATGGATTCCATTCTCAGCAGCTTGCCGCTCTGGTAGTGCCGCGGTTCCTTCGCCTGGGCGACTCCAACCAGCAGCATGAGTGCCAATACGTATTTCAATTGCATTTTAGAACTCCCCCGCGGGCTTTTGCGGCAGCCCGGCTTCACCATTTTCGCGTAGCTGCAACCAGCGTTTGAAGATTCCTTTGGTATCATGCCGCGCGTAATCGGGATTTCCCGGTACGAGGCGGCTAAGCTGACCGGGAGATGCTGGCTGGGGTGCGAACTTTTCCCTTCTCTGCTATCTTCCACGGGGCAGCGAAACTCCTATGGCAGACCCATCAGCGGGTACGTCCATTTCGAAGTACGACACCAGTTTCTTCGGCCATCCGCGAGGACTGGCCACGCTCTTCTTCACCGAAATGTGGGAGCGCTACAGCTATTACGGAACTCGCGCCCTGCTCATCCTGTTCATGACGGCGGGGGTGGCAACCGGAGGCTTGGGCTTTTCGGTCATGAAGGCGGGAGCGGTCTATGGGTTCTACACCGCGATGGTATATCTGCTTGGCCTGCCGGGAGGCTGGGTGGCAGATCGCCTCATCGGCCAACGCCGGGCTGTGCTCTATGGCGGGATCCTTATCGCTGCCGGAAATCTCTGTCTTGCCGCTCCCAGCCTTCTATTCTTTTACGGCGGACTTGGGCTGCTGATGTTTGGCACCGGCCTGCTTAAACCCAACGTGAGCACCATCGTCGGTCAACTGTACTCAGCCGCCGACAAACGCCGCGACTCCGGTTTTTCAATTTTCTATATGGGAATTAACATCGGGGCATTTTCACCGCTCATTGTAGGGTGGGTGGGAGAGAAAGTGAATTGGCGGCTGGGCTTCGCAACCTCTGCCGTAGGTATGGTCGCCGGCCTGATCCAATACCTGATAACTGCGAGATATCTAGGCGAGGCGGGATTACATCCCGCGACTTCCGGCAACCTTGAGCAGGACCGTGGGCAGAAACGAAATGCCATCGTGACCGCTGTGGCGTGCCTTGCAGTTCTAGGCTCGTTAACCGTGTTGGCGTCGGTGGGGGTAATTCGCGTCACGGCGGAATCAATTTCGAATGGTCTGGGCTGGATTTTGCTCTTGCTCTCGGCGGCGGTATTTTCGTGGATGATTTTTGGCAAAGGCTGGTCAGTCCAGGAACGAGCGCGTGCCGTCGCAATCCTTGTGTTGTTTGCGGCTTCGGCGGTTTTTTGGGCTGGTTATGAACAGGCAGGTTCGACCCTGAATCTTTTCGCCGAGCGCAACACCAATCGCCACGTCTTCGGCTACGAATTTCCGGCGAGCTGGTTTCAATGGGTGGAACCGCTGTTTGTGGTGATTCTCGCCCCGCTATTCGCATGGCTGTGGCTGAGATTGGGGCGCCACGAGCCTTCGACGCCATCAAAGTTCTCCGTGGGAGTGCTATTCGTCGGTCTTGGGTTTGCCCTGCTGCTTCCTGCAGCTTCGAGCAGCATGGTTTCTCCGCTCTGGCTGATCGCGGTTTATCTGCTTCATACTATCGGCGAAATGTTTCTGAGCCCTGTGGGCCTGAGCGGCATGACGAAATTGGCCCCTACACGTGCGGTGGGATTCGTAATGGGGGTCTGGTTCCTGTCGATTGGCATGGGGAATTGGCTGGCCGGTAAGGCGGGTTCACTCTACGAAACGGTGCCACTTCCGAAGCTATTTGGCTGGGTGGCAACCGCTGCCGTGGTCGCAGCCTTAGTTCTAGCGCTCCTGGCGAAACCCACCAAGCGACTGATGTCGGGAGTGTCTTGATGCTGTCGCCCGGCGGCTAATCTACCTTCCAGTTTCAGGAGAGGAGGGTGAAGAGGCGTGCGCCGTTGGGCTGGTTGACGCCGTTCCCAGCAGCCTTTAATCTGCCAGCCTGGGTAACTTTAGGCACTCCCGGAACCGCTGCAACCAGTACAACGAAAAGAGGTTTACGCCGCATCAGACTTAGTGCGGCCGTAAAAGGCAACTTGGCGGACGCGAAAAAACTACAGGGCGACAGGCTCACTGAAGCTCAGGCAATTGAGCGGGCCAAGCAGGGGGATGCAGAGGCTTTTGAGCTCCTCTACGGCCTGCATAAACGACGCGTCTATTCATTGTGCCTGCGAATGACCGGCAATCCCGCTTCGGCTGAGGATCTAACTCAGGAAGCCTTCCTGCAGTTGTTTCGCAAAATCGGGACTTTTCGCGGCGAGTCAGCCTTCTCCACCTGGTTGCACCGGATGTCCGTCAATGTCGTCCTGATGCAACTGCGGAAGAAGAGTCTTCCGGTGGTAACGCTGGACGACACTGGCGACGGCGATGACGAGGGCCCGCGAAAGGAACTAGGTGGGCCGGATGAGCGGCTGGCTGGCTCGATTGATCGATTGCGATTGCAGAGAGCGATTGACGAGTTACCGCCTGGGTATCGTACGATCTTTGTTTTGCACGACGTCGAGGGTTACGAACATAACGAAATCGCAAGCATGATTGGCTGTTCCATTGGAAATAGTAAGTCGCAGTTGCACAAAGCGCGGCTAAAATTACGCGAGCTCCTGCGGACGAATAGAAGCGAGAAGGCCGGGAAGAGATAAGAAGGCCAGGACGCGGGGTACCAGCGGGGGGAGGGTGGCAGTATGAATTGCGTTGAGTTTGAGCAAGTCCTGCCAGATTACCTGGAAGGCGACGATACCCCCGAGCGACAGGCCCATTTGAACTCGTGTCGCATGTGCTCCGGTCTGGTCTCCGATTTGAATTCAATTTCCTCCCAGGCGCCGTTGCTGCAGGAGTTCGAGGAGCCGAGCCCTAGAGTTTGGAACGCCCTGGAGGCGCAACTGCGCCGCGAGGGACTGATCCGGACGCCTGCCTCTTCCAGTCCCGCGCTCGCTGAGTTTTTCCGGCGTTGGCGGGGCGCGTGGCTAGTGCCAGTGGCTGCTGCTCTGGTCCTCGCGGCGGGCCTTAAGCTCTACCATCCTGCCCGCGCAGGCGACAACACTTCGGTAGCAAAGCAAGTCGCCGCTCCGGCCTCCAAGCCTGCAGTACCTGCGGCATCCGCCGAGGACAGGGATTTGTTGAGTACCGTGGCGTCGCGTCCGCCGGCACAGCAGGCATCCTACCGGCAGGGTCTGGACCAGGCCAACAATTTTATTCGCGATGCCGAGCAGTCCGTCAGAAATGATCCTAATGACGTTTACATGCAGCGATTGCTCATGAACGCTTACGAACAAAAGCAAATGCTCTACGATCTGGCCGTGGACCGAAGTACTGAAGAGCAATAGGTATTGGGGAGAACAGAAATGGGCACCCGTAGATGCGCCGCGAGATTCGTCATTGTGCTGGGCCTGGCGGGGGCTGCTTTTGCCGCGGGCGCAGTGCGCAAGGACCTGCAGTTCAAAGTTGGCAAGCATTCTATGATTTCCGTCAACAACCAGTACGGTCCGATCACCGTGAAAGCCGGCGCCCCCCATCAAGTGGTGGTCTCGGCCATTCTCCACTCCGACAAAGTTGAAATTGACCAGAGTCAAAGTGGCAATCGTGTGGGACTGATCTCTCATTTGCTGCCTGATGCCGACGAAAACAGCGGCATCGTGGAGTACGAAATCCAGGTCCCGCCAGACGCAAACCTCACGCTGCACTCCGGCAACGGTTCCGTCCACGCCGAAAAACTTCATGGCGATGTCTCTCTTGAGGGAACAAATGCCGCCATGGAAGTTGTGGACTGCTCTGACGGTCACGTCCATGTGAAGACGTTGAACGGGGCTGTGAGTCTTACTAATGTTCACAATGGCCACGTCGAAGTGACCTCGATGGGGGGCGATGTGACGATGAATGGCGTAAGCGGTCCGTTCGTGCAGGTAAACTCGAACAGCGGCAGGATTCAATATGACGGCGACTTCGGGTCTGCGGGCGAGTACGACTTCACCAGCCACACGGGCAACATCGAAGCATCGGCGCCGGCTTATGCTTCCATCGATGTTCTGGCACGCTCCACCAGCGGCCCGGTGCAAAGCGATTTCTCACTTGAACCCCGCCACACCCCCTTCGCCGCCAAAGTTGGGAGTGCCTTCTCAGGCACCCTGGGCATGGCTGCTTCATCCGTTAGGCTATTTTCCTTCAGTGGTAGAATCCACCTCAAGAAGCGCCAAAATTAGTTTTCCCAAGAAGAGCTGGCTTCCTCGCGGTTCGAATCGGCCGGGGAAAACCTGATGACCGCGGTCACACTAGTCGGTTTCATGGGGGCAGGCAAAACCACTGTAGGGCGTGCTCTCGCGGCGCGTCTCGGCTGGCATTTTCAGGACCTCGACGATCTCATCCAGGCACGCGAGGGGCGCACCATCGAAGAACTTTTTAAGCAAAAGGGCGAAGCGGCATTTCGCGAACTTGAATGCCTCGTTTTGAAGGAAACGATTGGCGCCAGAACTGCGGCCCTGGTGCTCGCACTCGGCGGGGGAGCATTCATTGAGCCGCAAAATCAAGGACTCTTACGCCAGGGAAAAATTCCAGCTGTATTTCTTGATGCGCCGGCTGACGAGCTTTTCAGCCGCAGCGAGCAACCGGGGGTAAAGCGCCCCCTGCGGCAGAACGTCGAACAGTTTCACGCGCTGTATGAACGCCGCCGGCCCGCCTATATGAAGGCCGATTTTCGAATTGAGACGGGCGGAAAGACGATCGCGCGGGTAGTCGAAGAAATCCGATCGAGATTGGAACTGGGAGCATCCGAGTGAGATCCGCATTGCTATTGATTCTTTCGCTGTGTTGGGCTTTTCCTTCGCAGGCTTGGGCGAAGGAGAAAGAGTCCGCCGAAACCGTGGACTCCGGCTCCTTTGGCGTTTACGCTTCCGGGCGCCGGGTTGCGACGGAAACCTTTTCCATCAAAAAGGGCTCCGCAGGCACGCTTGTTTCCTCAGAGTTCAAGTCCGAGCAAGGCGAGCAGAAGGCGTTGCAGTCGTCCGAATTGGACCTGACTCCCTCGGTTGAACTGCGCCATTACCAATGGAAAGAGCTGATCCCTGAAAAAACTCAGGCAACGGTGGCCCCCAGCGACACTTTCCTCATCGAACGGTTCGGAGACGGCACTGGCGACAAGGAGCACGAACAAAACTTTCTACTGCCCTCGTCCACTACCATCCTGGATGATTATTTCTTTATCCAGCGGGAAATTCTGGCGTGGAAATATCTGGCCTCGGCGTGTCGCCTGAAGAAGGCGGCATTACAGTGTCCGCTAAATCAGAAAACGCAATTTGGAAGCTTGAATCCACACGCGCGCAGCTCCATGTCGATCAGCATCGAATTCGCAGGAAGAGACAAATTCAACATCCACGGTACGGAGCGCGACCTGCTGCGTTTCATGTTACGGTCGGAGACTGAGGACTGGGCTTTCTGGCTCGATGACCATGACAAGTTCAAGCTGGTCCGACTGTTGACCGATGGGACCGAAGTAGTTCGCGACTAGAAAATCAAAAATGTCACTCGTTGACTCACGCACGACCCGCGTTCTCTTTACTGTATTTCTTTTCATTATCGGCTTTGGATTTCTCTATGTTGCGCGGCGCACCCTGATCGCATTCCTGTTCGCCGTTTTCTTCGCGTATCTCGTAGACCCGGCTGTCTCCCGAGTCGAGAAGTGGACGAAACGCCGGGCTGCGGGGATCGCGATCATCTATTTGTTAATTGTGATCGTTCTGGGAACTTGCTTTTTCTTTGTCGGCCCGAACATCGGACATGAGACTCAGAAACTCACGGAATCCCTTCCTGCCCTGCTGGAGCGAGTCAGCAGCGGGCAACTGGCCGAACAGCTTGGCGCCGAGCACGGGCTGAGTGTCTCGACACGACGCCAGCTGGGATCTTTTCTTGCTTCGCATCGAAGCGATTTGGTGCGCATGGCCCAGAGGGCTGGCTTGCGCGTGGCTGAACTCGCCCAGCAGTCATGGCTGCTGGTGGTTGTTCCCATACTGGCGGCATTTTTTCTAAAAGACGGGCGCAGCTTCAGCCGTGTGGCACTCTCGCTGGCGCACACCAAGCCGCAACGCGAATTCCTGCAGGGCGTGATCAGTGACATGAATCAGATGCTGGCCGACTTCATTCGCGCTCAGCTCACCTTGGCGGCGCTTTCCTGGATGGCCTACTCATTGTTTCTCGGGTTGATCATGCACGTGCAATATGCGCTGATGCTGGGTACGGCGGGCGGGATCCTGGAGTTTATTCCCGTGGTCGGACCGCTGGTCGCCGCGGTTCTCATTCTCAGCGTGGCACTGCTGACTGGATATTCACACTGGCTGGTTCTGCTGATCTTTATCCTTGCCTGGCGCCTGGTACAGGATTACGTCGTCAGTCCGCGGGTCATGGGCAAGAACATGGAACTACATCCGCTGGCCGCTATTTTCGGAGTGCTGGCAGGAGGCGAAATTGCCGGAGTGCTCGGCGTCTATCTGTCCATTCCGGTAATGGCCAGCCTGCGCATCGTCTGGCAGCGGTGGCGGATGTACGCTGAGAAAAAGCGCTTCGGCCCGCTGAACGAATACTCATTCATCACTGAGACGGCGCCGGGGAAATAATTCTCGCAGCCTGTGTTGTAAACTCTCAATCATCCCGTTATGTCAACCAAGATTCCCGTAGGAGTCCTCGGTGCCACCGGCATCGTCGGACAACGCTTTATCCAGATGCTCGAGCGCCATCCCTGGTTCGAAGTGGCGTGGCTGGCCGCCTCTGACCGCTCGGAAGGCCGCGAGTACTCGGATGCCGCGCGTTGGCGCCTGAAAACCACGATCCCGGCGGGAGTAGCGCAAATTCGCCTCTCCCCGGCAAAGCCAGAGGGCGCGCCGGCTATTATTTTCGCGGCGCTCGATGCGTCAATTGCCGCCGAACTTGAGCCGCGTTTTGCGGATGCCGGCTGCGCCGTGATCACCAACTCGAGCGCCCTGCGCATGGCCCAGGATGTCCCACTGGTGATACCGGAAGTGAATCCCGATCACCTCAAGCTGATTGAGTGCCAGTCCTGGCGGCGCAAGTCCAGGGGGTTCGTAGTGACCAATTCCAACTGTTCAGCCATGGGGCTGGCACTGGCACTGGCGCCACTGCACAAGCGTTTCGAAATTGAGACCGTGTTCGTGGTCACGATGCAGGCGGTCAGCGGCGCGGGATATCCGGGCGTTGCTTCGCTCGATATTCTCGGCAACGTCATCCCTTACATCCCGAAAGAAGAAGAGAAAATGGAAGAGGAGACGCGCAAGCTTCTCGGAAGCCTCAATGGGAACAGGATCATCCCCGCACCGTTCAAAATGAGCGCGCAGTGCAATCGCGTCGCCGTAGAGGATGGGCACACCGAATCCGTATCAGTGAAGTTTAAGCAAAAGCCCGAAGCCGCCGCGATTGTGGAAGCCTGGTCCACGTTCCGCGGCATCGCGCAGGAGAAGAAACTGCCGAGCGCTCCGGAGATTCCGGTGCAATATCTGGCTGCCAGCGATCGCCCGCAGCCACGCTTCGACGTGGATGCCGGGCAAGGTATGACGTCGACGGTTGGACGCCTGCGCCCCTGCGGGGTGCTGGACTGGAAGTTCACCGTGCTCTCGCATAACACCATCCGCGGCGCGGCGGGAGCGGCATTGCTAAATGCCGAGCTGCTAAAAGTTCAAGGTTACCTGGGGTAAGGCCGGCTTGTATCCTGCTCGAGTGGGTGCCGCATTCTACAGCGAGTGCCGTGTCCTTCACGGCTTTTACGAATGAGGGAATCCAACGGCTGATGTCATTGTCATGAGATCGGCGACACCTCTCCCGGGGGTAGTGTAGCCTGCACAAGGCCTTCTTCGCCGGTCCCGACCCGGAAATCGTCGCTTCATACGGGTGGCTGGCAGTTCTCCCCTGCATACTCGATTACACTTGATGCTTCATGAAGCTGCTCTTGCTTGGCGCCGGCAAAACCGGCTCTCTGGTCGCGGAAGTGGCCCGCGCCCGCGGTCATGTGGTCGAGGCCCTACGCTCAAGCAACAACCCGAATGCCTCTGCCCTGACCAAAGAAACACTCGCACCCTTCGACATCGTCGTCGATTTCACCACGCCTGAATGCGTCCTCCAAAACATTCATGCCTCGATCGGCGCGGGAAAGAGCATGCTGGTCGGGACCACCGGCTGGTACTCCGAGCTGGCGAACGTACGAAATCTGGTCGAACAACACAATACTAGTTTTCTTTACGGCTCAAATTTCTCGGTTGGCGTAAATCTTTTTTTCGATCTGGTGCGGACTGCCGCTCCTGCGCTCCGGCACAAGTACTCGCCGCACATTTATGAGCGCCATCACATCCAGAAAAAAGACGCTCCCTCGGGTACCGCTGCCACCGTACAAGGCATTTTGCAGAAAAACTCCGAAATCGAAGTCGAAATCACTTCCTTTCGCGAAGGCGACGTGGTCGGCATGCACGAACTGGTGCTCGATTCTCCCAACGACTCCATCTACCTGTGCCACGATGCCAAGTCCCGCCACGGATTTGCTGAAGGGGCCATTCGAGGTGTGGAGTGGCTGGCGGGAAAAAGAGGGCTTTTTGATTTCAGAGATGTGTGGCGGGAGATGTAAGAGTCAGAGAAGAAAATCCAGATCGTCCCGGTTTTCATCTTTTCTGGTTCGCGTTATCTTATTGTCATGCAGTTTCGCGGATGCGGCACCGCCTTGGTCACGCCGTTCCATCAGGATGGATCGATCGATGAGCCCGCGCTCGGCACGCTGGTTAATTGGCAAATCGAATCCGGTATCGACTTCCTGGTCCCTTGCGGTACAACCGGTGAAACTCCGACTCTCTCGCCTGACGAGTGGTTGCGGGTGATTGATCTCACCATTGAGGCCGCTGCTGGACGTGTGCCCATCGTTGCCGGCGCAACTTCCAATTCGACACGTGAGGCGGTTGTCAAAGCCCAAGAAGCCGCGTCCCGTCCCGGAGTGGATGGCATCCTTTCGGCATCTCCCTACTACAACAAGCCCACGCAAGAGGGGCAGTATCAGCACTTCAAGGCAATCGCTGAAGCCGTAACCAAGCCGGTGATTTTGTACAACGTTCCGGGACGCACCGCCGTAAACCTTGAGCCCGCTACTGTAGCGCGCCTGGCAGAGATCCCCAACATTGTTGGTGTGAAAGAGGCTAGCATTAATCTGACGCAGATTGCCGAAATCTGCAGTTCCGCCGGCGCGGATTTTTCCGTTCTCTCAGGCGATGACGCCATGACCCTGCCGGTCATCGCGCTCGGCGGAATTGGCCTGATTTCGGTGGCGTCCAACGAAATTCCACGGGAAATGGCAGAGATGACTCGCGCCGCGCTGAACAATGACTGGAATACTGCCCGCCAGCTTTTCCGCAAGTATCTGCCGCTGATGCAGGCGAACTTCATTGAGTCCAGCCCTATGCCGGTCAAAGCCGTGCTGGCCATGATGGGACGGATCGAGGAGGCCTATCGTCTGCCCATGGTCTCTGTGCGGCGTGAGACGCGCTCGAAACTGCACAAGATCGCGACCGAGGCCGGGTTGATTGCCAAAGCAAAAGTGGTCAGCGCGGAGGCCCATGGATTTTACGTATATGAAAACTGGTCGGCCGGCCCGCACAAGGCAGTTTTGCACCGCTCCACTTGCGGCCAGTGCAGCAATGGCAAGGGACGCCCCGCGGGTTACTCGGCGAACCAAGCGCGCTGGCACGGACCTTACGCAACTCTTGCCGAAGCCCGCCAGATTTCGCAGACGCTGCCAAGCGTATTGATTCGCAGCGAGTGCAAGTGCATTTGATCCCTGTGGTGAATAAGTACTCTTCAGCTTTCCTTTATACTTCTGATTCTTATGTACGCCCTGCAATCCGAAGTCGAACGTCTGTCTTCAGTCCAGGAACCCGGCGCTGAGGCGCGCGAGATTTTCTCACAATTCCGCGAGCAGTTGACGCGCGGAGAAATCCGGCCGGCGGAGAAAGTCAATGGGGAGTGGAAGGTCAATGCCTGGGTGAAGCAGGGTATTCTTCTCGGATTTCGCATCGGCCAGTTGACTCAAATGGGGAGTCGCGATTGTCTGTCGTTCGTTGATAAGGACACCTTCCCTGCCCGCAACTTCACCGTTGCAGATCGCGTACGCGTGGTTCCTGGAGGCTCGTCCGCTAGAGTGGGGGCATACATCGCGCCTTCGGTCATTTGCATGCCACCGATGTTTATCAACGTTGGCGCATACATCGATGAGGGCGCCATGATCGATTCTCACGCGCTGGTTGGTTCCTGCGCCCAGATCGGCAAACGCGTCCACCTGAGCGCCGCCGCCCAGATCGGTGGCGTGCTCGAACCGGTAAATGCAGTGCCAGTAATTATTGAAGATGATGTGCTGGTGGGAGGAAATTGCGGAATCTATGAGGGGACGCTGGTCCGTTCGCGGGCCGTGTTGGGAGCAGGCGTGATGCTTACCCGCTCGACTCCGCTTTACGACCTCGTTCGCGGGGAAGTTTATCGTGCAAGCGAAGGAAAGCCGCTGGAGGTACCCGAAGGCGCGGTCGTCGTTCCCGGATCGCGCACTGTGAACAAAGGCAAGGCAGCGGAGTGGGGAATTTCGCTCTACGCGCCGGTGATTGTAAAATACCGCGATGAAAAGACTGCAAGAGGAACTGAACTGGAAGATTGGCTGAGGTGAGGCCGTCATCGTCCAGGGCGCCGGTGCCGTTCTCCCGTGCCCCGAGGCTGGCCCAGACGGGCACGTCCGGGGCGACATCAATATTTCACGATTGCGGCAAACGATTTTGGATCGAGGCTCGCGCCGCCCACGAGCGCGCCATCAATTTCTTTCTCTGCCATCAGCGCCTTCGCATTGTCCGGTTTGACCGAACCGCCGTAAAGGATTCGCAGACCACCCGCAAACTCTTCCCCAAAAGCTTTTCCTGCTTCGCCGCGAATCAGCAGGTGAGCGTCGGAGGCCATCTGGGGCGTTGCCGTTTTTCCGGTTCCGATGGCCCACACCGGCTCGTAAGCGATCACCAGCTTCGCGGCTTTATTGGCTGAAATAGTGTTGAAAGCCCGCAGGCATTGCCGCCGCAGCACATCTTCAGTCAGTCCAGCTTCGCGTTCTTCAAGCACCTCGCCGACGCAGACGATCGGGGTCAACCCGTGTTCGAGCGCAGCTTTGAGTTTCAGATTTACGGTGTCATCGGTCTCGCCAAAGTATTGCCGCCGCTCCGAATGCCCGATGATGACATGAGTGCAGCCGACGGCGACGAGCATGGCCGGAGAAATCTCCCCTGTGAATGCGCCTTCGTCCTTCCAGTAAACATCCTGGGCGCCCACCGCAACGGGTGATCCTTTCGCCAGATCCAGGGCCAGCGGCAGGTTAAGGTAGGGTGGACAGACGACAACCTCATCGCGGTCATGATCCCGGATCTGCGGCACGAAGTTGCGGAAAAAATCCTCCGTCTGCGATGGATTCTTGTACATCTTCCAGTTCGCGGAGATCAGCTTCTTACGGGCCATTCACCCAATTCCTCTCAGAACTTATTCAGCGCTTGTTTGTAAGTGCCTCGACCCCCGGCAGCCGCTTCCCTTCAAGAAACTCCAAAGAGGCGCCGCCGCCCGTGGAGATGTGAGAGATATTTTCCGCCACCCCGGCTGCGTGGACTGCCGCGACCGAATCGCCGCCGCCCACAATGGAAGTGGCTCCCGCATTTTCCGCCACCGCGCGCGCCACTTTAAAGGTGCCTTTCGCGAAGGGAGAAACTTCAAACACGCCCATGGGGCCGTTCCACACAATGGTCGCCGCTCGAGAAATTTCTTCTGAGAACAATTCCGCGCTCGCCGGCCCGATGTCGAGTCCCATCAGGTTGTCAGGGATTGCCTTCACCGTCTGCACGCGCGCATTCAAATCAATGCGGTCGGCGGCAATATGGTCTACGGGCAAGAGAAACTTCACCTTTCGCGACTCGGCGTCCTGTAGGATCTGGCGCGCGAGATCAAGTCTGTCGTCTTCCACCCGCGATTTTCCTACGGGCTGGCCCTGGGCCTTCAGGAAGGTATAGGCCATGGCGCCGCCAATAATCAGCGAATCTACCTTGTTCAACAGATTTTGAATCACGGCTATCTTGTCGCTGACCTTGGCGCCTCCCAGGATCGCGATAAATGGTTTCTCGGGATGCGACATGGCGCGGCCCAGATACTCGAGTTCTTTCTCCATCAGCAGCCCGGCCGCCGATTTCTGCACGAACTTGGTCATTCCCACGGTTGAGGCATGGGCGCGGTGGGCAGTCCCGAATGCGTCGTTTACGTAATAATCCGCCAGCCCGGCAAGCTGCTTGGCGAATTTTTCGTCATTAGCTTCTTCTTCGGCGTGAAAGCGCAAATTTTCAAGCAGCAGCGTCTGACCTTTTTCCAGCTTCTCGGCCATCTCTTCGGCTTCCAGGCCAACACAATCCGGACAGAAGCCAACGTTCTCGCCACGCGCCAACTCCTTGTCGAGCAGCATCCGAAGACGCTCGGCCACCTTCTTTAGACTCATTTTCGGATTCGGCTTGCCTTTGGGACGTCCCAGGTGTGAGGCCAGAATCAGCCGCGCCCCGTGCCGCAGGGCGTACTCGATGGTCGGAAGCGTCTCGCGGATACGCGTATCGTCCATCACCCGCCCGTCTTCCAGGGGAACGTTGAAGTCCACGCGCATAAAGATTTTGTGGTCACTCACCGGCAAGTCGCGAATGGAGAGTTTGGACATAGATGCATTTCCTTTAGCAAAACGGCAACGTTCCGCCCGGGTTACAGTCCCTTACTTCCTATGAAGTTAATCAGATCGCGCACCCGGCTCGAGTAACCCCATTCGTTGTCATACCACGACACGACTTTCACCAGGTTCCCGACTACCAGGGTCGAAGGCGCGTCGACGATTGACGAGCGCGGGTCGCCGCGGAAGTCGGCCGAGACCAGTTCGTTCTCTTCGTAACCCAGATATCCCTTCAGCGGCCCGGCTTCTGAGGCTTTCTTCAGCGCGGCGTTCACTTCTTCTTTGGTTGCTTTCTTTTCGACATACGCAACCAGGTCCACGACGGAAACGTTGGGAGTAGGTACGCGAACTGCGAACCCGTCCAGCTTTCCCGCCATGTCCGGAATCACCAGCTTCAGCGCCTTCGCCGCCCCGGTTGAAGTCGGGATCATAGAAAGGGCCGCTGCCCGGGCACGCCGCAGGTCTTTGTGGGGAAAATCGAGAATGACCTGGTCGTTGGTGTAGGAATGGATCGTGGTCATCGTTCCGCTAACGATCTTGAACTCGTCATGTATCACTTTAACTATGGGGGCCAGGCAGTTCGTAGTACAGGAAGCATTAGAAATAATGTGGTGCTTTGCCGGATCGTAGTTATCGTGATTCACACCCAGCACCAGGGTCACATCTTCGCTCTTGGCCGGAGCCGAAATGATGACCTTCTTCACCGGTCCGCGCAGGTGCTTCTTGGCGTCTTCGGCGTTCGTGAAGCGCCCGGTGGATTCGATCACTATCTGCGCTCCCACACTTTCCCATGGCAGCTTGGCGGGATCTTTTTCTGCGAAGACTTTAATGGTCTTCCCGTCCACGGTGATGCTGTCGGCGCCGGCTGTGACCGTGTTGGGCAGATTGCCCAGCACCGAGTCATACTTGAGCAGATGAGCCAGGGTCTTGGGATCGGTCAAATCGTTGACCGCGACGAATTCCAGGTTGGGATCGTTGAGAGATGCGCGCAGCACGTTGCGCCCGATTCGTCCAAACCCGTTAATGCCTACTTTTACGACCATGTAGCCTCCAAATAAGAGATAAAAAAAGACTCCTGCTTATGGAACGAATGCCTTGAGCAAACAGAAAATGGTAACAGGCGAAAGCGAACAGCGCCAAATCAGCATTAAACTTTCAGAAGAAGCCAATCGGTAAGGCACTCGCCTCTCAAGCGGAAATCGTAATCTCCAGGTACTCATTCTTCGCGCTCCAGAACGGGAAGCGCGCTAGCCAGTACTTGTGGTTTACGGCTTCGCGTGCCGGCCTCCATTCATTCGCAGGGAGCACTCGCGCTTCCCCTGCGAATTCCGGCCCGGTTACTTTGCCACGAGCCGTGCAAGGCGCGACGGCGACCCGCCCATTGTTCCGGATGCGCTTGTACTTTCCCGAGTCGCTGCGCGTTTTCACGTAGAGCTTTCCATCCTGTTCGGCGAACCACACCGGCGTAGGCACTCCCACGCCGCTCTTGCGAAAAGTCACCAGTGAAATATATTTCTGTTTGTGAATTTCTTTTGGAATTGTCATGAACCTCTCAAGGTCTGAAATTATGCTGTTAGTATTTAGGTCAGACCGTCGCGCAGCAATCAGAAGCGGAAGATACAACAACCGCTCCGGAATTGCCCGCAAGCGCTTCGTTATGTTACAAGCCCTACATGCGTAAATGGATGAGTGACAAGTTAAAGCGACGCAAAAAATCGGCCGAAGACGCGAGCGCCAAGCCGGCGCCCTTGCAGCCTGCGTACTTCGGTTCGGAGCCCGAAGCGGCCCCGGCCCAAACGCCCGCTCCGGAGCCTGCAATCGAAGCTAAAGAAGCCGTCGTTTCCGAAAGCGCCCGGGTTGTGACCGTCGATTCATCCGCCGAACCGGGGAATGAATCTGCAGGCGCGGACCGCCGCCCCCGCCGCCGCCGTGGTCGCGGAGGCCGTGGTCGAAAGCGTCCCAGTCAGCCGGCAGCAGCAAGCACGTCTGCGCCTCAATCCGATTCCCTCGTCGCCGCTTCACCAGTCCATGTGCCGCGCCCTGAGCCACAACGCGCCGCCAAGGGAGTGGTCGTACTCGCGGTTGGACTGCCCGGATCGGGCAAGAGTTCCTGGTTCAAGCGCAACAATATCACTCCGCTTTCGAGCGACATGGTGCGGGTTGTGCTATTCGACGATCCCACCGAGCAGCGTTTTCAGGACCTGGTTTTTTCAACATTGCGCTCGATGCTGAAGGCCCGTTTGATCGCCCGCCGTCCCATGAGCTACGTGGACGCCACCAATCTCACTCCCCAGGAGCGTCATAACTGGATCAAGCTCGCCCGGGATTTCGGCTATGAAGTACATGCGGTTTTTTTCGACGTGCCCCTCGATGTCTGCATCGAGCGCCACCATCGCCGCGACCGGATCGTGCCCGAGGACGTGATGCGCAAGATGTCGGCAAAGTTGAAAGCCCCCACCTTCGAGGAAGGCTTCTCAAAAATCACCGTGGTCAAAGTGAAGCAGAAAACCTGAAAATCAACTGAGCGGCGTAGAGGAAATACCCGGCCATTTTTCTGCTCGGGACTGGCGCTCCGGGATCCCTTCAAAAACAGAGCAGCTAGCGCCGGAACAAGTAGCTGATTTTGATGAACAGCTGCCGGCCGTCATTGGTCAGCCGGTTGGAGGAGCGCAGCAACCCAGGACCGTTCGGATCGCACTGCTCCGATCCTGGCAGGCGCATACACAATGCTGGATCGACATTCTCCAGATTGGAGTTGTATCCCACGTACACCGCCGTACCGGGGTGCAGTAAATAAGTGAACAGAACGTCGAAGTTCATGTTCTTCGTCGTCTGCAAAGAAGAATAACTTGGATTGCTCAGCAGTCCGTTGTACTGGGCGATAAAGCGCAAGGAAAACTCCGGACTGAATTGATAATTCCACTTTGATCGCGCGATGTGGTTATTAAACACCGCGTGATCTGCCAATCCATTGACCACCCGATCCAAAATATACGTGTTATCTATTTGCAACCGGCTGGTTGGCTTAATGCCGATCGTCTGGAAAATCGCGGTCTCGTCTCCCGTGTAGGGCAACTGACCCGCGGCAGGCACCACGACGACGGCGCCGCTGCGAAAGATGCGCGTATTCCAGCTGAACATCCGCCACGGGCTCCCGCGAAAAACGATTCCGGCGCCTCGCTGCGCGACCTCGCGATTATGGGGCAGTCCAGAGAAATCCTGCGGCCGCAGCGTATCTGATTCATAGAAATAAATAGGAGCGAGAATTATGTTGCGGCGAAAGCCAAACACGTAGTCACCGCTGGCCACCTGTTGAATCGTCAGATTGCGATGGTCCCACATCTGCGTGGTGTTCTCCTCAAACCCATGCAAGATCAGGCGCCTGCCTTCGGGCCGCCAGTAGAAATGGCCGTATTGGTTAATTGCCCTCTGATCTATGCGCGGAACAAAACCAGTTTCTGCAATGAATTTCGGCGTGATATCCAGGTACTCCAGATTGAAGGCAAAGCGCCGCCCTGAGCCGACCAGCACCGCGTCGTGATGCTGGCCGAAGGAATAGCCATTCGCATCCAGGGTCGAGCTCATGTACCCGCGGTAGCTGGTATTCCAGTTCTTGTTCAGGCGGAAGGTTCCATCCAGGCCTCCGGCGCGATTGAAGGTCCCCTGAAACTCGCGGTCGGTGAACATGGCGCCAATGCTCGACTGCTCACCCAGATCACGGCTCACGCGCCCAACGGTGAAATATGCGCGCTGGCCATGCGCCGGATCATTGTCAGGGACGATCAAGCCCGGCGAGCGATCGTCGGCCACCAGAAAACCAAGGTTCCACGGGCCCTGCTTTCCCGTGAGCCGCAATCCAAACGTTGGATCAGCGATTCTCCGGGTGAACACCATGCGCGGTTGCATCAAAGCAAGTCCAATCAACGGCGCTTCAAAGAAATTGGAATTCTCCAGAAAGAATGGCCGCTTCTCCGGAAAGAATACTTCGAAGCGCTGGTTCGCGGTGTTCTGCGGCTCGTCGGACTCGACCTGCGCAAAATCCGGACTGATGGTGGCATCCAGCACCAGGCTGTCGTGAAACACAAACTTGGCATCCAGGCCCGCCTTGGCGCGCAAGTCCGCTGAGTCGTAGCGCGGCTGGGCGGGATCGCGGGTGTCCAGCGCGCGAAACGTCCGCGACTCAACGTAGGGAATGAACTGCATATTTCGCCCCGGAGAAATGTTTTCAAAACCGGTAGCGGTGGCTTCCTGGTTGAGCTTGCTTTCGATGCGCGCGGAAATCCACGGCCAGTTGTCGTATTCGTTGTTCTGCGCGTTGTAGCGGGTGAGAACGATTCCCCACTGGTTCGCGGCGCTAGGATGAAAACGAAGGCTGCGAAATGGAATGGCCGCCCACACCACGAAGCCTTCCTGGGTGATCCTGGCGCGGGAATACCACAGCGTGTCCCACGAGTAATCTGCCTGTTCACCCTCAGTGAGAAGGGCGTCCGCCTGCACGGCGCGCGGGTTCACGTCGAAGACGAAGGCATGGCGGCGGTCGTGAAAGGTGTCGAGAACGATTTCGACATAGTCGTCAGAATCAAATGGGGTGGAGGGCTCGCGTCGCGTCAGACTGGCGCGAACGTTGTGCTTGTCGTCCCAGCAAACCAGCACCACATACAGGTTGGTGTCGTCGTATCCCAGGTATCCCTCGGTGCGCTGGGTTGCGGGCTTGCCGTCGGAAGGCTGGTTTTGGATGAAATCCGTCACCCGTTGAAGCTCGGTCGCCGCACCATTTGGCCGCATGCCCTCAAAATCTTCCAGCCTGGGCGCATGGGTGATTCGAGGAATCTTCAGCGTGGTAGCCGTCGCGGTGGCTACCTGGCCGGAGCTAGTCCCGGCGACTAAGAGCAGAAGCCCAGCGCACCCCGGCAGCGCGAGCCGCCACTTTCGAAGCACAGACTCTCCCGGTGTCACGCGACTCCCCGGCGCTGCGCGCGCGCGACTGATTGTTGCAGCCACTTTCTTGGACGTTGCGCAAGCGGGAGGGTTAGCGGCTTAGCTCAAGCGAAAACCGTGTGTTGACCATGCTGTACACCGGCCAATAGAATCAAAATGCGGACGAGCCTGCCCGCCCGCTTCCAACCAGCTTGCTGCCCCCTCGTTCAACGGTAGGACAGCTGACTCTGGATCAGCATATCGGGGTTCGAATCCCTGGGGGGCAGCCAATATTCATGCGGATTTCCTTAACATCCCCATTTTTGGTCGTGCTCTGTGTCCATGTGGTGTCCACACATAGGCAGGTTTTCAGAACCATAGCAGGCCAAGCGGAAAGCCAGGTTGCTTGCACTGTCGCACTTTGCGTTGGACCGGGCCGCCGATACAACGCTCAGCGGCGCCTCCTACGATATTTGGGTACGTGGAAACGGAACCGCCGCCGCCGACCCAAGCTGCGAGCAGCAAGCCAAAGGAGTTAACGTTTCGACATCACACCCTTCCCCGTGCGCGTCTATTCGCAAGAACGTTGGGTCTGTGGCATCACTTAATTGCCCGACATCGCTTGTAGGCCATTCCTGGTGCGAAATTTCGGGCATTCTCTGCGCCTCTCGCCATTGCTTCAACGCGCGCAAGCGCTGATCAAGATTGCGCCGCAGGTAGTCGGCAAACGAAGGCAAAATGGCCAGTCGCAGCCGTTGTCCGGACCGTGGGTTTGCTTCGAAGAAACTACTTCAGTTCCGTGAGGATTGCGTGCTGTTTTCCACGGATCAGCATTTCAGTGTGCGTACGGTTGCGAAGTGTGAACCGCACCTCACCCGGCGTGTGCGGATTCACGACTGATTGCCCGTCCAAAGTACTCGACTTCAGGTCGCCGTCCTCAAGGAATACCGCCACAACATCTTTATCGTGGAGGTGCACGGGGGTGGCTACTCCCACATCCCGGCTACAGGAGAATAACAATTAGTTCCTCAGGAGCCGACTTCTGAACCCTGATAACTCACGGTTAGCTCGTTACTCACGCACAATCCGCTATAGTGATCGAGCCGACCACTTTGACGGTAATGATGACGCCTGCGTAGGCCAACAATCGCATTATCTGAGAATGTGGATGCTACATAGCTTTGCGAGTTCGGGGACCGGACGACCATGGACGTTCAATATGATTTTTCTGGCCAAACGGTTATCGTGACCGGTGGCGCTAGGGGAATAGGTAGGGCCATCGCAGCGCAGTTTGTGCGATCGGGCGCTCAAGTCTGGGTCTGGGATGTCGATCCCGTCGAACTCGATGGCGCGCACTCCCAGACCGTGGATATTACGAACGCCGATCAGATCGCGAAGGCTCTCACGGACATTACCAGTCAGTTTTCGCGTATCGATATCCTTGTAAACAATGCTGGATACCTCGGCAGGTATCAACGCTTTGAGCAATTCGAGCCAGATGAATGGCAACACATCCTCCAGGTCAACCTGATTGGCCTGTTCGAGGTAACTCGCCGAATTCTCCCTCTCATGCGACGTGCGGGACGCGGCCGGATTGTTAACATGGGTTCGCTTGCTGGCAAGGAAGGTTTGGCGAACCTCGCGGCGTATTCGGCTGCGAGCGCAGGCGTAATTGCATTTACAAAAGCTGTATCGCGCGAGGTTGCCGACACCGGCATTCGCATAAACTGCGTCGCACCCGGTCCCATCGACACGGAGCTCATTCGAAGATTGGGCAATGGCGTCGTGGATGCAATGATTGCCGTAAGCCCTCTGAAGCGCCTGGGACGGGTTGATGAGGTTGCAGGAATGGTTTTGTGGCTTTGCTCTGCCGCCAGCACGTTTAATACAGGAGCGGTATTCGACGTGTCAGGCGGGCGCGCGCGATATTGAATTTTGAGCTTTCGGGAAATGAGTGGGCTCCGCATTCCTGTTGGAGAATCGCTAGTACACCCAACCCCGGCGAAAACTCGGCGCTGACGGCTAAGGATGAGCCATGCGCAATAATTCCGAGCAATGGCGATCTGACCGTGACTCCCCGTCCTGCGACAGTGCGCGGGCCACGTCCATCGGCGGAGGCAGACGACGGTTTATTTCTGGGATCGCTGCGGTTGGATTCAGCCCCCTGGCTTGCTTTAGCGCTGGACGCTTCTTGTCGGTCTTTGCGCAGACACCGGTCCGCGCGAAGAGCAGTCTGATCGATGTGCATCATCACTTCGTCCCACCTTTTTACCTCTCTGAGAATCGCGATCGGATCGCCGCATCGGGCGGGGGTCGGATTAATCCCGCGTGGTTGAGTTGGGCTCCTGAGCAAGCGATCGCTGCGATGGACAAGCAGGGCGTCGCGACGGCTCTTCTCTCCCTTACTACGCCCGGTGTCTGGTTCGGCGACCCACAGGCGGCGGCGCAGACGGCACGCCGAGCGAACGAATACGCGGCCGGTCTCGTCCGAAGTTACCCGGGCCGCTTCGGTCTGTTTGCCGTTATACCCCTCCCGGACACCGAGGTCAGCCTGCGCGAGATCGAGTATGCCATTAATGTCCTCAAGGCGGATGGAATTGGGCTCCTGACAAGTTACGGCGAAAAGTGGTTGGGGGATTCTGTTTACCAGCCGGTCTTCGAGGAACTCAACCGGCGTAAGGCTGTCGTCTTCGTGCATCCAACTACGCCGTTGTGCTGTCGAACACTGCTGCCCGACGTCTCCCCCATCGTCGTCGAGATTCCGCAAGACACCACTCGGGCAGTGACAAATCTGCTTTTTACCGGTACGTTTGCGAGGTTCAAGGACATTCATTTCATCTTTACCCACGCGGGCGGAAACGTGCCGATGGTGCTCGGTCGTATGCACCAATATGCTCCCCAGAATATTGCCGAAAAGGCCCCCAATGGAATCGAATACGAACTCAAGCGCCTCTACTACGATATCGCCGGTACTGTTATCGACCGGCGATTGCGGCACTCACGAGTCTCGTCCCGACTACACAGATTCTGTTCGGCAGCGACAATCCCTTCGTCCCCCTCGCCGAGACGGCTGAAGGCATGATGCAACTCGGCTTTTCGGCAGGCGATCTCCAGCGAATTGGCCGCGATAACGCGCTGGCACTGCTGCCACGGCTCAAGACAAGCTAAGGCCACAAAGGCTCCTGGTTCGCGTTGGACTGTGGACACAGCCCTCGTCTCTAACTGGACTTGTAGTTCCAATCCAGAAATGATCCGAGAGCCCTGAGCCTTCGTCTCACGATCCAGAAACGGCATTATGGGAATGAGATCTGTGATCCTGCGAATCATCGCACTGCGGCAGCAATTTGACCCCGACCCGCCCCGGATTAGTACTGAGAAGCGTGCAACTGGCGTTTGCCAGACAGGATGCAAAGGAACGCGGGGAGAGAGATGATGCTTGGTACCAGTCGGATGACAGCTACAGCCCGCGCCGACACTGGTGCCCGTTGTTGAAGCCCGACGATAAGCGTGGGTCTGGGGGTTGCGTACAGATCTGTGATGACGCTCGTCAGCTCTGACGACGATCTCGATTGGGAGTTTGTTTAAAATTCGCGCCTCGGGCATCCGGCCGGTATTAGGAGGAAGCCAATGGCGAAGAGATCCAAGAAACTGGTCCTGATCACGCTTCATGCTACCGAATGCTGTGGCGAGCCGGCTCTCGAATGCGTCGCGCGCAGTCTCTTTGCTACCCTCGAACCTGTGAGCAGTGACAACCAGCTCGGTTTTCTTGGGCACGAGTAAAGTGCTAAAGAGGTCGGGATAGATCGGCCGCAACGACCGACGCAACCACACGTAGAAGAAGTCCGATAAATCTGCATAACTGACGTTGTCGTAATAAGGCGGATCGGTTGAGAATACGCCGGGCCTGCGCTCACGGGAGGAAATCGCATCGAGCTGATTTTTCGATTGCACCATTTCAATTCCCGGCAGGCTGATTATTTCAATGTTTCGCGTTGCGCTAGCACCTTGTGCAGCGCAGCATCGAGCGATCCCTTGAAGATCAGAATTTTTACTTCATAAGCCGCGCGTCCACCACGCGGAA
>JBBSFW010000061.1:0-22502 GCA_038254805.1 Terriglobales bacterium
AGATCTCTTTGGCCGGCACGGACCTGGGAACCACCGGCGCTTCCGCGAACGGGATTGTAATCTGAAGCTTCGATGCTGTCATTCCGCCCAAAGCTGTATTCTTGAAATCAACGCCCGGCCGTCACTTTCGCTTTCGGGCGGCGTCGTCATGCCCGGAAACTGTACGGCTTCTGAGATATGGACATCTCACCATTTCCCAGGTGCATCAGAGTCTTATTGCCGGGCGGCGGCGATTCTATCTGCCGGAAACCTGAAACAGCTACCTATACGTCGGCCGCGATCCGCCAACCCCGTTGCCATGCGCTGGATTCTCTTAGTCTCTTTTCTCGTCGCTCTCGCCACTTCCGCATTCTCACAGACGAAAGCCTCTGGCGGGCAGCCTTCGTTTGAGGGACAACTTGTAGGCTCAATTGAGTTGGTTGCGAACCCTCATATTGACACGGACAAGTTTCGTACTCTGATCGTGCAGAAAGCAGGAGAACCATTTTCCGGCCAGAAGGTTCAGGCCACTATGGACGCGCTAAACCGCTCGAACTCGTTCAGTAAGGTTGAGATGCAGGTCAAACCGGGTCCATCGGGACTTAAGCTGCTGTTTGTGCTCGAGCCTTCTTATTACATTGGGATACTTCAATTCCCAGGGGCATTAAAGAATTTTAATTACACCCGCCTGCTGCAAGTGGTCGATTTGCCCGACCAGGGGGAGTACCAGAAAGCCCAAATACCTGCGGCAGAGAGCGCCTTGCTCAAATTTTTTCAGGAAAATGGATTCTTCAAAGCCAAGGTCACGACCCAGGTAGCGCTGGATGACGAACACCGGCTTGCCAATCTTACCTTCAACGTCCAATTGGGCAAGCGCGCGCGCATCGGCCGCGTGGTGATCACCGGGTCGAGTGCCGAAGAAAATCGCCATTTGCAGCATACCGTCACCTCCCTTAGGGCCCGCCTTACGGGAGCGCAGCTAAAGCCGGGCAGACCGTTCACCCCAGCACGGCTGAAGGCAGCGAATGCTTTACTGCGCAGAGAGCTCGGAAAGCAGCGCCACCCCGCCAGCACCATCCTGGTGAATCCGCCAAATTATCATCCCGAGACCAATCGCACCGACCTCGCCATCTACGTTGACGCCGGCCCGGAAGTGGACATTCGCATCGCAGGCGCCAAGCTCTCATGGATACCTTTTCAGTCCGCCAGGCAGCGCAAGAAGCTTATTCCCATCTACGAAGAGGCTTCCGTCGATCCGGACCTGCTGCAGGAAGGCGAACAAAATCTTTTTAACTACTTCCAGCGTAAGGGTTATTTTGACGCGAAGGTCACCACCAACGTGCACCAACAGAACGGGAAGATGGTTCTCGCGTATCAGATCGAGAAAGGCCGCAGACACACGGTCCGGGATATCACCTTCACGGGAAATCATCACCTGGAAAGCGAGGCGTTGCTGGGACAGGTCGCCATCCGTAAGAAGCGATACCTGGCCCACGGTTTGTTCAGCGAAAAACTGCTGCAAGCCAGCGCCAGGAACATTGAAAATCTCTATAAAGACGCCGGCTATGAACAGGTGAAGGTCACACCGGAAGTGGTGGACCGCGAGCCCAGCATCTATGTAGCCTTCAATGTGGCCGAGGGCGACCAGACCATAGTCTCCTCCCTGCGGGTCGAAGGCAATCAGCAAATTCCACTCGATCAGCTCCGCTCGAAGAGAGGCTTCGAGCTGTCGGAGGGCAAGCCATTTTCTCCAAAGCGACTCTCCTCCGACCGCAATAACATCGCCGCTAAATATCTCGATCGCGGTTTCTTGAACTCCGAGGTGAAGACCGTAGTCTCGCGCCATGCAGAGAATCCCCACGAAGTGGACGTGACTTACGCGATCACCGAGAACCAGCAGGTTCGCATTAGCCGCGTGCTCTATATGGGGCTGAAGCACACACGCCAGTCATTGATCAAACAGAGCGCCAACCTTTGGCCGGAGCAACCACTGAGCCAGGGAAAACTGCTGCTGGCCGAAAGCAATCTCTATGATCTGAACATTTTCGATTGGTCCAGCGTCAGTCCGCGAAAGGTCATTACTAGTCAGCCGGAAGAAGAAACGCTGGTCAAGGTGCATGAGGCGAGGCGCAACACTCTCACCTACGGCTTTGGAATCGAGATTTCGCGGCGAGGCGGCAATGTGCCCACGGGGACGGTAGCAGTGCCGGGATTACCAACCATCGGACTGCAAGGCTCCAAAGTCCTGCCCAGCGACAATACCTTTGTGAGCCCTCGGGGATCGGTCGAATTCACCCGCAGAAATATGCGGGGCGTCGCGGAAACCGCGGCCTTTGCGCTGCTCGCGTCCCGGCTCGACCAGAAAGCCATCTTCACTTATACCGATCCTCGTTTTCGACGCTCCAGTTGGGAGGCTCTGACCAGCATCTCCGGGGAGCGTACCACCGAAAATCCGCTGTTCGAGGCGCGACTGGAGGACGCTTCCCTTCAATTCCAGCGCTACCTGGACAGCAAAAAAAACATTCAGCTTCAACTTCGCTACGATTTCAATCACACCCGGCTGACTCAGCTTCTGGTGCCGGAACTTGTCTTGCCCGCGGACCGCGATGTTAAGTTGTCTTTCGTTTCCGGGACCCTGATCCGCGACACTCGCGACAAGCCCCTCGACGCCCACCACGGCGTTTACCAAACCGTGGATTTACGTATTGTTCCAAGCGCATTTGGCTCCAGTGCCGATTTCACCCGGTTGCTCACTCAAGCCGCGCATTACAAGCCAGTCCGGGGGATGGTTTTCGCGAATAGCATTCGCCTGGGACTAGCTGCGCCTTTCGCAAGTAGCGACGTGCCGACCAGCCAGCGTTTTTTCTCCGGCGGCGGCACCACTTTGCGCGGCTTCCCTATCAATGAGGCTGGCCCCATCCGATACGTTCCGTTCTGCCCGGGGTCAGGAACGACCGATCCGGCAACCTGCCCGCAGATTCCGATCCCTGTAGGCGGCAACCAGTTGTTCATTTTTAATTCCGAATTACGGTATCCCCTTCCGATCATCAACAATCTCGGGGGCGTGGTCTTTTACGATGGCGGAAATGTTTACCGCCGGATCAATTTTCGCGAGTTCATAGATAAATACTCCAACACCATCGGCGTCGGCCTACGCTACAATACTCCGATCGGTCCCGTACGCTTCGATATCGGACGCAATCTCAATCCCGTTGCTGGCATCAGCAAGACGCAATTCTTCATCACACTAGGTCAGGCTTTTTAGGCGCGAGGGCGCAAAATGCGGAAGTGGCAATCGATAGTCGGCTGGATGGCGGTCATTTTTGGCGCGCTGCTGCTCATCGCCATTCTTGCGGGTGTTCTGCTGCTTAAGAGCTCTGGATTTCAACGCTACGTGGTCAGGACGATCGAGCAGCAAGCGCATGAGGCTACCGGCGCGCGGGTGGAACTACGAAACTTCAACTTCCAGCTGAAGACGCTCACAGCTGACCTTTACGGCTTAACCGTCCATGGTACCGAAGCCTCAGGAGAGAAGCCCCTGCTGCAGATTCCCCACGCGCGCGTGGGACTGAAGATCATTTCAATTTTGCGCCGCAGGGTGAACCTCAGTGAGTTGCTCATTGAAAGCCCTTCGGCAAATTTGGTCATCAACAAAGCCGGTCACAGCAACTTGCCAGAACCGCCGCCGAAGAGCGGATCCAACACCAACGTTTTTGATCTTGCTGTGGGACACGTGCTGCTGACCAATGGAGAACTGCTTTTGAGGGATCGGCGGATTCCCATCAACGCCAACCTTTTCGATCTGCGGACCGAAATCAGCTTCAGCCGGCTCGCCAATAAATATAGCGGGACAGTGTCCTATCACAGTGGCGCGATTCAATATGCACAATTGAAGCCGCTCCCACACAGCGTTGACGCCAAATTCGACGCAACTCCCTCCGAGCTGAATCTCAATTCACTGCTGCTTAAGGTGGGGGGTTCGCATATTCGCATCGAAACCAGCATTCGTGATTACAGCAACGCACTCACAGCCTCCGGGAAATATGACCTTCTGCTGCACACCCAGGACTTTGCGGGTATGGCTGCGGCGAGTTCGTCAGGAGATGTCGCGCTCGCCGGCACTCTCAATTACAAAGATGTCGCAAATGAGCCGCTGCTGAGGAATGTTTCGTCGTCTGGCGACCTCAATAGCAACGGGCTTACTCTCGTGTCGCCTCAGGTTGCCGTCAGCATTCGAAAAATTGCCGGACGCTATCACTTGGCTAATGGCACTCTGAAGGCGGAAGGATTGGCCTTCGACCTTTTGAACGGCCAACTGAAAGCCGATGCCACCCTGGAGCATCTCGATTCCACGCCGCGGGCACATGCGAGTCTCACCCTTGCGGGAATATCGCTGCAGGCTTTGAAGTCGGCGCTAAAGGACTACTCGAATCAAAACCCCCCTGTAACTGGGACGCTCAATGCCTCCGCAGACGCGTCCTGGATTGGCGCCTTGAACAATGTGAAGGCCACATCCAACATTGTCGTCCGTGGCAATGTAGTGGCTTCGAATCAACCCCGCAACCAAACTTTTCCTTTGAATGCCAATCTTCGCGTGAATTATGATGCCGCGAAAAATCTAATCACAGTGCCCGCAAGCCTGGTGCAGCTCCCGGGCACGTCGATTACCGCTGCCGGCGAAATCGGGGACCATTCGAATCTGCTTATCAGAGCTACCAGCACCGACCTTCATCAACTGATGCTGCTGACATCCAGTTTGCCGGCCACAAGACAAAAATCGGCTGCCCCCGTGCCTGACCTCCACGGCGCGGCTTCGCTGGACGCGACGGTCCAAGGCACATTGCACTCTCCCCAGGTCCATGCGCAACTGTCGGCTAGCCAGCTCCGGATTAACCAGAGCGAATGGAGTTCACTTCAGTTCGCATTGGACGCCAGCCCGTCGGAAATATCCATTCAAAACGGGTCGCTAGTCTCCGCCCGCCGGGGCCAGTTGGGTTTCAGCGCCCGTGTTGGAATGCGACACTGGTCGTATGTTCCGTCTGATCCGATTGCCGCCTCTCTGCACGTACAGCAGTTGCCGCTCACGGAATTGCAGCAGATTGCGAATCTTCAATATCCGCTTGAGGGCGATCTGGTCGCCGATGTTGAATTGAGCGGCTCGCAACTGGATCCGAAGGGTCAAGGCAAGGCCCAAATCGTCAAGGCTCGCGTCTACAATGAGCCGGTCCAGAATTTCTCCGCGCAGGTCGAGGCTTCGAGCGGCGTCATTCATTCCACTCTGAACATATCGATGCCAGCCGGAAGCGCGAATGCTGTGGTGAGTTACACCCCGAGGACCAAAGCCTACCAGGCAAAGCTGAACGCGCCAAATCTGGTACTCAGCAAGCTCCACGTGCTACAGGCAAAGAATTTCTCGCTGAACGGAACCCTGTCTGCTTCGGCGAGCGGTACGGGCACTTTGGATGATCCCAATTTTGTGGCGACATTAAGCCTGCCGCAACTGACGCTGCGTGACACCACGGCAACGGATCTAAAGGCCGACCTGGGTGTCGCCAACCATGTGGCGACGCTCTCTTTAACTTCAGGAGTGGGAGGGGCAACGCTGCGCGGCAAGGGCACTCTGAAACTGAGCCCCGGATACTATACCGAGGCTTCACTCGATACCAGTAAGTTCCCGCTCGATCCGCTACTTGCCGTTTACCTGCCATCACGGCGGGCCGGCCTTCATGGTGAAACCGAGCTGCACTTATCTGTGCGCGGTCCGCTTTCGGATAAGGCGCGCATGGAGGCACATCTTACAGTTCCTACCCTGCGCGCGAATTATCAATCTCTCCAAATCGCAAATACTGCTCCCATCCGCGCGGATTATGCGGACTCCGTAGTGAGCCTCCAGCCCAGCGGTTTCGAAGGGACCGGAACTTCGCTTGTGTTCCAAGGACGAATTCCACTCGCTGGATCTTCGCCCATGAATGTGGCGGCAAAAGGGTCTGTGGATATGCGGCTTGCCCAGATGGTAAGCCCCGAACTTCATACTCAGGGCACGATAACACTGGACGTCAATGCGAAGGGCACGATGAAGGATCCCGGGGTGAGCGGACAAATCAAGATTGTGAATGCTTCGCTTACTACGCCTGCCACTCCGGTGGGCATCGAAAGCTTCAACGCGGCCATGCAGCTGACGAACACCGGGATCCAAATCACAAACGCGACCGGAAGGATTGGAGGAGGACAGGTCACGGTTGGCGGATCTATCCTTTATCGTCCCGAGTTGCAAATGAATGTCGCGGTTTCTGCGAGGTCGGTGCGCTTGCGCTATCCCGAGGGCATGCGAACGATCTCAAGTTCGGATTTAACCCTCAGCGGCACCCGCCAATCGTCACTGCTGCAAGGACGAGTGCTGATTGATTCTCTTTCATTCACTTCGGATTTCGATGCGGCCAGCTTTATGGGACAATTCTCCGGAACCAGCGCGCCGCCGTCCTCCGATAGCCCGCTGCGAAATCTGAAACTTCAGATCGCGGTACAGTCCACCAGCCAGTTGGCTGCAGGCACCTCTCAACTGAACATTGAAGGGCAGATTAATCTGCGGATTATTGGCACGGCCGCCGATCCGGTAGTGATTGGACGCACGGACCTGACCTCAGGGGACATATTCTTCAGCAAGCAGCAGTACCATTTGGAGCGAGGAATTATTACATTCGTGAATCCCAACCAGACGGAGCCGGTACTCAATGTTCTGATCACTACGACGATCAAGCAATACAATCTCAGCGCAACCATTGTCGGCCCGATCAATAAGCTTCGAACCAGTTATGTATCCGATCCACCGCTGCCGCCGGTCGATATTATTAACCTGGTGGCCCGTGGCCAGACCACGCAAGAAGGTCCGGCGAGTTTCGGGGCGAATACGGTGCTTGCCGCCGGCCTTGGGCAGGTGGGCAGCAGCGTCAGCAAGTTGACCGGCATTGCCGGTTTGCAAATCGATCCGTTAATAGGAGGAAACAACTCCAATCCCTCTGCCAGACTCGGCCTGCAGAAACGGGTCACCAAAAACTTTATTTTTACTTTTTCGACGGATGTGACTCAACCCCAAAACGAAATTGTCCAGGGCGAGTACCAGTTGAATAAGCGCTGGTCTGTCAGCGTAGTGAGAAATTCAAGTGGGGGCTTCGCCGTGGATGGCCGTTTCCATACCAATTTCTAGCAATACCCGGTTCCTTCGGCCTGGCGGAGAGACGCTGCCGCTTGCGAGTGACCCGGCGGTAAACAATGATCTCTGGATCTTCCGCGAAGGGAGCAGAATTGTTTCCGGGCGCGCAATGCTTCGCGACCTGCTGCTCCGCCTGGAGCGCTATCCGCAGTATGTCGTTGATGCGTTGATACGGGCTGGAGTACTCGAGGCGGCGCTTTCAGATGCCGGCCATGCATCCGCCGCTGCCGCAGAAGAACTGACTGATGTGCTGGCAACTTTACTCTGCGGGGGACAGCCTTCTAGGGATCCAGTAGCGATTGCGAAGCGGAGTTCCCCCCCTGAAACGCTGCTCATCACGCCGCCCGAAGGATTTAGCTATTACGCCTTACACCCACTGGATTTTGCGCGGGCCGTAAGCCAGATTCCCGTGCATTTTCCGGCATGCGCAGTCGTCGGTGTCCGCAGCATCGGCACCACGCTAAGCGCCGTCACCGTTTCCGCTTTGAGATTATCGGGCCGCCCCGCCGAACGAATTACCGTGCGCCCGAGCGGGCATCCTTACCATCGGACCATGCGCTTCACCGCAGAGCAACTTCGCTGGGTCCGGCAACAGACAGCAATTCCGGCACAGTTCGTGATTGTGGACGAGGGCCCGGGCCGCAGCGGCTCGACATTTCTGTCGGTGGCAGAATCCTTGCTCAGGGCAGGCGTACCCAGTGGGACCATCACCATTATCGGCAGCCATGAGTTCGATTTCGCATCACTATGTGCTCAGGATGGGAAGGCGCGGTGGAAAGCCTTCCGCTTCATCTCCGCAGCGCCCTCCGTCCATAGCTGGTTTGAGAAGTGTTCTTACGCCGGCGGTGGCGAATGGCGCAATTGGCTTGGCGGCCGGCAGGAAACATGGCCGGAGAGCTGGACGCAAATGGAGCGGCTGAAGTTTTTGTCTCCTGACCGCAAGACGCTGTTTAAATTCGAAGGCCTGGGTCCAAGCGGAGATGCAGCTCGCGGGCGCGCTTCGCTTCTGGGTGAGGCTGGTCTCTCTCCAAAATCCTCGGATGCTGACCACGGCTTCCTGGCATACACCTGGCTGGGTGGCCAGCCCTTGTCGAGAAAAGACCTCAGCGTCCCATTCCTCGAACATATTGCCCAGTATTGCGCCTTCCGGGCACTAAACTTTGCGGCGGATTCGGAGCAGACGGAACTTGGCCAGATGCTGGAGCACAATGTCCAGCAGGAATTCGGCTGTGATCTGGCACTCCACCGGGACGAATTTATCCCTCGAAACCTGGTTCTTGCCGACGGGCGAATGCAGCCATTCGAGTGGGTAGCCAGCGGCGGCCGTTTTTATAAGACCGACGCGATCAGCCATGGCGACGATCATTTCTTTCCCGGCCCTTGCGACGTTGCATGGGACCTGGCTGGTGCTGCCGTGGAATGGCATCTCGATCCCAGTGCTATGGATTTTCTTGTAACCAGATTCCGGCAGCTCTCGGGTATCGATGCTTCCCGCCGCATTCCTATTTACACGCTGGCTTATTGCGTGTTTCGCCTGGGATTCTGCAAGATGGCGGCGTCTGCGGCCCCGAACCTAGGGGAACGCCGGCGCCTCCTCTTGGCTCACCGTGGTTACAGGGCGCAGGCCGCGCTGCTCTTATGCCAGCGAGGGCTTTCACCCTTACAAACACCTACAGGATTCGCTTGATTGCGATATTAAGGTCGAAATCGTTAAACTCACAATTTGTAGCCTCGGAGCTTGGCATGGATTCCAGAAAACTCGCCCGCATAGGACGCGCCGTCCTTGCTGGTGATTTCGATTTTCAGGCGCCGAGCCGCCATGCCTCTTACGGATTGGCCTTTTTTCTGGCCGGGTTAGGAGCTGGAATAGCCGTCGGCGTCATATTCGCGCCTAACGCGGGCGCGGATATCCGCTCCGCCCTCGGTGAACGTGCGCGGGCAGGGATTGATCAGGTACATGCCGGAGTTGATCAGGTAAAAAACAAAGCAAGGGAGTTGGGCCGTCGCGCCGAAGCGGCTGTGGAGCTCGGCAAAGAGCCGGCGAGCCACTCCACTCGTCCGGAGTACAAGAAAACTAATGTTTCGTGAGTTGTTTTGTGCGATCAAAGTTAGGTTCTAGCTTCAGGAAAGAGAAAGGCTGTTTGCTTCGGAGTCATCCGCAATTATTATGGCGTTAGCAGAAACGTCTCCTACGGACCTCGAAACCCGTCCCGTGCGAATCCTAGTCGCGGATGACCATGAGGTCATGCGGATGGGAATCCGTAATCTGCTCGAATCAGTATCCAACTGGAATGTTTACGCAGAAGCCAGCACCGGCAAGGAAGCGGTGGAGATGGCATTGCAGTCGTCCCCCGACGTCATCATTATGGACATAACCATGCCCGAGATGAACGGAATCGAAGCTGCTGCAACCATTAGCGAACGCGATGCCAGCATTCCAATCATCATGTTTTCCCTCCATCTCTCTGAAGACATCGTTGGGCGGTTCAAGAGCGGCGCCATTCGTGGCGCAGTCGCCAAAAGCGAGGCGGCGCGGGATTTGCTGAATGCCGTCCGGTGCGTTTTGGAGGGTGGCACTTTTTTTCCACCGCCGGCTCCTGACCGTTCCGGCCAGAGTTAGTTCCTACATGTTCCACCCGATGTTGGCCCGCACGCTCTCGTGAGATAAGAGAGCTGTCTTCTGCGACTCGATGCTATCTCATTGTGCCAACCCTTCTTGTGCAACTCCTTTAGCGCTATTGACTGAAGGCCGTCTGTTCCAGTTTGAAATTAAGCCGAAGCCGCTGGAAGAGGAGTCGCATCTAGCGCGCGGACTGCCGCGGAAGGTCTCGCATTTCTGGCTTTGCGGCCCGTGCTCTTCTCATTTGACCCTGGTATTCGATCGGTTCAAGGGAGTTGTAGTGCAATCGCTGCACACCGCCTGACTCTCCGGCTGCGTATGTCAAGTACGTGCGGCGATTTTTGTGCCTCCTATCACTACGGTGTCCTGACTTGTCACCCGGCACTGGGGCAAATCGATCGGAGAAGACTATGGACTCCTTAAGCACATTGCGGCGCGCCAGGGTCAGTCGATATGGCTCGATTACATCCGGCGCGACCTGATCACCGGCGGCGGATTAACGCGCCGTATTCAAGAAGATGGGGTTACCGGTATGACCAGCAACCCTACGATCTTTGCGAACGCGATCTCGACCGGCGTGGAATATGACTCCTCAATCTCCGCCATGCTGCAGCACTCGCCGGCGCTGGATTTACCAACATTGTTCGAGCGAATCGAAGTGGAAGACATTCGAATGGCGGCTGACGCTCTGCGCCCGATTTACCATCGCACCGGGGGCGACGATGGATACGTGAGTATCGAGGTATCTCCGCGGCTGGCCTATGACTCCGCCCGCAGCATATCCGAGGCGCGGCGGCTGTGGAGTGAGGTTTCGCGTCCGAATCTAATGGTAAAAATCCCAGCCACAGTGGAAGGTTTGCCGGCGATTGAGCAACTGACTGCGGAGGGAATCAACATTAACGTTACGCTCATTTTCTCAGTGAGCCAATACGCGGAGGTAGTGCAGGCCTATCTGCGGGGAGCCGAACGCTGTCCCGATCCTCGCAAAGTCTTTTCGGTGGCTTCGTTCTTTGTGAGCCGGGTTGATACGGCCGTGGATCGAGCCCTCGAAGAGGTTGGTAGCGGCGAAGCGCTCGCACTCCGGGGCAAAGCTGCCACCGCCAGTGCCCGGCTTGCGTATCGTTGGTTTCGCGATGTTTTCTCAGGCGCCCGGCTCGAAAGCTCAAGGCAGCACGGAATTCGCCTCCAAAAACTCCTCTGGGCCAGTACTGGCACGAAAAATAAGGCCTACTCGGATGTAATGTATATCGAGAATTTGATCGGCCCGGACACCATCAACTCCGTCCCGCCGGAAACGTTGGATGCATTCCGCGATCACGGCCGGCCTGGAGTTCCACTCGGTGGAGAGGAAAAGGACGACGAGGAAATCGTAGGCAAGCTGCTGGGGATGGATATTAATCTCATGTCCATAGGGCAGGAATTGACCGACGCGGGCGTCGAGAAATTTGAAAAGTCTTATGATGAGCTGATGCACGCGCTCGCCAGCAAACGTAAGCTACTGGCAGGAGCATCGGCTGCCTGAGATTGACTTCCACTGCCGGAAAACAAAGAGGACGCAACCGGGCGCGATTGCATCCAAGCACCGGTCGCGGGCAGGATGGCGGCGCGGATTTTTATCGTTTCTCCGCATGGGCCCGGACGAAGCCGAACGATGTCACTCCGGGCCACGCCATCCTGCCCGAGAAAAGTACGCCGCTTTGAGCAGGCTTTCTCGTATTTTCTTGACCCAGTCCAGTACCGCACGTTGCGAGCGAGCGCCCCTCAGATTAGCATGGCCTATTCCCGTTGCCGGTATGCTCGCGCCGGTTGCCCAAACCCGTAAGGCGAGTGCCCTCGCCCCCCCAGCCCGGCCGCTGAGCGCGGTCCAACGGCGGCCGCGCCTACATGGATTGAGCGAACACCGATGTCGTACAATGCTCTTTCCATTTTTCCACCTGGAGCTTACATGCGCAAATGCCTGATCGCCTTCCTTATATTGTCGTCCGTTCACTTAATGCCGCAAACGCCAACGAAGTCGGCGGCCAAGCCGGCGCTGCGAAAGCCGGCCCCTGCCGCCCCATCAGGCCCGCCCACCGCAATCATCGACACCACCGCGGGCAAGCTGACGTGCACGCTTTTCCCCGACAAGGCCCCGATCGGCGCCGCCAACTTTATTGGCCTGGCACGCGGAACCAAAGACTGGACGAATCCTGCGACGGGCACGAAAAAGCATGGCGTCCCTCTCTATAACGGCACAATCTTTCATCGCGTGATTCCGGAGTTCATGATCCAGGGTGGAGATCCGCTGGGCACGGGCGAAGGCGATCCCGGATATAAATTCAAGAACGAAACTCCGCCGGACCTGAAATTCGATCGGCCTGGGCGCCTGGCCTATGCCAACGCCGGCCCTGGTACCAATGGCTCCCAATTTTTCATCACCGAAGACATCCAGCATAGCGAGCACTTGACCGGCGGATACACTATTTTTGGGCAATGCGATGACCCCAGCGTGGAGCTTGTGAAAAAAATCGCACGCATGTCGCACAATGCCAACGACCGGCCCGACAATCCCGTCAAAATCAATAAGGTCACTATCCTGCACGCGGGCGGCACTGTGGCGCACGCAGCCCCAGCGCACAGGCCACGGCCCAAGCCCGCGCCCACCGCAACCAGTCCGCAATAAAGCACCGGCCGCCCCAGCTGGCGGAGTAGATCCGATTTACCTCTTCAGTCTGTGGACCGGAGCCGTGAGCAAGTCGAAGGGTGACCTGTAGGTTAATTGATTAGAAAGGACAAGGACCACATCATGCCACGCCAACCCGGCACTTACGCCACGTTCAACACTTCCGAAGGCACTATTGTCTGCCGCCTATTTGAAAAAGACGCGCCCAAAGCCGTAGAGAATTTCACCGGACTTGCCGAGGGTAAACGCGAGTGGAAGCATCCCAGCACCGGCAAAAAGAGCTCTGACCGCCTCTACGACGGAACCATCTTCCATCGCGTGATCCCAAACTTCATGATTCAGGGCGGAGACCCGCAAGGCACGGGCATGGGCGGCCCCGGATATCAGTTTGAAGACGAGACCAAAGGCTCACCGCACACTTTCGACAAGCCGGGCAAACTGGCGATGGCCAATGCCGGCCCCAACACCAACGGCTCGCAGTTTTTTATCACCGTGGCTCCGACGCAGTGGCTCACCGGCAAGCACACGATTTTCGGCGAAGTTGTGGAAGGTTATGATGTGGCGGAGAAGATCGTCAACGTTCCGAAGGGGCGGCAGGACCGTCCGGTTAAGGATGTGGTGGTGAAGAGCGTGGTGATTGAGAGAGTCTGACGCGCCGATCTTCCCGTCAGTTCTCCATTACAGAGATTTCCTTGGTGCGGAGCAGATTGCGGTCGGACGTGACCAGTGTCAGCCCAAAAACCTTCGCGGATCCTGCCAGGAATAGATCGGCAGGGTCCGCGTGAGGTAAGCTGATTGCCGAAAGCGCTTCTGCAACATCGAAAGTGAAGGGGGCCTCATGGAATGAGGCGATCGTCAGCGCCCGCAGAAGCCAGGTGGAAAAGCCTTCCGCAACCTTAAGACGTCCCTTCCGATGAATCAGCATGGCTTCCCAAATGCTGACCGGTGAAAGCCACAGTTCGTTCTCCGAATTGTCTAACTCGGCGGCGACGCGTCGGCTCAACCGTCGAGGCTCGAGGACGCTCCAAATCCAGATATGGGTATCGAGGAGAAGTTTCATTCTCGAAATGCATTCCAGTCTTCGAGGCTCCCCGTAGGACCAACAATATCCCCCACGATTTCTGCCGACCCGGCCATGCAGCCCAGCCAGCTCTTCGGGCGTTGTTCCGGCGCCGGCGGGACAACTTCGGCCACGGGCTTGCCGAAACGCGTGATCCGGATCGGCTTGCGCGTTTTGCGCACCTGTTCGAGGATGCCGAGGCACTTGGCTTTGAACTCGGAGATGGCGATTTCCTTCATGCAGCCATTTATACCATGGTCAATGACTATGGTCAAATGACAACAAAAAGGATAAATTGTGCGGCATCTGCGAACGGGAGGGGCACGGCTTTCCAGCCGTGCCGTTTAGGCAATCTGAAGAGGTATCGGGCTTAAGCCCCTGCGGGCACGGGTCCAGCTCGAATTCCGCATGGGCTGATGAATACGGATATTCTTCAATCGTCAATGCCATCCGCGCTTTCACAGGGTTCAATCGCGTGTATTCGGCGTGTCGGGAGTAGTGGTTCGCATCGCGAATGCGGTGATCAATATATCCGCGTTCCGTGGCGAGCGCGTACCATGATCGATTCGCCAGCAGCGTCTGATCCTCCCTAAACCCCAATCACTCCCACCAACTCCTTCACCGCATCAGCGCTCTTGTTCAGCCCGGCCTGCTCTTCTGGCGTGAGCTTAATCTGAATGATCTGCTCGATTCCCTTTGCGCCCAGCTTTACCGGGACCCCAACGTATAGCCCCTTGATCCCGTATTCGCCGTTGAGATAGGCGGCGCAGGGGAGAATCTTCTTTTTGTCTTTCAGGATGGCTTCCGCCATCTCGGCAACGGCTGCCGACGGCGCGTAATAAGCGCTGCCGGTTTTTAGATACTTCACGATTTCGGCCCCTCCATCGCGGGTGCGCTGCACCAGTTGCTCGAGTCTGTCCGGCGCGATCATCTCAGTAATCGGAATGCCGGCGACCGTCGAGTAACGCGGCAGGGGCACCATGGTGTCGCCGTGTCCGCCGAGGACGAAAGCGGTTACGTTTTCGACGCTGACTTTTAATTCGTCGGCGATAAACGCGCGGAAGCGGGCTGAATCGAGCACGCCGGCCATGCCGATCACGCGTTCGCGCGGAAAACCGCTCAGCTTGTAGGCGGCTTGCGCCATGGCGTCGAGCGGATTGGAAACAACAATTAGAATGCAGTTGGGAGAATGCTCGATGACCTTGCTGACCACGTCTTTCATGATCTTGTGGTTGGTGTTGAGCAGGTCGTCGCGGCTCATGCCCGGCTTGCGCGGAATTCCGGCAGTGATAACCACAATGTCGGAATTGGCGGTGTCGGCGTAGTCGTTGGTGCCGAGGATGTACGAGTCGCGCTTCTCGATGGGCATGGCTTCGAGCAGGTCCAGTCCCTTGCCCTGGGGCACGCCTTCGATGATGTCAATCAGCACAACGTCGGCCAATTCTTTGGAGGCGATCCAGTGTGCTGCCGTCGCCCCCACGTTTCCCGAACCCACGATGCTTACTTTCCTGCGCATGATTTCCTTTCAACCAATCAAGATCTTTACCACAGGACCACAGAGGCCCCCGGGGGAACTAAAGCTCTAAAAACGCTGTGAACATCTGTGTCCTGTGTGGTTAATGGTTCACGCCGTGGTCAAAACGGCAGCGCCCATGCTCTCGATAATGTGGTCCGCAAACTGGCTGGTGCTTACTTTGGTTGCGCCCGGCATCAATCGCTCAAAGTCGTAAGTCACTTTCTTTTGCTCGATCGTACGCTCGAGTCCGCTTTCAATTAGATCGGCGGCTTCATTCCAACCCAGGTAACGGAACATCATCACCCCCGAAAGCATGACCGATCCCGGATTGATTACGTCTTTATCGGCATACTTTGGTGCGGTTCCGTGCGTAGCCTCAAACACCGCATAGCCGTCGCCGATGTTCGCTCCCGGCGCAATGCCTAGCCCACCCACCTGCGCGGCGCACGCATCGGAAATGTAGTCGCCGTTCAGGTTGGGCGTGGCCAGCACTGAATATTCATCGGCGCGGGTGACGATCTGCTGAAAAATGGAATCGGCAATGCGGTCGTTGATCATCAGTTTCTTTTTCCATGCGCCGTGACCGTGAGTTGCATAGATGCTGTCGAGCACGGTGCGCACTTCGTTGGCCACTGTTTTGCCAAACTCCGGGGGCGCAAATTCCAACCCCGGTTCAACCAGGGCAGCATTCTCTTCGGCGGGCAAATTCGGGTTCTTGTCTTTGTTGGCGAGAATCCAGCTTTCGCGCTCGGTCACAACCTGGTCGCGGAATTCTTCCGTGGCCAGTTCATATCCCCACTTACGAAATGCTCCTTCGGTGAACTTCTGGATATTTCCTTTGTGAACCAGGGTCACGGTCTTCAGTCCGTTTTCGAGAGCATGCTGGATCGCCATTCGCACCAGACGTTTGGTCGCAAAAACCGAAATCGGCTTGATTCCGACACCGGAATCCGTGCGTACCTGTTTCTTTCCACCTTTCAGCATTTCCTTATTGAGAAATTCGATCAACTTCGCCGCTTCGGGAGTTCCCTGCTCCCACTCGATTCCGGCGTACACGTCTTCCGTGTTCTCGCGGAAGATGACCACGTTCATGCGCTCGGGACTCTTTACCGGCGATGGCGTGCCCTTGTAATATTTCACCGGGCGAATGCAGGAATAGAGGTCGAGCACCTGGCGCAAAGTGACATTGAGCGAGCGAATGCCGCCGCCGACCGGCGTGGTCAACGGCCCTTTGATCGCGACGCGGAATTTACGGATGGCATCGATGGAATCTTGCGGAAGCCAGTCATTGAATTTTGCCTTGGCTTTTTCTCCGGCAAAAATTTCGTACCAGACCACGCGACGCCTGCCGCTGTACGCCTTCTGTACCGCCGCGTCAAACACACGCACCGACGCCTTCCAGATGTCGCGGCCCGTGCCATCGCCCTCGATGAACGGAATGATGGGATTGGCGGGCGCCTGGCACCGGCCGTCTTTGTAGCTAATGGGCGCGCCGTCCTGAGGAACAGGCACGCCATTGTAAGAGTCCGGCATTAACAACCTCCGCTGTGAGTGGAACCGGGAATTATAAATGGAGAGCGCACTCCGCCACTGCCAGGCGAGAAACAGCGACAGGTCTGACCCTGAGCTTCGCAAAAGCCCGGAAATTCGAAATGTCTGACGTTGGGGTTACAGCCGTCGCCCTTCTGCGCTCGCAACGGTTGCCACTACAATCCAAAGATGCCGTTTAGCCTCAGATTGCTTTGCGCGTGGCTGCTGTTAGCGATTCCGTCCGCGGCGCAAGGCCACGGCACTCAGGATAGCCCTTCAACTCTCCCCGCGGCTCCGGCCCTGCAACACCGTTTCTGGGATCGCTCCAACATTCTGCTTTTCTCAGGCGTTGCCGTCTTTCGCGGACTGGATTACGCCTCGACCCGCAATTTTCAGGCGCGAGGGCGGGAAGAAATTTTGCTGCCGGATGACGTTGTGAGCAACTCCGCGGGATTCGCGGGTCTGGAAGCTGCCGGGGCCGCAACTTCGGTAGGCCTCTCTTATCTTTTTCACCGCACCGGTCATCACAAGCTGGAACGATGGATCTCGATCGGGCACATCGGGGTGACGGGATTCGGTGTGGGGCGAAATTATTCGCTCAAATCGAAGCACCAATAGTGGCGCGCAGGTGCGAGCCATGCGTGATTCCTCGACTGCGGATTTGCGAACGAATGATCCACTCCGGCCCGGATTGACAATTCTTTGCTGGAACATCAAGCACAATCAGCAGACTACGCGATCGTAGATACGCCTCACCTCGCCAAACGTCCTGACAAGTTCCTGTTCCAGCCCTTCCCCAAAGTCGCGATTAAGCACCTGCGCGGCAAATTTTTCTACGGCCTGACGCGCATGCTCGGCGGCAGGCAGCCAGCGGCTGTTTCTGCCGGTCACCAGGCGAACCACATGCTCGACGGTACGGCACAGTTCGGCGGCATGGTCGAGCGCCGCTGCGTCTTTGTTGTCGAGCTTACCCGCTGCCGAACATCGCCAAAGCCGGTCACGAAGACTACCGCTCTTGGGACGAAGGCCGTGCTTTACCAGCAAGAAGCTGGAGAGAAAATCGGCGTCGTACAAAGCGCCAGCGGATGTCCGGATGCTCTTGCTGGGAGCGCTCGCGTCCTGCAGCCTTTGCCGCATCTGCCGCACCGCCGCGGCAAAGCCGTCGTCCCCGGCGAAGCGGTGAAACAGGATCTCACTGGCTGCCTCAGTTCGACGCCCAAGCTCCGCGTTTCCCACAATGAAACGCAGCTTGGTATAGGTCAGGGCCTCCCAGGGTTGGGCTTCATTTTCGAAATAGGTTTCCAGGTGCGCAGGCGTAACCAGCAGTTCGCCTTGGGAGCCGCGGGGCCGAAGGCGCGCATCCACGGGGAAAACCATTCCTTCCCGCATGTAGGCGGAGAGCGCCTGCATGATCTGTTCTGCTGCCCTGGTTAGCGCAACCCGGTCGTGCCCTTCATCACAAATAAACAGGAGGTCAGCATCCGAGAGAAGGTCGAATTCCCCGCTTCCCAGTCGGCCCAACGCGCACACGGCAAGTCCCCCAGGGGAGCCGGCGATCCCGAATGCTGCCGCGGTCGCGCCCTCAGCAGCGGTGTTTGTTTCAGACAGCGACGAATATACCGGGCGCTGCTCCGCGAAGTCCCGGGCGCCGGAGGCAAACATCTTGTGCCGGAAATGCTGGCGAAGCAAAGCGATTTTTTCGCCATGGGCGGCGTTAGAGTTGGCGATGTAGCTGAACACCGCGTCCCCGCTTACCAACCAGTCATCAATAAAGCGAGGGGGGGATAATTCGAACAGATTGGCGGAATTCGCTTGCGGCCTTTGTGCATGGATGTCGGCCAGAGTGGCCAGCTCTTCCGGGTAGCGCGCCAGCACTTCCGTCAGATATTCGCTGTTCTCAAATATTGAAATTGAGCGGGTAATGGCCTCCTGACTGCGCAGGACCGATGCGTAGCCCTCGGAACTGCCATAAGAGAAACCCAGCACGCGCACAAGATTCTTACGCGCCGTCGCGCTTAGACTCTCATCCTTGAGTAGCGAAAAAACCGCCGGCGCATCCTCGGCGAGCAGTTCGAGGAGTTGAGGATGGGACTGCTCGGCAATGGCGGTCACCGAACGGCTGCTAAGGCGGAAGTCGCCTCCTGCCGGCTCGGTCGTCCGCCGCGCCTCCTGATGAAAAATGACACGCCGATAGATCTCCCCGACCCCGGCCATTCTGGCCCGCACGGCCTCCGCAAGACCTGTCCCAGGATCTTCGCCCGGAGCGAAGTTTTCCATGGAACGCTGCAGGACCTGCAACTCCTGAAGAGATTGGGGCAGCCGATGGACCTGCTGGCCTTGCCGCAATTGCAGGCGATGCTCCAGATGCCGCAGAAAGGTGTAGGCCGAGGTCAGTTGGTGGTAGTCATGGCCGGTAATGTGGCCTTTATCGTGGAGTTTCTGTAACGAAAACAGGGTTCCCCCGGAGCGCAACCACGGCTCGGATCCGCCATAAACCCTCTGCAGGCATTGCACCAGGAATTCGATATCGCGAATTCCTCCGCGATCGATCTTGACGTCAATGGTGTGGCCCTCGACTGTAGTTTGCTTCCGTCTTTTGCGATCGATTTTCTCGCGCGCGACCAGCGCGGTCTTGATGGCTGCGAAATTGACCTTCTCGCTATACACCTGGGGCTGGATCTGCCGGATAAATTCGCGCGACAGAGCAGTGTTTCCGCCGGAGTGACGCACCTTAATGAGCGCCTGGCGTTCCCAGTCGTGCGCGGTTTCAGAGTAATAGCGCAGCGCGTTGGACAGGCTGATCGCGAGCTCTCCTTCATTCCCCTGCGGGCGCAGGCGTAGGTCGATGCGAAACACCGCTCCTTCGGCTGTAGGACGGGAGAGGATCTCGGTTAGCAGTTGCGCCAGACGTACGAAGTACTCGCGATTGGAAACCGGGGCGGAGGCTGGCTCCCGGCCATCGCCATAGATGTAAAGCAGGTCAATGTCGGAACTATAGTTAAGTTCATTGCCTCCCAGCTTGCCCAGGGATAGAACCGCAAAAGGAGTGTTCACGGTGCGGCCTTCGGCATCCAGATGCTGCGGCAGCCCGGAGCGGTGCTCCATGGTGCTTTCCGCCTCGCGCAGCGCCTCTTCGATGAGAACATCGCTCAAGGCGGAAATTTCGGCGGTGGTTTCGCCCAGGGGAGCGATGCGAAGCGCGTCTCGTAACATGATTCGCACGTATTCGCGCCGCTTGAAGCGCGCTAAAAGCAAAGAGTTGTCGCGCTCGAAGGAGCGCGAACGGAAGCGTGCAAGCGCCTCCGAGAACTCTTCGCCGGAAAAACTGTGGTCAAATGTCCTTCCCCGCAGAAACGTCTGGAGCAGGTCGGGGTTGCGGATAAGCGTCTCCCCCAAATACCGGCTATTTCCGAAGACGGCAATGGCGTAGTGTGCCAGGAAGCGGTACTTCTCAATCATGTGTAGGATTTCCGGCCCCGCTTCATTGAGCAATCGCTCCAGAAACAGGGCGGACGAGTCGGGATCGGGAGACTCGGAAAGCAGGGCGGGAAGGGCATTTACCAGTTCGGGGGACAACTTCTGCGATGCCCGCTCCAGGTTCTGGCGCGCGGTATTGGGGTCAATGAACGGGACGGCGGCGAACCAATTCATCCCTGATTTCGCGGTGTGTTCGGGTGCTGGCATCAAGCTCGATGCTGGTCTGCTGGAAGAAAAAGCCGGCTGCGGCAGATCAGCATAGCACGAGATCGCCTACCACCTGCGGGTGCCGAAATACTTGCGCACTCCGATGGTATTGTAGCGGCCCCAGGGGCCGTTCGGTCCCAGGTCCGCGGCGCCTAAATTCCGGTCGCGGGCGCCCAGCCGGTCAAACAGAAAGTGCTGAGTGAAGCGCAGTTCGAATCCCCTGCCCATGTAGATCCCCGCCCCCCATGAGTGTTCTATACCAATCGCATCCAGCGACCAGGTATACAGGGTTTGCGGAACATTCTTTCCAAACAGGAAGCGCGGTTCTCCATAAACCATAAAGCGGCGCAGCGGCCCTTTTCCGAACGGGCGTGCCTCCAGAATGCCAGAGAGCATGTACCGGGCGAAAGCATTGCAGGGGGCGTTCTTTCCGCCGAAGCTGCCCGCATCAGCGCGGCAGACATTGGGGTCAATCTCGTTGTGCGGGGGAGCGATGTCGAATTGCGCATATCCCCAGAGCGTGTCCGAAGGCAGGAACATGCGGCTCGAACCCTCGTCTTGTTGCGCCTCAGATGGCGCAGATATCACCGCCAGCAGAACCAGCACGCAAACTTGCCTCATCCAGCCCTCCGCACTGCAAATCTATTCTCACCGGAAGTGCAATCGAGAATCGAGTTGGCATTGTACATCCACTCCTGTTGCGCAATTGCGCTCCGGCTCTACGGAAAACCATAGCTGCTGAACCGGTTTCTCCAACAACTTGGATGGACTAAAGCTAAGTCCCTTTCAAATCACAGCGCCCGTTTTGGCCAGTCTCTTGCTCTATAGCAGCCGAAGGAGTACCGGACACAATGGGCCAGGAAGTCTCGGTTTCTTATCAAGCCGTTAAGAGCAAGGTTTACCGGCTGATTGACAGCCTGGTAGAGGACGCAAAAAACCAGGGTGATGTGCAGGAATCCATGAAGCGCTGGTGGAAGCTCATTCACCCTGCGGACCGCCCAGTAGCCCGCAAGTACCTCCTCTCGGTTCTGGCGAAGTCCAACGCCACGCTTGAAGCCATCTGTGACGGGCTTACGGAACTGCAAGACTTCGAAATCCACGAAGTTCGGAGGGATAGTCTAGCCGGATTACACAATATATCTTCCGAAGCTCCGGTTCAGCGCCTGAAGGCTTCCATGTAATCTCCTCATCCGCAATCCTGCAACAACAAAAAAGGCCCGGCAAGATGCCGGGCCTCAGTACTTTTCCGGCTAAATATCGTAATACAGGGCAAATTCATACGGATGCGGGCGCAGGCGAACCGCGTCCACTTCTTTCGAGCGTTTGTAGTCAATGTAGGTGCTCAGCAACTCCTCGGTGAAGACATCGCCCTTTAGCAGGAAGGCGTGGTCTTTTTCCAGGGCGTCCAGGGCGTCTTCGAGCGAGCCCGGCATCGAAGGCACTTTCGCCAACTCCTCTGGACCGAGATCATAAATATCTTTGTCCAGCGGTTGACCGGGATCGATCTTGTTTTCAACTCCATCCAGGCCGGCCATTAGCATGGCCGCAAATGCCAGGTAAGGGTTGCAGCTCGGGTCCGGAGGACGAAATTCCACACGCTTCGCCTTCGGCGAGGCCGAGTACATGGGAATACGGCATGCGGCCGAACGGTTACGGCGTGAGTACGCCAGGTTCACCGGGGCTTCGAATCCTGGTACCAGGCGCTTGTAGGAGTTGGTGGTCGGCGCAATGATCGCCGCCAGCGCCGGTCCGTGTTTGATCAACCCGCCGATGTACCACAGTGCCATCTGCGAGAGGCCGGCATAGCCGTCGCCGGCAAACAGCGGCTTGCCACCCTTCCATAGCGACTGGTGCGTGTGCATGCCGCTGCCGTTGTCCTGGAAAATCGGCTTGGGCATGAAGGTCACCGTCTTCCCGTACTGATTGGCAACGTTCTTCACAATGTACTTGTAAAGCAGCATGTGGTCGGCAGACTTCACCAGGGAATCGAATTTCAAGTCAATTTCCGTCTGCCCGCCGGTTGCCACTTCGTGGTGATGGCGCTCCAGCGACAGGCCGGCGTCCATCATGAGCAAAGTCATCTCCGTGCGGATGTCCTGCTGCGTGTCGTGGGGCGGGACCGGGAAGTAGCCTTCCTTATTCCGAATCTTATAGCCGAGGTTGGGGCCTTCCTCGCGTCCGGTATTCCAGTTGCCCTCGACCGAATCCACTTCGTAGTACTGGATATGTTGCTCCGATTGG
>JBBSFW010000062.1:0-22297 GCA_038254805.1 Terriglobales bacterium
AGAACTGCCACCGACAATAACAGCGGACCGAACGAGTGCTGAAACACTCGCCCGGCCCTAACCAGTACGCAGGCGTCCTGCACCTTCACAACCTGCCGGAGTGAACGACTACGCCACCGTGGTGGGCGGTGCCCAGGATATCAATGGCGCGGTGCTGGCCCAAGGCTTTATCCGATGGTCGAACGGAGGACTCAGCTTCTACACCGCGAAGCTCGCCGGGCAGCGCTGTGGATACCTTCTTACTTGACCGCAACGATAATGGCGTCACGATTGGAGAGGCGGGTGGGGGGCCACCCCCATAAGCGCTAACTTAAGAGTCGTTTGTGGCCGAGAAACCTATCCTTAGCGCATGACTACCGCCAAGAAAATTGGAGTGTGATGGCGTCATTGCTTCCGGCAGATTGGCAAGAAATGGCGCTGCAATCGGGTGCGTTTGAGCGGTTGCGTGAATTTTCGGCGCCCGGAGTGCTGTTGCGTACGCTACTGCTGCACGTAGCACGAGGTTATTCGCTGCTCGATTCAACAGGCCCACCGACGCTTGCATCGCAGGGCGAGCAAGAAGCAGATGAGCACTAGGCCGGGAACTTTTGAGTTTGCCAAGTACGTGCTAGTCTTCACGACTCGCTTCAGGGGGTTCGACGACGGAGGTTCTGGAGTTGTACCGTAGGCGGTGGCAAATCGAATTGCTCTTCAAGCGGCTGAAGCGTCTTGTGTTGATAGGACACGTGCCGAAGCATGATGCCCGCAGTTCTCGCGCTTGGCTCTACGGGAAATTGCTTGTCGCCCTGCTCACAGAAAAACCCATCCGCGTTGGGCGCGACATTTCCCCCTAAAGCTACGCAATCCAGCGTGAAGGACCACCTAGCCCCTGGCGGGAATTCAGCTTCGCCCTTCACCAGATCCAGCAAGCCATCGAACCGCATCTTCCCTTACGGCAGACGCTCTTTTCGTGGAATCAGATAGCACAAGCCCTCGCCGAAAACCCACGCAACAGATCACTCCAATTGGCGAAATGGAGAATCTGGTAAACAAGCCCACAGACCCAACCCATCCGAATTTTCAAGCATCCCAGAACGAGACTTATGGGGAGTGTTGGGGATTTCACTTCTACGAGTGGGGCGTTATACGTCAACTTGACATGACGCGAACTTCACGGGAGCAATCTCCCAGAACGCTGTTGCGGCTTACGGTGGGCTGCGGGAACAGCGGCGCACTACGTGGAGGCTTGGCTGCTCGACAACATGAACGGCTCGCCGATTCGGTTCGCATAGGGCTTCTGAATTTGTGATTCACATTGATCGATGCTGGTGGAAGAGCGGGAGGGTATCGGCGGGTACGTTTTTCCGCTCTCGTCGAAGCGGACAGCTGTCACATCTTGGTGGACACCGGTTTGCATTCGGAAACCGTGCTACAGAATGCTCATGACCTGAATATCGATTTGTCAAACGTGCGCTCATCTGTAGTTTTCTACCAGGACAATATCCCTACTGAGCGCATCCAGTTGTGCGCGATTCTGCTCATCACAACGAGCAGAAACTGATGACCGTATCGCTCGACGAGTTCCTATGCCGCTTACTACTGCACCTGCTCCCCAAGGGCTTCGTCCGCATCCGCCACTTCGGCTTCCTCGCCAACTGCCGCAGAACTCAGCTTCTGCCGCTGTGCTTCGCAGCACCTGTTAGTCTTTACGCAAGGCTTGACATAATACGCCGGCATCAGCCGTACCTCGTGACCCTGCTCTCTCAGGGCCCGCCCTAGAAAGTGGGACCCTCCGCAGGCTTCCATGCCAATCAATTCCACCTGCAGATTCGCCGTGAAATGCAGCAGTTGTTTGCGCGAAAACTTCTTGCGCAGCACAACCTCGCCACTTTGGTTAAGCCCAACCAGATGAAAGACTGTCTTGCCGAGATCAATGCCGATCGTGTGTAGCTCCATGGGATGCCTCCTGTGTTCATCGTAACGGCGGCGGACCATCCCATTAATTATGACTCGTCCAGTGCTAAGTTCCGAGTAGCCCGTCACTCAACCCCATATTTGCACTAATGTTCTGGGTGCCTACCTGCTGACTTGAGATGCTGGCGATCAATACTTAAAAATTTTCAATCATCCAGACGTTGCCGCCACTTGTCACACCCTGGATAGCCAATTCGCGACCGTTTGGCGCAGCGATTGCCCAGGTTTTCCACGACCCGCGTTGGTCCCAGAGAGGAGTGGCGTGGCCTTCCAAGTCCACGTGCAAAAGGGTTGAGCTGGTGGGTGACTGACTGGAAACGAACAGCGATTTGCCATCCGCAGCCCAGTCCACGGAATTGAATCCTGCCCATCCCTTGACGACGATGTCGCGCTCTGGCTCCCCCTTAAGAGAGAGTAGCCGGATGTGGCCCTCGAGCGGGTTGTAGTACATGAAGACGATGCGCGAGCCATCGGGCGACGGCATCCAGTTATAAAGAGCTCCGGGGTGAATGTCTAGAGTAAGCACCTCATGCGGCTTCCCCTGAATTGGGTCAAACGCATTGACGACGAGTTTCTTTCCATCCTCACTTAACTGCCCCATGAAGCAAACGTTCGCGGGCGCTCGCGGACAGGCAAAATTACTAAACCGCTGCACCTCCATCACCGCTTGCGGCGCGTCCCCGCTCGACCCCACTCGCATGATGCGCTGTGAAGGACCACTGAAAGCCTTGGGGCTGCTCACATAAAGGATGGACTTTCCATCCGGACTCACCCGAGGCATCCAAGTCTCATCCGGCCCGGTGGCCGTGGTCTCGGCGGTCTGCCGGTCAACGTTTTGCTTAAAGATCTGGTTCGGACCATTGCGGTCGGACCAAAAGAGCACGGCACGGCTGTCACTGGTCCAAGCGGTAGGAAAGTCGTTGCGCTCGTCGAGCGTTAACCGGCGCGGTGTGGTCAGCTTAGCGCCACCTGCTTCCAGTTCGGCGATGTAAACATTCGATTGAAAGTTCAATTTCAAGAATACCAGCCGCTTCCCGTCGGCGGTGCCCGTCGGAGAGGCGAAGGAAAAGCCGACCCAGCCGGTGATTCGATCAGGCTTGTCCAGGAGTCTTCCGGTGCGGGAGTCCAGCTTGACCTCCCAGAGATTGGAATCGTTCGCATTGGGTGATGGCTCAGCACGTGAGAACACGAGCCGGTTGTCCGGTGCCCACCAGAATCCCTGAGGGTTCTGGCACAAGTTGGAGCCCGTCAGCACCACTATCGCCGGGCCGCCCTGCAGGTCGCGATCTTCGAGGGCGCATTCGAAGGCGTCGAATGCCTGGTGAACTTTCAGATAGGCGATACGACTGCCATCAGGAGAGAAGACCATTTGCATGAATCCAGTAGCCGCATCGCCCTGGGCCAGCATTCTCGGGGATTGGCCATTTACTCCTACCAGCCAAATGGTCTGGTCGCCAAATTCTGCGGAGAACAAGCCTAGGTTTTCGCCTAACCCGCTGCGCGCAGCTGTAAAGACAATCGTGGCGCCGTCTGGCGAGATCGAATGTGCGAAGCCGTCGTCACGAAACTTGCGTGGCGCATCGCCGATCAGAGACAGAATCCAAATGCTCGGCGGCTTGCCGGCGACTTCCAGATTGGTGAGCAATCGGGTGCCGTCGGGAAACCACGCTGCCGGAAGCCAAGTTGCGTGCGTTGATGCGAACTCGGCCGGCAGCGGAAGCGTCCTCATTTCCCCAGTCTCGACAAGTTTAATGTGCAGACCTGCCTCGTCAGAGTAGGCGAGATATCTGCCGTCGGGCGAGATCGCCGCGCCATTCACTCCATGTCGGGCAGCATTCGCAGTAAGCTGACGTTGGGTCATCGGCGGTTTGCTCGGCCGGGCGGGCTGCATCGCGAGTCGCCAACCGTATACTCCCGCTAGGAGCAGGACCGCAGTTCCAACCATGATCAAAACGCGCCTCCGCCCAAACCTAACTCTTGGAACAACGACTTCGGTCCGCAACGCACCAGATTCGAGGGTGGAAGGGGTCGGCGCGGCGCTCGTAGCGGTTGAATGACCAGAGTCGGTGTCGCGTTTCAAACGCTTCAGATCAGAACGCATGTCTGAGGCACTCTGGTAGCGAAGGTCACGGTCTTTCTCCAGAGCTTTATTAATGATGTCTTCCAGCTCGGAGGGCACATCCGGATTCAGCCGCACGGCGGGAACCGGCATGCGGTTTAGAATGGAATCAAAAATTGCCGCAGTACTGTCACCACGGAAGGGCAACTGTCCCGTGGCCATTTCGTACAGTACAGCTCCAAAGGAGAACAGGTCGCTGCGCCAATCGAGTTCTTTCGCCCGTGCTTGCTCCGGCGACATATAAGCGATTGTGCCCACCGTGGACCCTGGGCTGGTGAGGTGCCGTTCGTCGATTGTTCGCGTCATCGTGTTTGCTGATGCAAACTGGCTCGCAGATACGGCTTTAGCCGCGACCGTTGCTAGCCCGAAATCCAGAATCTTGGCATGCCCGCGTTCGGTGATGAAAACATTCGCCGGCTTGATGTCACGATGGACGATGCCCTTGGCGTGCGCTGCATCGAGGGCATCAGCAATTTCAATTGCAAGCGAAAGGATCTCCTCGATGTCCATGGATCGTCCTGCGATCCTGTGTTCTAACGTTGTGCCATCCAGAAATTCCATCGCGATGTAGGACTCTTCGCCACTCTTGCCAATATCGTAAATCGTACAAATATTGGGATGATTGAGCGCGGAAGCAGCGCGCGCTTCACGACGAAAACGTTCCAACGCCTGCGGGTCGCGGGAAACCTCGTCCGGCAGGAACTTGAGCGCCACGAAACGGCCTAGCTCGATGTCCTCAGCCTTATAAATAACGCCCATGCCGCCTCCCCCGATCTTTTCGACGATGCGATAGCGCGAGATTGTTTGGCCGATCATTAGGAGATGCGTAACCTTTGGGTTGCTTCATCTTAAGGACGTGACCGCGGCCAGTCAACGAATGGCTCGCCTGAAACGTTCGCTTCGAACCCGAGCGCGTGAGTGAAACAGGGTCTCAAGTGTCGAGGAGTAATCATTGGTGGGTGGTCGGCTATTCGGAGTGCGCCGGGATAAACCGGCATGTTGTAGGGGATGCAAGAGCCCTACAGGAAAGGAGAACAGCGTCTCCATCCTGGCCTCGAGTCTTGCAGGGGGCACCGCGAGGTGTCTCGTGAAGCGTAGACCAGAGGTACCAGTGGGCCGGGCTATTGAGCTTCGAAAAGCCGATGGATCAGGACGCCGACTCCTTTCCGAGATGGAGGAAGGCAACACGGCAGCCACGCTAGTCGCGAGTGGTTGTTTCGGTCCTGCGTAGTCTGAGAACCCGCGCACGCTGAGAAACAACATGCACGAGAACCGGGAGATCTCCTGTACGTCTTGGTCGAAGGATCAAGACCGGTCCGCGAAGGCCATAAACCAAACGGCGGATGTGAACGTGCAGGAGAAGTCGGACTGTGCCGTAGTACCTGTGAACCAGTCAAACAAAGCGGCGCAAGTCGCGGCGGAGGCTGGGGAGGGAAGGGCACGGACTAAGGAGAACATCGGTCAATCACACAAGCACCCGACACAGAGCGGGAAAGGCTTGCCCCAGGGATTGCACGGTGTGCGGCAAGCAGCAAAAGATAGGAAGCAGGAACGGTTCACCGCTTTGCTCCATCACCTCAGCATCGGACTCCTTCGCGATAGCTTTTACGCACTAAAGCGTCAAGCCTCGCCGGGAGTCGATGGCGTGAGGTGGCAAGAGTATGAAGACGGACTGGAAGATCGACTCACCGATCTGCACAGTCGAGTGCATCGTGGAGCGTATCGGGCACGACCGTCGAGACGAGTCTACACACCGAAGGCCGATGGGCGGCAACGCCCCTTGGGCATCGCAGCACTGGAGGACAAGATCGTCCAACAGGCTGCGGTGACGGTCCTCAACCCTCGGACCACCGCGTACCGCATGTCAGACTCGGATAGACAGATTGACGTGTGACCTCGATCACTGTTCCCATCTTCCGTTTGACGACATTCGTAAGTTCGATCAATTTGGATCCGCAGTTCTAGAACATCAGTTTCAATGCGAACTGTAGGTTTCGGGGGTCACCCGTGCCTCCTGCCTGCCCAAAGGAAGGATCGTTGATCGCATTGTGCCCGATTTGGAAGTTTGTATGATTCAGAACATTGAAGGCTTCGGCGCGGAATTGGAGTTGCAGCGCCTCGGAAAGCCTGAAGTTTTTGAAGACCGACACATCAGCTGCCCAGTACCCGGGGCCAAGAAACGTATTGCGCCCGAGGTTGCCGACGCACGCCATGCATGGCTGAGTGAAGAAATTCGGTTGAAGGTTGAATCCGTCGGCCCACTGCTGGTGAGTTGCACTAATATGGTTCGCCACCGCGTTGGGCCGATCGTTCGCTACCCCGTCCAGGTTGTAGTCAGCCCCGATGCTTTGGCATTTTGTGAGATCGAATGTCCCCGCTTCGCAAGCTCCGGGCGCGAGTTCGTTGAAACGCTGCGCCCGACGTGGGTCATATGGTGTCCAATGGGCACCGCTCTGAAAAGCCCACAGGCCGTTCAACTGCCACCCGGCCAGCGCTGCCTTGAGGAACCCTCGACTGTGACGAAAAAAAGGAAAGTCCCACGTGTAGGTGAGCGTGAGTCGATGCCGTACGTCATACGTTGAGTTGCCGCGATCCAGGTTTGGCAGCGTCGAGTCTGTGAGGAACCCGTCGCCCGCAGCAAATCCGTTCACGCTTGTAGCTTTATTGTGCCAGCTCGACCCCGAGTCGATGGCGTGACTGAATGTGTAGTTCGCTGAAATTTGTAGTCCCTTAGCCGGCTTGCCGTTCAATGAAAGCTGCAGCGAGTTGTAATTAGACACGGCGATGTCTCGCCAGACCCGCAACGTACCGTAGTTCGGATTCAGACGCCCAAACAGATTGTTGAATTCGCCGTAGGCGTTGAGACCAGTATCCCGCTGGCTGCACAGCAAACGGCCCAAATTGTCCTTTACACAGGTTCCCTCAGGCAGTCGGCCACCGGGGATGCGATTCACGTTATCAGCGCGGATTAAATGGCTCCCGCTCGTCCGTACGTAATTCGCCTCCAAAATGAGATCGTGCCGGATTTCTCGCTGAATGCCCAGGAAATAGTTCGTTACGGAGGGGTCCGGCATGCCATGCGGCAAAATAATGCTGGTTAGGAACCCAATGTTGGGATTCGTCGGGTCCCAACCCGAGATATTTCCGGTGGCCTGCACGCCCACCCCCGAGTGTTGATTCGGTGGGGCAGGACCCAAATAAGTTGGTACGCTGCCTCCAACTGGGCCGTAGACGACATGGTTGACATCTCCAAGCAGTTCATTAAGTGCCTCATTCAGAGAATAGAAAGGGGGGTTCCAGCGCGTGTTCGAGTATGGCTGGTAGATTGCGCTTTGATAGGAGGCGCCAAACCCGCCCCGCAGGGATGTTCTCCCGTTTCCAAAGAGGTCCCACGCGAACCCCAGCCTTGGACCTAGATTGTTGTGGTCACCGGCGCCGAGGGACTTTACGGGCGTAAATCCGCCTAGGCCGCACACGCCGGCAATCGTGGCCCGTGGGTTACCAAGACATGGTTGGCTGGCGCTCCTAATCTGGCCAACACCGGTGCTGATGTTGTCAACAAATGCGTGACCGGGACCTAGTCTAAAAGTAGCTGCCAAGTCATTCAGCTCGGTCAGGCGAGTGTAGAGGTCATACCGGAGCCCGAGATTCAGAGTAAATCGTCGGTTTACTTTCCAGTTGTCCTCCAGATACAGACCAAACTCCCAGTTTCGCCAGTGCCGAATGCTGCTGGCAAGGTGAGCAGGTTGGTGGCTGATGAAACCCGGATCCACTCCCGCATCTTGACCGTAGGGAGCATCGATCGCAAAAAACAATGGGTCGAAAAAGAAATAAGATGGACGTCCCAGATTCGCTTCCGTGTTCTCGATATTTCTGCGAAAGTCCGCTCCCATCTTCACGTCGTGCCTACCGCGATTCAAAGCGATCGAATCAGAGAAGGTGTAGATGCTTTCGTGGAGTGACTCCGGTAATTCTCCCTCTGATCCGAAGCCGAGGGTGCCATCGTCAAAGTAGACGGCAGGAATTCCTGGCAAAGTAACACCCGTGCTAGTGAGTGACCCGCCATACCCCGTTCGAAATTCGTTAATCAGGGTGGGCCCGAACGAGTGAATATAGTTCAACTGAAAATTGGGAGTTGCCGTCCGGCTGGGGGCAGGAAAGCCTCGCACCAGATCGCCGCCGCCAAAACGGTCCGTGGAGAGCGCCCAGTTCGTCTCGAAGAAAAGGCTATCGCGATATCCGAAACTGTAGTCCAGGCGCAAAGATGCTTCATTCCCATCGGACAAATCGCCACCAGCCTGTGACTCCGCAGTACTGATTCTTCGCTCCAACAAGGGATCCGTTCGTTTGAGTAACCCGCTTGCGGGCGTGAAAAAAGGTGAGCCCCCCGGACAGCCGCCACTATCTTCCGGGAGATTCATTTGATTGATATCGGCTTGTTCGACGCCGAATAGAGTTGCGATCTTGCTCGAAATGACGCCTGTTCCATCCGTATTCGCTGGACACAGGTAGTTAGCAAAGCTGGCGAATCCGGAACCGGAGTAGCTGCCCCCAACCACATAATCACGCAAGCTTAGGTCGGGTACTCCCCGATTCGACGGCGCGAAGCGGGAGTATAGGAGATTGGCGACCGAGGTGGGGAAAGCCTCGGCCACCGCTTGTCGGAGTTGCGCCGATTCGGTCAGGACCTCGTTAGGCGACGAGGTAACGAAGCGATCTCCCTGGTAGGCGGCAAAAAAGAAGAACCTGTTTTTCCAGATCGGTCCGCCGAGCGTGGCTCCGAATTGATTCAATCTTACGGCAGGCTTGATTCGCGCCGAGGGATCAGGGGTGTGATTGGCAAAGAAAGAATTAGCGTCGAATGCGTCATTGCGCACAAACCACCAGCTCGTGCCGTGAAACTGATTCGTTCCGGCCTTAGTGATCACACTTGTGATTGCGCCGACGCTGTTGCCAAATTCTGCGGAATTGTTCAGCCTCACCACTTGCAGTTCTTCAATTGAGTCCACGATAGGCCGATTGACCACACCACCGTCCAGCGACCGGTTGGGAAGACCGTTCAAAAGATATCCACCGAAGTTCTCACGCACGCCATTTACCACGGATTGACTGCCCTCTTCCAGGATGACCCCGCGCACGTCGGTGGAGCCCGGAACGTATTTCACCAGGTTGTAAACATTCCGCCCGTTCAGCGGAAGATCTGCAATTTGTGCTGCATCGATAGTCGTGGCCAGGCGAGCGTTCTCGGTGTTCACCGGTGCCGACAATCCCACCGTACTGTAAGTTTCGACGGTTTCAATGCGGGGTGACACCGGAAGCTGGAACTCTACGCGATGCACTATCCCGGCCGTGACGCGAACTTCTGCCGTGCCCGAGATAAAACCTTCTGCTGCCGCGGTGACCTGGTATGTTCCCACCTGAAGTTGCTTTACTGCGTAGATCCCTGAACTGTTTGTGCGAAGGGTCACATCCTGGTTAGTTTCGAGGCTCCGAATGGTGAGGCTGGCGTTTACCAGTACGGCTCCTGAAGGATCGGTTACGGTCCCGACGATTTCGCCGTTCTGGACTTGAGCTGGTAATTTGACCGGCCGCGCCAATGCCAGGCTGGCGACCGAGAGGATCAAGCTAGCGAGCCTTTGCGGACGATTTGCCATCTCTGCTCAGACCCATCGAGTGCCGCAGCACGGAGGGCATCCACTATCGAGAAAAACTTAGTAGGTCGGGAATAATTCAACCTAACGAACGGCGGCGATGTTCTGCGGCGTTCTCATACTCGCCAGCAGTGGGTGATCCGCGTCGGCTACCGACAACTGCTGACGTATCTTGACTTCCATTAAATGCGCGTCCCGGTCTCGCCCTACACTGCTATAGAGCCGTACTAATCGTGCTTCACATCCAGTAATCCAGTTGAGGGCTGAAAAATCTGGCTTATCCGCAAGCTGTTGCTCCAGCACTTGAATAGCTTCGATGGGGTTGCCGGATTCGTTCAAGGCATCGGAAAGAAACTGCGCTGCCATTATCGACTGGTCGTTCCTTAGGGGGCGAAGCGATTGCCAGGCAGCGCTCATTTCAAGTAGTCCTTCGCGGCGGCGACCCCGCGCGAAGGCCAGCTCGCCGCGAGCTCCCTGGACACGAGATCTTGGTTGGATCTGCGCCATTAGCGGACTGGCAAGCACTTTCTCCGCTTGCGAAAAGAATCCCTCTCGAGACAGCCTAGCTGCGGTACCTGGTCCGAGCTCGTCACTTGCGGCAAACTGCGCCAGCAACTCCTTCCGAAACGTTTCCTTGTCCCCTCGGATCTCCGCCAACGCGCCTAACTCCTTATGCTGCATGCCTTCTGGCATTTGGCGGAAGTATAGTTCGGCATCGTGCAGCCGCCCAAGAGCCAAGTATCGGGAACCGAGTTCATCCAGGAACAGCGCGCGGGCATCGCCCAAGGCGCTTTCAAGTTTGGTGGCGACCCTATCCAGTTCCTGGAGCGAGCGGGGCGCGTCCCCATAGCGCAGGTAATGATCCGCAGCCACAAACTGCAAATGGGCCCGCCGGCCAGGACGCTTGCTCGCCTCGCTCGCGGCCGCCAAAGCTCGCGCGCGTTCCAGGAAAAACTGGGCTCGCTGCGGATCCCGCCTATTTTCGGATAAAGCGTCCCAGGCAGCGTAATTTGCATCTAGATCGTTCGGTCGCAATTCGGCACGCCTCACAACATATGGCAGTGCCTCCTCCGTGCGCCCGGCCTCCTTTAACTCAAGGGCGAGATTATTGACGCCCCAGAAATCGTCTGGATAAAGCTGCACCAGCACTGCATAGGCATCGATCGATCGCGCCCGATCCCCTTTAAATCCGTAGTAGCCTCCCAGAATGAAGTAGCGCTCGCGGTCCGTGGTCCTGTCTGCAAGTTCAAACGCTTTCTCGAAATGGATCGTCGCCTCTTTATCTTTTCCCGCGTTGGCGTAACAATGGGCTAGATAGACGTGAGCCGACGCAAATTCGGGGTCTTCCTGAACGGCTCGACCGAGCATCTCCTGTCCCGCAGTCCACTCGTCCTGATTAATAAACGCGATGCCCTTGGAGTAGAGCTGGAGAGCACGCAAGGAAGGGGTCGTCGCTTTTTCAAGGCCTTCACTCCCATTCCCAATTTGCGTCTCGGTTTCGCCTGCGATATCACGTACACCCCGGGCGAGCCGACGCACGGCAGCCACTATCGCGTCCTGATCCGGCGCTTCTTCGCTCAGGCTCCGCTTCACCATGCCACTGGCGGGTTCCACTAGTGATGTGCTTAGAAGATAAGTGTGTCCCAGTTTTTCGACTCTACCGGTCAGAATCAGGGCGCTACCGTCTCGCAGCGCAACTTCTCGAGCAACATCCGGTTCAAGCACGGTGCGCTTGTCTTTTCCCATGAGCCACAAGGCATCCTGAATACGTTCCTGCGGTAACACACTTACGACACGCGATTCCGAGAGTTCCCGCTGCAGAGCGGCCTCAACCGTGCCATCGAAGCTCGGTTCGCCAGTCCTGTTCTCGAAAACCGCAATAAGCAACCAACCCCGATTGGGGAAATGAACTGTCCTGGATTTGTAAAAGGAGCCGTATCCAATAGAGAACAGCGAAAGCACCGCGGCAACAAGAACCCAAGTTCGACGATTCTTGCTCCGGGCCGTTGGATAATCGGGTTCCACACATTCGATAGCGTGGTTCTCATCTTTGCGGGACTCTTCTCGACTCTGGACATCGGTGCACTCAGCGATCTCGACGCGCGCGATGAAGCGATAACCCCGGCGGGGAAGGGTCTCAATATAAGTCGGCCGGTCCGCATCATCGCAGAGTGCCGCACGGATCTGCTTAATGCAGAAGTTCAGACCTTTGTCGAAATCGACAAAAGTTTCGTGACTCCAGATGTGCTCGCGAATTTCTTCGCGCGTGACAATCTGCTTCGCGCGACTCGCTAAAAGGACAAGTACCTTGGATGGCTGGGGAGCAAGCCTGACGCTTGTTCCGTCCTTCCGAAGTTCCCCCGTTTTGAGCTCGAGCGTGAATGACCGAAAACGAATCGACGAAGGCGGCGCTGGCGCCATGAGGAACCCTCCCCGAACAGTTGGGAACTTTAACTCTCTTTCTGACTAGATTCAAGTGCAGACCTCATGGTGGGCCGTTTCCCTTTGTTTTCAGGAGGATAGTTTACTCACCGAATGCTCATCGAAATCTAACACGTTGCTTGTTGTGGCTCGAGGCGAGAGCAGGCAAGTTCACAACGTTCGAGACCGCGCTCCTAAATCGCGCTCAGGGGGAGCATATGCGTGCTCTGGTCGTTGGGTTCTTTCTTCTTTTTCTTGCGCTGCAAACTGCCGAGGCCAAGTCCCGCATTGTGCTCTTAGGTGGGACTCCGGAAAACTGCAAGAGTGAGTTCGTTCCCATTCGGGCGACCCTGGGCAACCTACCCATTCCGGATGACTGGACTTTCGTAGTGGTATGTACCTCGATTGTGTGGGACAACCTCTTGCGGCGGACGGACGGCTTAGGGAAAACCCACACCGCCTTTACGAACTTGAAGGCGCACCACACTTACTTCAACGGCTCTAATTTTGCTCCGCGCGTCGCTGCGCACGAACTGGGACATATTGTCGGGAATACGGAGGATCACGAACAAGCTGAGGCCATGGGCTTCGTATTTCTACGGCAGAGGAGCGGAGCTTCCGCCAACAACAAGTGAGTCAATTCAAATGTTCCCATTTCCGGGGAGGGTAGGTCCATGAAAAAGCAGTTCTGTTTCGAAAGCGCGGGATTGTCGAAACTGATTAGCGATCTAAGTGAACAACCCTATGACAGCTATGTCGGTTAGGCCGCAGCAAGGTTTTCACAGGAGAAAGGATTTGTTATGAAATTGTGCGCCTCTTTAGTGTTCTTCCTGACGGGCATCTTTGTGCCTACTCCGCTCGAAGCCGGCAAACCGCAGCCAGTCAGCAACCTGCCGGTTACGACGATTGTTGACAGCACGGACACTTCCGGTGCCATTGCCGACATCCAAAGTGATGCCGTGGGATCGTACTTCGACGGAGTGGACGCCGTAACCAGCTTCCTGACCGTAAATGGCTATAACGGCATCATCTGGGGAGATTGGCAGTTTGGCACCTTGAACTCAGCCACACGCAAGGTCAGCATCAGTTTTGCCAATCCAATTCAACTTGCCAGCGGCGGTACTGCGAATCCCAATCCACCGTTTACCACCAGAAACGTGATCGCCCACGTCGAGGACAAATGCACAGGGTTCGGGTTCAGCATGATCCTGATGTCGGCCAGCCAGCACTTTCAGTGCCCAGCGATCGTGCACTTCTTCAACACGAATGGCGACGAATTCAGGATCTACATGGCACCTAACTGGACCCAGCCAGCGACGCCAGAAACAAGTTACGTACAAGTTACGTGCAACGCGGTGGCAGCTGACAACTCCGGTTGCAATGACTGGTTCATTGATCCCATCCCGGCTGGGCTCGACGAGTTCGGCAACCCTATCCCCGGGATGGCCACTGGCAGGCTCGTAGGTCCTCCGTTTATCGGTCACGGCAAAACTTCAAACGGAGGAAACCAAGGGGACTATCACTTTCGGTTCCACTTTCATGTGACCCGGCCATGAGAGGCGCACCGTAACGGGAACAAAAGCGGCCAAAAGATCGCGACCAAGAGGCCGGCGAAGCGACCGAGTAGAGCTCCGACCCAAACACAGAGTAAATTTCGCGCAAATCTGCTCGTCCGGGGTCTTCGTTGTTGATCGCAAGAAACCGGCAAAAGCATACCATCATTCCGCCGCGTCGCAGAGTTCCCGACGATCAGGTTCAATAACTGTCGTAAACAGGCCGATTACACGCAATATAAAAAGGCGCCCACTTTACGGTAGGTTGTTACGACTGAACCAACTCAAACCGGTGTACCACGGAGAGCACGGGGTGCGCACCTTAAAGGAGTTAGGGCGCAGCTATCTGACGATCACCCAGGATCTCACCCGAGTCATGAGTCGGATCAAAACTCTATATCGCAGCTGGGCCAGTCCTTGTAGCGGTACGACCGTCTATGCCCCGCGTCATCGTGCCGAATGGTTGGCCAAGATTGTAGAATCTGGAGTTCGAGTGCGGGCCCAACGGCTCTACCTGCAACTGGATCTGCTGCAGCCGGTGCGTCAACAAGCACGCCAGGACCTATTGCGGGAGAGTCACAAGCATCAGGCCGTAAAGTTGCTGCGGCAGATTCCTGCGATCGGTCCGATTCGTGCCGCTTTACTGGTCGCACTGCATTCCAGCGGTTTGCGAAAGGTCATAACGCGAGGTGCCTCAAACCAAGTTGGCGACAGCAGTTGGCAAGTTACAACAAAGGGGTTTGATTTTTTTCCGGCCACCGAAAACCTCGCGAACCCGACTTAGTGATTGAGAGCGGTCAAGCGACAGTTGCCCTGGGGGACGCCAAGTATAAAGATATCCTCATCAATGCCTTACCCCAGACGAGCTCGGTGATCTTCGAAACGCTATTGTACCGAAAATAAGTCCTGCCGACTGGAACCAACTGTATGTGTACATGCGATTGTCAAATGCTAGTCAAGGTTTCTTTGTGGTGCCGTTCTGGAATCCGGTTGGCAATGCTGCTGAACTTATCCCCGACTTCGAACTTGCGGTTTCTCCATTAGATCGTGCCGAACCCCGCCGAGTGAGGCTCGCTGTCGTTGGCCTAAATTTGATTCAGCCGCTCCAGAGAGTGAAAAACGAAGCAGTCCAGAGGCTATCTCAATGGTTTAGACAGTTCCCAGCATAAGAATTGGAAAACTTGGAACGGTTCGTCGGATTTCAAAAAACTTACTCATAATAAATAATCGCCAAACGTGAATCTCCTGCAAGCTAATACAAAATCTGAATCCCTTAAGCTGTCTCGCTCGAGAATAAATGCCACGCTTATGGTCAGTTGCGGGCAGGCTCTACACGTCTCTTATAAGAGGTCCTAATCTACAACCTCAATTTTCCGCCTCGTTGCACCGTTCTTGACTTGTTTGCCAGTGTTCTTGGGTAAATCCGAGCATTTTCCATTTCCAACCGTCGCATAATGTCTACAGAGTTAGGCTGCAATTGATAGCTCGATTGCTGTCCAATGTATTGCATTAAAACGAATCGCAAGCGTGGGCCTTGGCCCCCCCCGCATCAATTCATTGAACGATTCTCTGGAATTCTTCTTTTCCGAGACGCTGGAAGCGCTCAAACGTACCACGTGGCGGAAACAGCTTCAGTTCGTCTTTTTCAGTCATCGGTAGTGCTCCTGATAATTTTCTCCGTATTGCGCCTCACGCCACTTCACCGGTGCGGGTGTCGTCTTACAGAGTCCGCTGCATTTTGCAAAATCCTTATCGAATGGCTGGCCATAAGTGTGGTCTAGGTTTGGCGCAACTTCGATCTCGCCATTCATCACGCCCTCGTACAGTGCTCGCCAGAAACAGGCCGAAAACCACATGCGCTCGTTTTCGCGGCATTCTGCCGGGGTTAGCTTTGGATCGCTTAACATGTAATGGTTCCAGCCCAACGTGGACTCTTCGAAAGTGGCGCCAGGTTCGTTCGAGGGTTTTGGCTTGATCGTGGGCGGCCAATTCTCCAGCCATTGCCAAACGTCCTTGTCCAGCTTCAGCTGGTCGCGTCTAGCGGCCATCTTCGGTTGCATCTTCCCGCGCATTTCTCACCTCCGGGACAGCAAACTGCTGTAATCGAGATTCAGCATCTTCAGGTACTCCCGGAAGGCTCTGCCTTCGTCACGCACCGCAAGTGTGGCTGGGTGCTGTTTCAATTGCTTGCTTTTCGGGTCCATCACAACCGGGCCATCTTTCGTGACAATTGCCTCTGCATGCCTGAGCCGATCCAGGTATCGGAATGCGTTTTCCAGACACACCAGTAAGGTCACATCGGGCAGTTGCCAAGTTTCGAGAGTCTTGCGCCACAAAATCTGCGATTCATGGCTCAATCCCTCTGGCGGTGGCGGATCAAGAATCGGTTTTTTCATAACTCACAACCCTTCCCGCCATAACCGGGAACTGGAAAAACTTCGTATTTTTGCGGCCAACGGTGTCCAGAGTTAACGTCCGGTGATTTTACCCCGCCCCCACCCAACCTCTTTAACATCAAGGATTTAGGGGGGGGGGATTTTGGTAAAAGTTTTCAACCTTCCAAAGCCCCGCCATCTTTTGTCGCCGTCTTCCGGTCATGGCATGATTTGCAGAGTGGCTGGTGGTTCTGTGCATCCCAGAACATTTTGTAATCGCCTCGATGTGGGATGATGTAGGCACCATGACGCAGCCGACCCGCTGTAAGAGGAGCTAACCCATCATGACGCAACCATACACACCGCGCACTTACACCCCAGCCGAGGCAGCCACAATCCACGAGTACGAGAGGCAGTGCCCTCGCTTGGTCGGGCCATCGTGGGACACGCCACTCACCGCCGATGAGATCGCCGAGATTGAGCGTCCTCTCACTACGGAGGAGCACGACAAGGCCGCAAGCGATATTGAGGACGAACGGAGGCGGTAACCAGAACCAAATTGACTGATAGTGATCTTGTTCCCGTAAGTGGCATTTCAGTCCGCCCCTATTTCGTTTGTTGGCCGAAATTCTTGGCCAGATTTTCCAAGTTGGACAGATTGGACAGGTTTCCCATTTGACCCGTTATATGTGTGTATGCGCGCTCGCGTCGTCGCGAGGGAACCAAGACCGACGCCGGTGCAAGGCTGATTGAACTGAATCAGGCCGCAACCGAAGCAATAACCAGGCTCTACATACGAGCGCAGACACTCGGCGCTACTGAAGCGGAACACTATCTACTTCCCGGAGAATTATCCCGGCATACCAAGAGCGGAGATCCGCTCAAAGGCGGAATCGGCTTCGATGCTACGTTGCATCAGAACTCATGGCGCAGTGCATGGCGCAGCCTACTGAAGGCCGCGGGACTTGTGGGACTCCGGTTTCCCTGCGACACTCGTTCATCAGTTTCATGGCAGAGCGCGGCGTACCCCTGCCGATTGTGCAATCCATGGTCGGTCACATGAGCGCCAGGATGACGCGGTATTACACCCACATCTCAAGCCAAGTGCGCGGCAAGCGGTCGAGTTATTGGATCAGCCGCAGTTTGTGGGGAAATTTGTGGGGAAAACAGAAATCGCGGAAAAGGCGAGCGCTAAGCTATTGAATTAATGGTGCGCCCGGAGAGATTCGAACTCCCGACCTACAGCTCCGGAGGCTGCCGCTCTATCCAGCTGAGCTACGGGCGCGTGCTTCCAGTTTACATGCGAGAATTGAGGCCATCAACGCACGAAGAAATCATTGTACTGGACGTACAATCGAGGCGGAGCTCAGACCATGCCTTGGGAAGAGCTGCGCAACACGGGATGGCGCAAACGCGCACGCCGGTGGCGGCTTGTATTATCTGCGCCCGCCACGATCGCCGCGACCTTCGCTGCCGGCACGCTCGGCTTTGGGACGCGCCTCATTCACGTTGATCGTCCGCCCGCTGAGTTGCGCTCCGTTAAGACCGGCAATAGCCTTTTCGCCTTCTTCCGGGTTCGACATCTCCACGAAACCGAATCCACGTGATCGCCCGGTGTCACGGTCGGTGAGAATGCTGACGCGTTCCACCTGACCATATGCTTCGAACGCCTGCCTCAATTCTTCCTCGGAGGTGTTGAAACTTAGATTCCCAACGAATATGTTTTTCACGTCCCCCTTCTTTCCTGCGAACCGGTTCTCCAGAAACCGGCTGCTTCCCGCAAATAGACGGTTTTAATGGGGAGCATCGCAAACGCGCGGAGAGTATAGCAAATTCTGGAACTTGGGCAAGGACTTCCCTCACGCGGGTCCCGCCGGCTGGGTTGCCACCCATCTCGGGGTCACTAAAAACGGTGACGTTCTCACACACTAGTCCCTGCGGGATCACTTGGTGAGGATGAGCCTGGGCGGAAGCAATAGGAGCTTGCAGTTAGCAGGTGCACCCCAAAAGTTGGGGCGCCGGTTTACGGGGAAATCGTAGGCGGGGCGTGAGTTCCGACCTGAGAGCTAGAACCATTTGTCTTGGTAAACCACGCGTCCGCCAACCATGGTCAGCAATACTCTCGTTGCCCCCAGCTGCAGAGGATTAACTTTGAACACATCCTGCGACACGACGATCAAATCAGCCACCTTCCCAGCCTCCAGGGAGCCTTCGGTTTTTTCCCGGCGACCAGCGAACGCCGCGTTCAAAGTGTAGCCCCGGATCGCATCGGCAAGGCTGATCCTTTCCCGAGGGATCCAGCCGCCCCGGGGTTCGCCGTTTGTAGTCTGGCGAGTTACGGCATTCTGCACGCCGGGCCAGGGATTTAAAGTCACGATGGGCCAGTCACTGCCGAACGCCAGCACTCCGCCGGCAGCCTGAATGCTGTGCCAGGCCCAGGCTCGTTGGGCACGCTCCGGCCCCGCGCTAGGCAGCCAGGACTTTAGCGTATCGTCATCGGGGTAGGCGTGCAGCGGCTGCATGCTGGCAATCACGCCGAGCTGGCCGAAGCGCGGAATGTCTGCTGCCGACACCGCTTCGATGTGTTCAATGCGATGACGCGCGTCCTTCGTACCGTTGGTCTTCGCAGCATTTTCGTAGGCGTCGAGCGCAACCCGGATGGCGCGGTCCCCAATCGCGTGGGTGAATACCTGAATTCCGCGCTGGTCGAGCTCCGCGACCCATCGCTTGTATTTGTCCTGCCCCCAGAGCAATTCGCCCGAAAGCGGTGGATTATCCGAATAGGGCGCAAGCATGGCTGCGGTGTGAGTCTCGATGACGCCATCCAGGAAAAATTTCGCCGAACCGGCGGCAATCCAGCCGTCGCTATAGCGGTTTCGCGCCTGCACAATTTCGCGCAGTTGACTTGCTGTGACTTCCGGCGGATCGAGTCTATACGCGAGATAAAAGCGTAACGTGAGTTCGTTGTTGCGCCGTAACTCTTCCAGAAGATCAATGTTCTGCAGATCGTCACGGCCGGCGTTTACCCCTCCGAGTACGTGGACGCGCACCAGGCCTGCTCTCTTTGCCTGATCCAAGCCAGCGCGCAACGCCTGTAGCTTGGCCTCGCGACTGGGCTGGGGAATGGGGCGGCGGACCACAGCATCGGCGGCATCTTCTTTTATGGCGCCAGTCGGCTCGCCAGTCGCAGGTTTCCGAACGAAGGCGCCGCCGGGCGGATCCACCGTGTCTTTATTTATGTGGGCCGCTTCCAAAGCCTTGCTGTTGGCCCACCATGTATGTCCATCGAAGCCCTCCAGATAGACAGGACGGTCGGAGACGACGGCGTCGAGATACTTCTTATCTGGAAGTCCGGTCGGAGGAAACAGCGGATAACTCCAGCCCCGTCCCAACAACCAGGCATCATTTGGGTGCGACGCGGCATAAGCCTGCACGCGCTTTTGCACCTCGGCAATATCTTTGGCATCGTCGAGGCTGATCTGTCCAAGAGCCAGCGAGCCATCCATGAAGTGCACATGGCAATCGGTGAAGCCCGGCAGTACCAGACGATTCTTTGCGTCAATCACTTTCGTTGCGGGTCCGCGATAGCGCGCGAGTTCTTTGGCGGCGCCGACCGCGAGGAGCTTTCCATCCCGAATCGCCAGCGCTTCCGCCCAGGGGTGTTTGGGATTCACGGTGTAGATTCGCGCGTGGATCAGCACAGCATCCGCCGGCGTCGCCTGGCCGAGCGCCAGAGGAAACAAAAAAGCTGCCAAGGGGAAGCCGCACAATCGTAGAAGCCATCCGGAGCTGTGCAATGAATTTTCCTGCAACTAGAAGGTTGGCGGCGTGTTCACCCACAGAACCCAGGTTTCCGTGCGGCCGCGGTTTGCCCATTTGTGAGGGACAGAGCTTTCGAAATAGAAGCTGTCGCCGGACTTGAGGCGGTATTCCACTCCCCGCAAAAATATCTGCAGCTCGCCTTTCAGAATAAACAGAAACTCCTCGCCTACGTGAGCGTAGGATTCACCGCTGCCCGCCCGGGGAGCGATACGAAAAAGATGAGGCTCCATCACCGCGTTGCCCCATGCCAGCAGTTCCATTCGGACGCCGGGGCCCGCCTCCAGCACTTTGCGCCCATTCGGCCGCACCAGAGGATTGTTGGACTCGGCAGTGTCGTAGAAATCGATGATATTGGTCTTGTAATAGCGCGCCAGCTTGCGCAGGGTGCTCACCGATGCGCTCATCTGGGAACGCTCGATCGCGCTGAGGAAGCCAACCGATATGCCCACCGCGTTGGCAACGCTCGCCAGGGATTTGTCTTGCTTCGCGCGTAATTGCCGCAGGCGCGCGCCGATTGCGCCGGCGGTGCCGTCACGAGTGGCCTGCACCAGGCCTTCGCGCTTCAGGGTCTGCACAATGGCGGGAGCATTCATGCCCCGCACTTTGCGCAAGAAGCTGGCGCGTTTCAGCAATCGCACATCCTCGCGCGTATAAAGCCTGTACTTGCTGGCCGTACGTCGCGGCCGGGCCAGTCCCAGGCTCTCCCACACCCGGATCACGGTGGGAGAAATTCCGATCAAACGGGCCACGTCCCCAATCTTCAGATAATCGTTGTTGTCGCCGGAAGCCATGGTGGAAGCAAGAGTGAACAAAAGTTTTAGCTTGACAGTTCCGCGAATAGGCAACTAACCTTACCGGATTATAGCAAGGTTTGCTTCTTGCGCAACTGTTCGTCTGGCCAACAATTCAGGCTCGGAGGTGTCGCATGAGTGCTTCCCCCGCACTGCGTGGCGCGGCTTTTCCCGTCGCGCTAGTTGGATTCGTTGTTGTCCTGTTTCTGCCTGTTGCCGCCCAGAGTACGGGCGGGCGCCTGCTGGGCAGAGTGTCGGATTCAACCGGAGCGGTGGTCACCGGCGTCCAAGTCGCGGTGGTGAACGAAGAGACCGGCGTAAGCCGTGACACTAAGACCAACGAAAGCGGCGACTACACCTTCGTCGAAGTTGCTCCCGGGAATTATCGCTTGGAATACTCGCTGGAAGGTTTCAAGAAAGACATTCGCCGCAATGTTACCGTTCAAGTGAACCAGGTTTTGACTTTGAATGTGACCATGCAAGCCGGCGGCGCCTCAGAGACGGTCGAGGTCACTTCAGAAGCACCGCTCGTTGACACAACCAGCACGCAGTTGGGCGCGGTGGTGGATGATCGCACGGTGAGCCAGTTGCCGCTCAATGCTCGAGACACATACCAATTCCTGCAATTGCAACCTGGCGTGATGTCCACCACGGGATCAGGGAACCAGGTCGTTTACGGCAGTGACAAGGCAGGCTCGGTATCAGTCAACGGGGGGAGGGGACGCGCAAACAATTTTAGCGTGAACGGTGGCGACGCCAACGATCAGTTTGTAAATTTGCCGACTGTGCAGCCCTCGCCCGACAGCATCGCCGAATTCCGCGTTCTGACGAACACATTCGACGCGGAGTATGGCCGCAATTCCGGTTCCGTCGTGAACGTGATCACGAAATCCGGCACCAACGATTTACATGGAAATATATATGAGTTCTTTCGGAACAAGGTGCTGAACGCAAATCCCTACTGCTTCACAGCTATAGACGGTGTCCCGTGTGACAAACCACAATTCAATCAAAACCAATACGGCGGGACACTCGGTGGACCGATCGTGAAGGACCGGACGTTCTTTTTCGTTTCTTATGAAGGACGGCGCATTCGTCAAGGTATCCCGTCGCCCCTCGCATTCGTCCCCACCGCGTCGGAGCGTCCGAGTGCAACTCAGCCGTTCGCTGATTTCTCCTCCGAATCGCTTTTCAGTGGGACATTGAATGATGCGTATGCACTGAATCAGCGGACCAATTGCACAACAGCACTGGGGCCTGCTCCCAACATCCCGGACGGCCAACTCTATTCGGACCTTTTCCCGGGTAACGTCATTCCGCTGGGCTGCCTGGATCCTACTGCTGTTGATCTGCTCCAGTATGTTCCAATTCCAGGCAATGGTAGCGATAAGCTGGTAACTACTCCTGTGCAGCCAGAGCGTGGCGACCAATTTACGGTACGGTTTGACCACCGGCTCAATAGCAAACAAAACCTAAGTTTTTATTACTATTTTGATAATCACCACTTGATCTCTCCGTTTGCACAGTTCGAGGCGGCCGGCGCGAATGTGCCCGGCTTTGGGTCCATTACCAACGAACGATTTCAACAGTCGAATCTCAGCCATGCCTGGAC
>JBBSFW010000063.1:0-22100 GCA_038254805.1 Terriglobales bacterium
GACTTCGATGGAGTTGACTGCCGATCTACCCTCGCCTGATCACTGCGGAAGCTGCACCCGCTGCATTGAGGCGTGTCCCACAGAAGCGCTGACTGCGCCTTACCAACTGGATTCCAATAGGTGCATCTCCTACTTAACAATTGAGAAGCGCGGAGCGATTCCAGAGGAACTGCGCCAGGGGATGGGGCAGCAGGTTTTTGGCTGCGACATCTGCCAGGATGTCTGTCCCTGGAACAGGAAAGCGTCCGTCAGTAACAAACCTGAGTTCCAACCGCGTTCAGGCCTGGTCAATCCAGCGTTAGACTGGCTTGCGGAAATTTCGGAGCAGGAATTCCGCGACAGGTTCCGCGGCTCTCCACTGAAACGCACTAAGCGCAGTGGCCTGCGTAGGAATGCACTGATTGCGATCGGCAATAGTGGAAAGAGAAGCCTGCTCCCGATCGTGGAACGTGCCGGCAGAGACGATGACCCTGTGGTCGCCGAAGCCGCACGTTGGGCGGCAGAACGTCTAGAGGTATCCGTGCAGGACGATCATCCCAGGGACTAGAACCTGAGAAAATCGGCTCTAATCTGGCCCCTGATGCCTCGCAAGTTATAATCGAAACCAGATCGCTTTTAGGAGTGTCCATGGCCCTGCAAAAGACCGGCAAAATCTGGCACAACGGCAAATTGATCGCCTGGGAAGATGCCACCCTGCATGTGATGGCGCATGTAATCCACTACGGTTCGTCGGTGTTCGAAGGGATTCGTTGCTATGCTCCACCTTCGGGTCCGGCAATTTTCCGGGCTGACGAGCACATGCAGAGGCTGCTTGATTCCGGGAAGGTGTACCGGATGGACGTGCCGTTCACAAAGCAGGAACTGGTATCGGCCATGCTCGACTTGGTGAAGGTAAATGGTGTTTGGCCCTGCTACGTGCGCCCCATTGTGCTGCGCGGCTATGGGGATGCCGGCGTAACTCCCGTCAATTGCCCGATTGAGGTTTACATCGCGAATTATCCATGGGGGAAGTACCTGACGCAGGATGATTCCGGTGTGGATGTTTGCGTATCGTCCTGGACCCGTCTGGCGCCTAATACGCTGCCGGCAATGGCCAAAGCTGGTGCGAACTACATGAACTCGCAACTGATTCGGATGGAAGCCACCGTAAATGGGTACGCAGAAGGCATTGCGCTTGACGTTAACGGTTACGTCAGCGAGGGATCGGGCGAGAACATCTTTATTGTCCGCAACGGTGTACTGCAGACCGCGCCGCTGGGGAATTCAGTTCTGCCGGGGATCACCCGCGATTCGATTCTGAAGCTTGCCCGCGAGTTGGGCATTCCGGTGACAGAAGCTGGTATTCCGCGCGAAATGTTGTATATCGCTGATGAGGCATTCTTCACCGGGACCGCCGCCGAGGTCACGCCCGTCCGTTCCGTGGACCGGATTCCGGTGGGCGAAGGAAATGTTGGACCGATTACCAGGGCTTTGCAAAAAGAGTTTTTCGGCATTGTGCGAGGAGAGCGGCCCGACCGGTTCAACTGGCTAACCCCGGTGCAGGTTGGCAGGAAACAGCCGGTCGAAGTATAAGTGGCAGTTTTCCATATGCGGCATCTGGAGGACCGGTAATCCATCTAGTCTGCACGGCTTCCTCGCGCTGATGTATACTCCGGCGCAACTTCAATTCAGGAGGCTGTTCATGCGTCTTGTGTGTTGCTTACTGGCCGTTCTGGTAATCGGTTCCACATCCCAATCCCTACAAGCGGAAGACAAAATGGTGTACGCTGGGCGCGCGGCGAGCAAGTTTGTCAATTTTCCCGGCTTGCCCGTATGCACGACCGGCTCGGTGCAGAATGGAGACCCCTCGAAGGGCAGTTCCGTGATTCTTTTAAAGGTCTCCAGCGGATGCACGATCCCCTGGCACTGGCACACTGCCAACGAACAGCTTTTTGTCGTCTCAGGAAATGCCAAAGTCGCGATGAAGGATGGATCTCCTGCGGTCCTGCATAGCGGAGATTATTTGAGTCTGCCGCGTAAGAATGCCCACCAGTTCACCTGCACTGCGGCTTGCACCGCATTCGTGGTATCCGATGCGACATTCGATATTCATTACGTGGATGCCGACGGCAAGGAAATTTCTCCTGACGAGGCTTTGAAGAGCAAGGGCAAGGCGCCGGCCAAGAAAGCCCCTGCGAAGAAGGACATGAAAGACATGAAGATGTAAGGTCTGCTAACGAGGACCCTGCCCGCCCAGGCAGGCCCTCGTTATTATTTTTGCGCTTATTATTGCGAAAGCCTTCCCCATGGAGGTTTCGTATGGAAGAGCGAATCCACTTCATCAAGCACAAGGACAAACGGATCCTGCTTGTGGACCTTTCGCATTGTTCCCCTGAAGAAGTGGCCGATCTCTGCCGGGTGGTGCCCACTTATGTTACCGCCGAGCCGCGCGAATCTCTGTTGCTGCTTGCCGATTTTACCGGAGCAAAATTCGACAAGGCGGCGGTCGCGAGCCTCAAGGAAGGGACCGTCTATGACCGGCCCCATCTCAAGCGCTCCGCCTGGGTAGGCACGGAGGCGCTGCCCAACGTCTTCTATGAAAACGTCAAGGCCTTCTCCCAGCGCGATCTGCCCACATTCAACACGCGAGAAGAAGCATTGGAATGGCTGGTATCCGAAGAGGAATAGCCGCCCCCGGGACGAAGTCGAAGGGTACCGCCCTCGGGGGCACGCCCGCCGCACATCCCATTCGTCGCGCGAGCCACGTAGGACGGACGTCCCCGTCCGCCCTGCGCTCCGCATCTCAAAACTACTCCCATGTGGCGGGACATCTTCTATTTAACGGCCATAACCTAAGCTGCGACCGCGTTCTGCACCTTACCTACCGCTGCTAGATCTTGGCGCAGAGCCATCATGTCGAATCCATTGGGTGCTGCCCCGTGCTTTTCGTCGATCCAGTCCTGGCTCAGCACCGCAAAGGCCTCGTCCGCATATGCGTCATAAAACTGCCAAGTCATAGTCTTCAGGGCGCCCCAGGTGACTACATAAATGAAACGTTGATCGTAGCCAACGGCGGGAATGCAGTGTCCATTGTTAGGATTTGGCGCTGCCTCCCCGACCGCGCCTCCCGCTGGCACCTCCCAGGGGATAGTCAGAAAATCGGTGTCCGCAGGCACCGCAAAATCCGGCAGCGCAACCCCGATATAGCACGTGCCGAAAAGCCAAACGGAGTCGCGCAACTGAACATGATTCTGCGGCTCCAGTCCGGCGAACGCGGTGATTTTGTCCCCACCGATTCCCGTCTGGCGCCAGTAGTTCAGGACGTCAAGCATATTTGCGCCAGCATCAGGATCGTCGCCCGCAAAATGTTTGTAGGCCTTCAGGATGGCATGGTCGGTAAGGATTTTTTCCTTGCTGGTATTGGCCGTCCATTCTTCAATCATGTGGCCGGCGGCCGCGCATGTGCAGTCTCCGTAATGGTCGTTTCCCATCATCGGCCACTTGGCCACGGGCTCGGCATAATCCGCCGCTAACGGCGCCGCAGGCAATGCTTTGGTCAGATAGACCCCAAACTTCAGGGTACGGCGGTCAATCTTCGGACGTTGTTTTCCAAGTTTGTACGGCATAAACACACTCCTTGCGAACGATTCAAACTTCGAGGCTGCGGAGTTTACTCCCGAAGCTGAGGGGCGCCGCGGTTTCGGAGGTTTTGTTACGAAACTGGAACATGGCCCCAACGTTCACCGCACACATGGTCCCCACAACTCTTTCATTCCGAGCGCAGCTGGGGACCTAGACCGGGGCGACCGACCGGCTGACTCACAACTCTTTTTAACTCCTCCACTTGAGCGTGACTGGACCGCTCATAGGGTGCTTTATCTCCCCGCCAGACCCTTTGGCTTCGAGATGCGCAGCTTTCAACCCGAAATACCATTTTGCGGGACGATCGGCATCATCGATCAGCATCAGGTGGGGATTGCCCTTTAATCCTTCACTCTGCAACTGCATGGTACGGCGGTCCTGCTCTACGAATTTTCCGAAGACAAACTTCAGCAGCGCCGGCCCAAACGGCATCCAGCGAAAAATGTTCCAGCACGCTACCACGTCAATACGGCATTGGTCGCGCTTAATTGGCGTAACCGTCGTCAGTGAAGAAAACCAGTACTTCCCGGCGCGAATAGTCTCATAGCGGAGATTAGGCAGGACGAAATCAATGGTAGTAGAGATGGAATCAGCATCGGCATACAGCCGCAGCAATTTGTAAGGCGCGCTGTTGGAGCTGGGGGTGTGTGCGCTCATGCGAAATCCATTGGGTATCGGCTCAAATCGTTTCCGCTTTTCGTGGATACTATGGCGGTTGCGCCACCACCATGCCTGATGTACGAATGGACCGTGCGCCGGGTCCATAAGGCCGATGATTCCATGGTCTACGTTGCAGGGCAGGTTGACGCTGAGGTAGGCGGAAGCCGGGTTGGCTCGATGACTCGTCCCATTAAATATCGGTACGCGAGGTATCTCGCAAACCGGCTCCTCGCGGGCGGTGAATCCCCCTCCGGGAGGTCCTGGTTCGGGGATAAAAACCCATAAAAAGTTGTTTTGCTCCCCGCAGGCGTAATTACCCGCATAAATGCGATCCACTTTCAAACTTTGGTCTGCCGTCAGAGATGGAATGAGCTGGCATTGGCCGCTGTGCACATCGAAGCTCCATCCGTGATAACTGCACTCTATCTGGTGGCCTGCGAAGCGTCCGCAGGAGAGGGGCATGCCGCGGTGAGGACATGCGTCGCGCAGTGCGAATGGAATGCCAGCGCGATCACGACCGACGACCAGCGGGATTTCCAACAGCATCGCTTTGTGCAACTCTCCATGCTTCACTTTCTTTGAGGGCAGGGCGCGGTACCAGAAGCCGGTGAGCATTGAAGCATCGGGGGCGTCGCGCTTAAAGGGATCGGCAGTGGCCATGGATGAAAGTCAGCGTAACACAGCGAAATGACCGAAGGATTTATGCCGCGACAAGTGCTCCGGCGGGGTGCCGCTTTGGCCCGGTGATCGAATCATCGGCCAGCTTTTTCGGTTATGTCTGCGATCTGTGTGCTAGATAAACAAATGTGGCCCGGCTTTGCGCATCAGTCTAACCATACTGAGGTCATAGTATTCAATCCGGTGGCTGAAGGTTTCACCGCCTTTCAATCGGATGGCAACAGGACTCTGCTTCTTCACCAGAGACTTAAAATAAGCAGCTTCTCGGGAGTTGAAGCTCGGACGCGGGAAAACTTCGTGTCGACAGCCGAGCCACGAGCAAAATAACGAAGTGCAGTTCCATCACGAACCTATCGCGCAAGAGATATTCTTAGACATCGCCAATGAGCGAGATGCGCGTACAATGGCCGCTTTCGAGGTCGAGAAGGAAATTTGGCTTTAACCATGAACAAGCGCACTTTCATCAAGCTTTCCTCTGCGATTATTGCCGAGCCGATCCTATCGCCGCTGCTTGCCTGGGCGTCGGGGGAAAAACTAAAAAACTGGGCAGGCAATGTCGAGTACAGCGCCGAACGCGTGTACACCGCTAACTCGCTTGCACAAGTGCAGGAATTTGTTGGGAAGCATCAGAAACTGAAGGTGCTGGGGACGCGGCACTGCTTCAATCAGATTGCAGACAGCAAATATGATTTCCTATCCTTAAAATCGATGAACGAGCTGGTCGAGTTGCGTCCCGACGCACGTACTGTGACCGTTGCCGCGGGCATGAGTTACGGTCAGTTGTGCCCGCAACTCCATAGTAAGGGCTTTGCGCTGCACAATCTCGCCTCGTTGCCGCACATTTCGATAGCGGGATCCTGCAGCACTGCAACCCACGGCTCGGGCGAAAAAAATGGAAACTTGGCGACAGCAGTGTCTGCGCTGGAAATCGTTACGGCGATGGGTGAAGTCATGACGCTTTCCCGCGAAAAAGATGGCGAGACATTTCTCGGAGCCGTCGTTGGTTTAGGCGCGCTCGGAGTAATCACGAAAGTCACACTCCATATTCAGCCCACCTTCATGATGCGGCAGTATGTGTATCAAAATCTTCCGCTCAGCGCGCTGAAAAACCATTTCGACGCTATCGAGGCAAGCGCCTACAGCGTAAGCCTGTTTACCGACTGGCAAAACCAGAGTCTGAAGGAAGTTTGGGTTAAGAGCCGTATGGAAGCAGGAAAAACGTTTGATGCCCGCCCAGAATTTTTTGGGGCGAAACTGGCGACCAAGAATCTTCACCCCATTGCAGAACTTTCCGCAGAAAACTGTACTGAGCAGATGGGTGTGCCCGGCCCTTGGTACGAACGTCTGCCGCACTTTCGTATGGGCTTCACGCCAAGCGCTGGTAAGGAGTTGCAGTCAGAGTACTTCGTCCCTCGTGAGCACGCGCTGGAAGCAATTCTGGCGATTGAGCGGCTGCGCGACCAGGTCAGCCCGCATCTGATGATCTCCGAAATCCGTACCGTTGCCGCGGACAACTTCTGGTTGAGCCCCTGTTACAAGCGACCATGCGTCACGATTCACTTTACCTGGAAACAGGACTGGCCTGCAGTCAGTAAGTTGCTTCCGGTGATCGAGAAAGAACTAGCTCCATTTAATGCCAGGCCACACTGGGGAAAGCTGTTCACGACTTCGCCGACGCAACTACACTCCATTTATGAAAAATTGCCTGAGTTTATTGAGCTGAGCAGGAAGTTAGATCCTGAGGGCAAATTCCGTAATGAGTTCCTGAACACCAATATCTTTAGCAGCTGATGGGCGCTTCTGAGGGTTGCCGCTTTAGTTGTCAGCGGCCTTTTGTAGCCTTGGTCACGTCGCCATAACCATATTATGCCAATGACGAGGGTGTACGTGCCGTCTTGCTGGGTCGATATCGGCGAAACCCCATTCCCAACTCGGGGAGTTGAAGCCGGGACGCGGGGAAACTTGGTGTCGAGGAGAGCGAGATCTGCCCCTCCGCTGCCTACTCCAATAAATCAGGAGCACGGTGCGGCGTGCCCCTGATGCAAAGATTGAAGATGAGTACTATTTTCCGGGCATATAACTGAGATCCGCGCGATAGGCGGCAGCTTCCGTGTACTGATGGGCGGTGCAGTCGCGAAGGGTCTTCTGGATCTGATCGGAGGTCTCCTTTCCATAAGCTTCGTTGAGCACGTCGGCCGTAGTTTTCGGCAGGGGCGCGAAATCCTCCCAGTTTTTTCGGGCGCTAAGCAGAACGAACGTGGGGCCCTCGCCTCCGTTGACCAGCTGCAGCCAGCCACTGGTTTTGGGCCAGTCCGCTTGCTTACCCAACGCATCATTCACCTTTTTTATCGCCGCAATGAAGTCAGGGACTGTCCCTGGATGGAGAACGAAGACCGTCACCGCGGTCAGGGGCGCAGGAGGTTGGTTGGCCGGGGCCAGGCTGAGGTCGGAACGGTATACGTACAAGCCATTGCGGTTATTCTGGACATGAGGGGCCATATTGGTAGCGCCATCGGCGGTGTCGGCCTTTCCCATGCGCGTCTCCCATTCGTCCAGGTCTTTCCAGGCGTGTCCGCAGGAAGAAGTAACGTACATGCCGGCGTTGTCGCCGGTCTCAATAGCGTAGGTAAGCCATGTCCAGGTGTCTTTCTGTTGGCGATGGAACTGCATATGTTTTTTTCGTCCGGCCTCATACTGTTGAGTTTCACCGGGTTTGGGCATGGAGAAGTAAACGCGGCAAACATTGTTGGCGTTCTGCGCATTGATTTCTTGCGTGTTCGATCCTGCACCGGTTTGGGCAAACGACGAAGCTGCGCAAAGGCAGCTCACAACCAATCCCACTATTAAAGTTCGCATAGGCATGCTCCTGAAACGAGATTTTTCTACCGGCGAAACTGTATGCTGGGTTGTCCCCAATGTCAAAAGTAGGGATCCCGGTAGGGCTTTCCTGCGACGCAGCGCGTTCGTTTGGAGGCCAGCCGGCAATGGCTGGATGTCAGAGATCAGAGCAAAGACCATTTGGGGCGGACCCCTCCCGTCCGGCCTGGGTTGGGGGGACACCCGGCCCTACACGGCCTGTGCATGAACCACGTACTCCGTCGCATGCTGGTGCGGGTGCGCTACTGACCTGAGATTCAGCCTAGTTTTTGCGATTTGACCCAGGGGCACTCTTCATTCGCAAGTCTCTGGACGGCGGCTTGAGTCTTTTGCCCTGACCCGGAATCCCGTACCCACACAATTCGGAAACGCGCCTGTCTTTCCTGATACTCGACCCACACTAGGTCGCCGGTACGCACCTGCCAGTCCATGCCTGATAGCAGCGCGCCTGCGCTGCTGATGCTGCTGGCTACGGCGCTTTGCGCGAAGGGTTTCCCGCTGGCGTCGCGCCCGGATATACGTACGGCAAGATCCGATTGCGAACGGGACTCCTGGCGACGTTCGACCATAATGGTTCTTCTTTCTTAAACGTTCCAGACTTACACGGTCCCCGACTTAAACGCTCCTCTAGAGACGATCTCACGCCCAGGCGGTCGCATGGTTCGACTCCTTCCGGGCGTCAGCCGTTGTCCAGGAGTAACGATAAAACCGGGCGAGGGCTTGCATCGTCCTTGGGAGTACCACGTTAGCAGGCGGTCGGTGGAATCGCCCTGAAATCACGTTTTTTAATCGCAATCGTCATCTAAACCAGGGAGCGCAGCGCTCTCGGGTAGGAATACCGCCAGAATCAATTATGCGGAAAGGAACGAATCGCCGCAGGTCAGTAATGCTCACAAATCACAAGGGCCGCCATGACGAACATAGGGGAGCCAGAGAGGGTCGAAGGGCTATCCACAACGCTAGTGGAGAACTGGGTTCGGGTTACCTGCGTGCGGCTGGCGCGTTGACTACTCTGCTATAGTAATGGAGACGCTTGGCTACGGTTTGCTCGTCACGCGGTGATCCCCGGTTGGATCAGATTCACCTCCGCCTTTCCTGCCCTCCGTTTAATTCGGCGCCAAATTTAAGACAAAGTGAGCGGCATTAACGTTCTACACGTGTGTAAACGTGTGACCATGGGCTTCTCCAGAAAGAACAAATGACAACATTTACCGAGCTGCCCCTGTCTTCTGCGTTGCAGCAGAAGCTGGCAGCCGCTCAATTCATTACACCAACCCCAGTCCAGGCGCGAGCAATTCCGCCCGCTCTTGAGGGCAGCGACGTACTCGCCACTGCTCAGACCGGCACCGGCAAGACGCTGGCATTTCTTATTCCCCTGATCGAACACCTGGGTTCTGAGCCTTCGCGCCACGTGAATGCGCTGGTGCTGCTGCCGACGCGCGAGCTGGCCATTCAAGTGAACGAGGAGTACGAGAAACTACGCCCCAAGTCCCTGCCCAAGGCGGCGCTGGTGATTGGAGGCGTATCCGAAGATGGCCAGATCCGGACGCTGCGGGTGGCACGGCTTATCATCGCCACGCCGGGAAGGCTGCAGGATTTGATGGATCGGAGGCTGGCCAGCCTGAGTCACGTGCAGGTGTTGGTGCTTGACGAAGCTGACCGCATGCTGGACATGGGTTTTCTACCTGCCATCCGGCGGGTTTTGTCGGTGCTGCCGGAAGACCGGCAGACGCTGTGCTTCTCGGCCACCCTGGAACAATCGGTTGCAGTGCTGGTGCATGACTACATGCATCACCCGGTGCGGATAGCTCTGGGCTCAGTGCTTAAGCCGGCGGAGAGCGTTCAGCTGCAAGCATACGAGGTGCGTCCGGGGGAGAAGCTGGATGTGCTGCGGCAATTGCTACACACAGAGAAGGGACAGACGCTGGTCTTCACGCGTACCAAGCGCGGCGCGCAACGGTTGGCTCACGACCTAGTGCGAGACGGCTTCAACGCCGCAATGATTCACGGCGATCGTTCGCAAGCGCAGCGCAATGGAGCGCTGAACGGTTTCCAAGAAGGGCGCTACCAGGTCCTGGTGGCCACCGATATCGCTTCACGTGGCTTGCACGTGGACGATGTGGCGCACGTCGTTAACTATGACCTGCCGAAAATGGCGGAGGACTTCATTCACCGCGTTGGCCGTACCGGACGGGCCGGGTTGCTGGGCCACGCCTCGACGCTGGTGGCGGGGGTGGAGATTCTGGAGCTTCGGCGGATCGAGCGCACGCTGCAGCTCAACATTGAACGCTGCCAGATGGATGCGTCAGCTGGAGAACGGCCGAGGCGAGTGATTCAGAATACCCTCGCGACCCGGACTTTGACCGCATTGCCGGGCGAGGTGTTTGTGTAGGAAAGTCTGCCACCCTTGAAAATCAGAGAGTGCCTGCCCCTTCGAAAAGCTCGAGCAGGCGACGGGGCGGCCAACCTCAGTTGGGTGTTGCACGGCCGGTGACCTAGCGGGGATTGCCGCTTACGATTCGTAGCGCGTCGGCGAGGGCAGGTTCATCTCCATTGGGTTTTGGCGCGCCGGCATCTTCCGGCATCGCGAACGTGTCGCCCTCCCCAGGGGCCAGAAACAAATTACTTTCGAGGCCATGCTGCTTAATGTATAGCTCGTAGTATCGCCCTTCTAGGCCATAAAGTTCCTCGTGGGTACCACGCTCGACGATTCGGCCCTGCTCTACCACGAGAATCTGATCGGCGCGGCGGATCGTGGACAAGCGGTGGGCGATCACGAAGGTAGTGCGGCCGCGCATCAGGTAGGAGAGACCCTCCTGAATCATCTCCTCCGACTCAGAATCCAGGCTGGAAGTGGCTTCATCCAGAATCAGGATTCGCGGCTCGGCCAAAATCGCGCGGGCAATCGAAATGCGTTGGCGCTGGCCGCCGGAGAGCTTCACTCCGCGTTCACCCACGACGGTGTCGTACTTCTCGGCAAAGCCCTCGGCAAATTCATCCACCCGGGCGATGCGGCAGGCGTCCATAACCGCTTCTTCGCTGGCGCCGGGACGCGAGAATGCGACATTCTCCCGGATGCTTCCGTCGAACAGAAACGATTCCTGCAGTACGACTCCGAGCTGCGTGCGATAAGAGTCGAGCCGAACCGTGCTGAGGTCGATGCCATCCACCAGGACCGTGCCCGCGGTGGGAACATAGAATGCTGAAATCAGTCCGATGGTTGTGGACTTACCCGAACCGGAGGAGCCGACCAACGCGGTAACCGTTCCTGGGGCAGCTTGAAAGGACACGTGGTCGAGCACGGTGCGGGCGCCGTCGTAGCTGAAGCTGACATCTTCAAAATCAATGTTTCCTTCGATTGAGCCAAGCTGGACGGTGCGCCTGGGATCCTGGTCTTCGGCGGACTCTTTCAGAATTTCGTGCGTGCGCTCCAGGCCCGCGAAAGCTTCGGTGAGCTGGGTGCCGATCTGAACGATCTGCATGATGGGCGCGATAAGAAAACCCATGAACAACGTGTAGGTGAAGAATCCGCCGATGGTGAGCGAGCCGGCGAGAATCTGCCGGGCGCCCACGAACATGATCACGGCGCCGACAACTCCCAGCAGCACGCTCGCTGAGAGTCCCATGACCGAGGTTGCGGTCAGAGTGCGCATTACGTTCTCGAGCAGGCGCGTAACTCCGCGCGAGAAGACGCTCTCCTCCCGCGCTTCAGCGTGATAGCCCTTCACCACGCGAATTCCTCCCAGTGATTCGGACAAGCGGCCCGTGACCTCGGCGTTGATTTTGCCACGATCGCGAAAAATCGGCCGGATGGTTTGAAAGGCTTTCTTCAGAGCGAACGCAAAACAAAGCAGGAAGGCGAAGGCCAGCGCGGTCATCAGGGTGCTGATGCGGAACAGGACCACGAGGGCGATGCTCGCCGTAAGCAGTCCACCCACAAGGTCCACCAGGCCGGTGCCGATCAGGTTGCGCACGCCTTCCACATCGCTCATGATTCGTGAGACCAGCACGCCACTCTTGGTGGAATCATGGAACGAAACCGGCAGTCGGCCAATGTGGGCTTGTACCTTTTGGCGCAGCTCAGCGATCAGGCGCTGAGCGGCTTTCGACAGCAACTGGGTGAGCGAAAATGACGTGATGCCCTGAATCACAGTCGCGAGCAAGACGCCGAGCACGAGCGGCTTTAGCAAATGCGCGTGACGCTTGATGATTACATTGTCGATGAGGAATCGGGTGGAGTAGGGCAAAACCAGGGCGGCAACTCGATTGATCGCCATCAGCACGAATCCCAGCGCAAGCAAGGCCCGGCGCGGACGGATCAGCTCCCACACCAGAGGGAGAACGGCGCGGAGCTGAGGGCGGGATGCCGGTTTCGCTTGAGGATCCACCAGTCTTTATTCGACGGTTCTTGGGACCGGCGGGGTTCAATTTTGTGAGTGAGTTGCGCCGGGGCGGGGGCCTCGCGCGAAACATTTAGCCATGTGCGCCGCGTCAAGGTATTTACGCGGCGGCGTTTCCAGAGAGGCATGATCTAAGGGGGGAAAAAAGGCTGCCGCCTGCTGTAATCTGCTAGCGGTGGCCGAGGCTTCCTCATCCCGGCTGGCATACATCGACTGGCTGCGGGGATTAGCTTGCGTCCTAATGTTTCAGACGCACTGCTACGACGCCTGGCTGGGCGGAGCTGCGCGCATTTCAAAGTTCTACATGTGGTCACAAATTCTGGGCACCTTTCCCGCCCCGCTGTTTTTGTTTCTCGCCGGAATTTCGTTTGCCATGGTCACTGACAAGCTGGCGCAGAGCGGGCTTGCTTCGAACCAGATCGCCAAGGCTACCATCCGCCGGGGAGCAGAAGTTTTTGCGCTGGGAATCTTGTTTCGCGTGCAGGAATATGTAATCGCATGGGGATGGGCTCCATGGAGCGATCTGCTGCGGGTTGACATTCTGAACACCATCGGGCTTTCGATGATGCTCATGGGAGTCTTGTGCTGGACGGTGCTCGCCTTTTATAGGAAATCCGAACCGCGCGCGCAACTTGCCATCGCCGGAACATTTGTGGCTGCCGCAATTTCCGCTTTTACCCCTCTGCTGTGGACGACGGCCCGCCCGCATTTTCTGCCGTGGCCGGTCGAGTCCTACGTCAACGGAGTGCACAATCTGAATCAACCGCAGCCCGGACTGTTCCCTGTCTTCCCGTGGGCAGGGTTCGCTTTTGCCGGACTAGGGTTTGGATTCATGCTCAACAGCAGCCGCGCCCGGGGTTTGGGTGCTCACTTCTATCTTTGTGCGGCCGCGGCGGGAACGGGCCTCATCTACGGCGCCCGATTTTTAAACTCACGCCCGGTGCAGATTTATCCGGTGTACGATTTCTGGCACACAAGCCCCAATTTTTTTATGATTCGCGCCGGTTTCCTGCTGCTGTTCCTGCTCCCTGCCTACGCGTGCTGCCGCTGGGGTTTTGGCCAGCGAGGGTCCAGCCCTTTCATCCAGCTGGGACGAACTTCGCTGCTGGTTTACTGGGTGCACATTGAACTCGTGTATGGACGATTCAGCATTTTGCCGCACCGCAGCAAAAGCATTGTGGCGGCATCGGCTGGATTATTGATCATTTTTCTCGCCATGCTGGCATTATCGATCGCGCGCACGAAATGGTATGGCCGCCTGGGAGATGTGTTCTCCTGGCGGCCAGGCTTGTCGCGGTCGGCCTAAGCTCAGCGAGCCGGAGCTGGCTGAGGCGCAGGGGTCGAGAAGTTTACTTTGGGATTTTCGCGCGAGCCTTCGGGAGCCGCAAAGTACGCGGGATTAGGCTTAAATCCCGCCCAACCGGCGAACATGCTATTAGGAAACTGCTGGACGTAGGTGTTGTAGTCCTGCAAGGTGTCGTTGTACCGCTTGCGTTCAACGGCGATACGGTTTTCCGTGCCCGCCAGTTCATCGTGCAGGCGCAAAAAGTTTTCGTTGGATTTTAACTGCGGATAATTCTCAACGATCAGCAGAAGTCTTCCCAGCGCTCCATCCAATTGCTGGTTGGCGCCGATCTTCTGCTCCGGCGTTCCGGCCGAAAGCAGCGCCGAACGGGCCTTAGCGATATCGCCGAATACGGTCTGCTCCTGCTTGGCATAGCCCTTCACTGTCTCGACCAGATTCGGAATCAGGTCGGCGCGCCGCTGCAAAACTATATCCACTTGCGACCACGCGGATTTAACTGCCTCGTTCTTGGCAACCAGGGTATTTTTTACGCCCACGTACTTGCCGAACGAGAGCAGAATCAGGACCAAAATGGTGATGCCCAAAATCACTGCTTTGCTCATGGGGTCTCCTCAGACTCTTTTAATCAGTTTCCGGGTGAACTCTGCATTGTATCTACTGCGGTGGCAACTTGTTCAATGCCGCTCAAATATCGTTGAGCAACATCGGAAGCGCGCAGGCGCTTGCGGTCCGTTTGCTCAGCGCGGACGTCCATTAGCTGTATGAAGGCGGAAGCATCGCAATGCAGGCGCGCCGCCACTTCGGCAACCGCGTCGCGGGAGTGCTTCCGGCCCTGCTCGCCGAGTTCAAGCAGAACGTGCCGGAACAAGGTAGTGAACGAAGACAGCGAGGTCAACATGACCTCCCACAAGCGCTTGTCATTGTTTCCAGACAGCAAGATGTGTTGTCGAAGCAGGATCAGTTTCTCACGCAGTTCGTATTCCAATTGGGAGCGGTGCTTTTGCATCGGGACGTGCAATTTCTGCAAGGCGTCCTCGCCATAGAGAAGGCGATGCCGCTGCTTCATGTCCACAAACTCGATCGAGAATACGTCGGCGGAACTCTGCAGTTCCTGGGGGGTGAGGATTAATGGTGGCTGATGTTTTTTCCGCCCCCACCACTCGGCCACGCTGGAAATTTTGGCCAAGGACGGGAATGACGCATCCCGCAGCAAGCAAAGCATGTTTAGGTCGGAATACTGGGGATGAAATTCTCCCTCAGCCGCCGAGCCGTAGAGCACCACGCTAACCAGGTTTTCCCCGGCGGCTTGACGCATCTTTTGAACAAATTCTTCAACCAACTGTTCGTGAGCCATCGCTTCTCCTCACCAGCTGCCGCCGGCGCCACCGCCACCTGATGAACCTCCGCCAAAGCCGCCAAATCCTCCGCCTCCGCCTCCGCCACCAAAACCACCGCCACCCCAACCGCCGCGGCGGTACCCACCACCGCCGCCCATGTTGAACAGCAGAAACCAGAACAATACCCGCCGCAGCGGAGTCGCCAGAACTATGATCGCGATGATGATGAAGGCCAGAATTCCACCCAAAGAAATTCCACCGGCGGGGATTTCGCGGGTGGCCGGGGCCGAATTGGCTCCGCTTAGCTGAATCCCCGCGTCTTGCGCGATCACCTCCGCGACCCGCATGGTCATCAGGCGGACGGCGCCATCGTAATCATTCTGCTTCAGCAAGGGCACGGCTTCACGTCCAAAGCCGCCTACTTTGCCATCCGGCAGAATCGGTTCCAGGCCGTAACCAACTGTCGTCCAGTATTTGTGATCTTTGACCGCAAGCAGAATCAGAGCACCGCGGTTGGTGGATTTGCTGCCCACCCCCCAAGCCTGGTACAGGGCCAAGGTGTAGTCGAACACGTCCCCTCCGTCGGTGCTGTTGACAGTGACCACTGCAACCTGCGCGTGCGCTTTATGGTCGAGCTGCTGGCCAACATCATTCAATTCAGACACCGTTTGCTGACTGAGGACATGCGCGAAATCGTTAACGTAATTAGTGGGATGAAGCTGGGATACGGACTCGGCCCAAGACGGTGGCAATAACAACAAACAAGCCGCAGCCAGGAGGAGTCGCTTTGTAATCCGCATCGCTGCCGATTGTATAGGATGCCGGACGCTCGCTTGGTTTGACGGACGTCTTTTGCCAGGCATAGGGGGCACATGCTGACGGCGGATGCTGATGACAGAGATGGAGAGGCGCAAAGTCATCAACCGCTCAAGCACTGAGTTCCCCCCAGGAACTCGATGACCGCTCGCTCGGCGAAATGCCCGTCGTATCCGTCTTTTGCGCCGACAAACGAGCAATGACCTCCGTCATCACTCTCAACAAAAAGGATATTCGGGTTGGACGCAATTTTTTGTCGTGTCGCGGGCAGAATGCGGATGAAGGGATCATTTTTCGCATCAAGGATGTATGTGGGCACCGCGATTCGGTCCACCACATTCGCCGCGGCCGAGCGCGCATAATAATCGGATGCGCCGTCGAATCCGCAGTAGAAGGCGGTAACTTTGTCGTCAAAATCGCGCAGACTTTTCAGACCACGCAGGCGTGATAGATCGTACCTCCCGGGGAAGGCCCTGGCTTTCGCTCTCATGCGGGCCTTGAGTTTCCAGAGAAAATATTGCTCGTAGAGGCGGTTGGCAGGGGCATGAAGCGCGTCGGCCGAGGCTGCCAAATCCAGCGCCGGACAAACTGCGGCCACCCCACAGAATCCGGGCGGCCCGGCATTGCCCCACTCCCCGGCGGTCTTCAGAACCAGGTTGCCGCCCATGGAAAACCCACAGAGCGCGAAGCGCTGGATGTCGTGATCCTCTATAAGATTCTTCGCCACGGCCGCAACATCGGCCGAGCGTCCGGAGTGATAGAGCGTCGGTGCCAGCTGGGCGGGGCCGCCGCAGGTGCGCTGGTTCATGCGAACCACGTTCATCCCGGCGGCGAGGCCTTTCTCCGCGACGCCTCGCATGTAATTCGATTCACTCGAGCCCTCGAGGCCGTGCACCACGATCACCGTGAGGGCGCTCTGCCGGTTCGCTTGCCAATGGCAATTGCAAAGAACGCTAATGCCCGGCTCCACTTCGATCAATCGCTCTTCGGAGGGTGGCAGTGAGAACCGCCGGCTCAGCAGAAAACTGGCGAGGGTCTGCATGTGGCCGCCCGCGAGAAACCGCCGGGAACGAAAGGGTGTTCGCGATCTTTGTACGCTGTAAGTCATTCTCCGAGAGTATTGATTCTAAATGCACGGGTTCCCAGTGGCTGGCTCCGGAGCAACCCTCAGCTGCTCGCGTCTATCTGAGTACGGTGGGGAATGCCCGAGACCGCATAAATCACTTTAGCCGTATATTAGCCGTATAGAGGAGACGACAAATGACACGTCTGAGATTTGAAAACGCTTTGGGAGCGTTCGCACTGGGTGCAGCTCTGCTTTTTGCTACCGCGCCGAAAGCGGCGGCCGACGATCATGGCCGCACCCGATGCCAGCGCATGGTGGAGAAGGCACAGGACAAATACCGGCACGAGGCCCACGAGCATGGCCGGCACAGCCGCCAGGCGGAGCGAGCCCGGGCTCGGCTGAACAATGCCTGGGATCGCTGCTGGAACCGGACCCACGGCTGGTATGATCCCTACCGCCGTGAATGGCGCACCGAGCGGGATTGGGACCGGAATTACGATTGGGACCGCGATCGCGACTAGTAACTCAACTAACTGAACGTGCCCTCGCAGGAGCCATTCGGAGCAGGATAAAATGGCCGAAGCCGTCTTGCGCGGGCGCGTAGCTCAAACGGATAGAGCATCGGATTTCTAATCCGAGGGTTGCAGGTTCGAATCCTGCCGCGCCTACCAAGCTAACTTCCTTGGCAACAAATAAGTTAATTGACGATCTCTGTCGCTCTATCGCTGGCATTTAATTCTCCGGTGGCACTAGGGGTGGCACTTGGTTCGCAGAGCTTCTCGACTGCCCGTGCTGCATGTCCAGGTGCAAGGTGCGCGTACCGCATGGTCATCTGGATCGTCTTGTGTCCGGCCAATTCCATTACCGTCCGCAGGTCCACTCCCGCCATCACCAACCGGCTGATAAACGTGTGGCGCAGGCAATGCCATGAGAAGTCTTTCAGCTTTGCGTTTTTAACTGCTGGCTCAAACCAGGAGCGAGGACTTTTGATCTCGTGAATGCGACCCTCACTGTGCGGGGCTTTTAACATCGCAAGGACCGCATGGGAACGTGAATTGAGCCGCACATAGCGAACCTCGCCATGCTTTGATTTCGGAATCCTGATGACGTTGTTGCGGAGATCCACATTATCCCAGACAGCGCCATATTGCTCACTGCGTCGCATCCCGGTGTGCAGTGCAATCTCGAACTCTGGTAAGTGCTCGGGACAGTCGCGCTGAATCACTGTGCGAATTGCGGATTCTTCTTGATCGTTCAGCCAACGGATGCGGGCGTTATTTTCCTTCTGCTGACGCACTAGGCGCGCCGGATTGTATTTCAGTCTCTGCGCCTTTTCGGCAAGCTTAAAGATCAGTTTCAGCAGCGCGATGTAGCGATTTTTGGTGGCTATGGCCCACTCTTCGCGCTCGTCTAGCCAGTTCTCAATTTCGGTAGGTGTGATCTCTTCTGCGATGCGTCCACCAAACTCCGCGAGCAACGGCTTCATGCGTGAAACCTTCGATGGATAGTCCGCGGGACCCTTGGCGCGGGCGTAGCACAGGGCTTTATCGGTTAGTTCAGCAAACCTTATGGGAGCGGAACGCAAATTAGAGGGTAGCTTTTTCCCTTCGGTTCGCTGGGCGCGGCGTAGTTCTACCAACTTCATAGCCGCCGACTTTGAACCAACCTTTTCCCGTCTGCGATGTCCGGCGGAATCGAAAAATTGAATCCACCACGTGTCCGATCCTGGAATCTTCTCGAATACTCCTCGCGCCTTTTTCATGCTTTTTTTCATGCTTTTTCTCTTTTCCTTGGGGATTCAAGACGCCTTGTTTTCGTGCCACCATCTACGTTTTGCCTCGCGATTGGCGGGGCCTGCGCATTTCTCGGAACAGTACTTCTGCCATCGCTTTTGAGCGACGAAATACCGCGCGGCGCAATCAGGACCGGCGCAATACTTTGCCTTGTCCGAAAGCGCCTTCAGGTGAAATATGGCGGCCTCGAAGGCCGTCACCGGTGGCGGGTCGAGCCAGACATCCGTAACCGCGGGGTCTTTTAACAGCGCTTGAAGTCTCGCATCGCCCCTGTTCGCGAATTTCCAAAACCGGGCGAGCAATTGGAAGCTGTACCACTCCCGCTCACGCACATCCGGCGCTTTCCAGGCCTTTCGTAGCCGCTGCTGGAACACGCTAAGTTCGAACCAAGCCTCCGCCATTGCAATGGAATCAGAAAAATCAACTTTAATATCGGCTACGATTTGCTTGTTCCTGTTGAAAAACCACCGGACCGCCGGTTCGATCGCGCCCGGTTTTCCAGCCTGCCAATTCGCAAGGTCAGAGAGAAAGCGCTCTGCGTCTGCCTTTGCGAGCATCCCTAGAATTTTGGTCCCTTGTTCTTGGCCAGAACTCATGCGGTGTGCTTTTTTCAGTTGACTCACCTAGACCTCATGTTAGAAATCAATTTAGCGCATTCAAGCGCACTGAGATTAACGCGGACAAGCGGCGTGTCAACTAGGAGAGACAAAAAAAATGATCGAAAGCAGAGTTGTCAACAAACCTGACGTAGCGCGTGTGCTTTTTTCGCGGCAGGAAGCCTTGCTGGGCGCTGAACATCAGCCTTCGAAAGCTGGAACAGTTGATCGAGCAGAAGCTGCTTCTAGAGCGGCGGATTGGAAGGCGCGTTCTCATACATCGCAAAGAAATCGAGCGCTTCGCTAAGGCGAGGTAGCCATGGCTGAGCATAAATGCAGGAAATGCCAGCGGCCAATTTTCTGGCACAAGTCGAAATCGGGTAAGAGCTATCGTTGGTTCACATGGCGGCCAACGCGCAAACCAAGGCGAAATCCAATCCGGGAGCTTAGAGCCTGGGCGAGGCTGCACACATGATCGCGGCCGGCTTTGACAATATTCCTAGAGAGCTAGCAGATCAGCCCCACTGGTTGCTCTGGGCTTTTGAATCGCGCCAGAACGGCAAAGGCGAATTGAGGCTCACCAAGGTCCCCTATTACTGCGCCGATCCGCATCGGATGACTTTTCGTTATGCCTCATCTATAGATCCCAAGACATGGACCGACTTTTCGAAGATAGCCACGCAGGCGCTCGCGGCGAAGGAATTATTGCCTGGGTTCGGTGGCGTTGGATTCTCGCTCACCGACTCTGGCATCGCAGGGATTGACTTCGATGCTTGCCGGGATCCTGAAACGGGCGGAATCGAAGACTGGGCCCGGCAGGAAATTGAAGCACTGGATTCCTACACTGAGGTTTCACCCAGTGGCACCGGCCTAAAGGTCTTCGTGAAAGCGAAACTTCCAGGGGCTGGCAAAAAAGCTGAACTGGGGCCAGTCAATGGACACGGAAAAGTCCCAGCGATTGAACTCTATGACACCGGGCGCTATTTCGCGGTGACTGGGGACCACTGGCCTGGCTCACCACGTGAGATTCGCGACTGTGATCTGAGCAAACTCTATGCCAAAGTTGCGAGCTATGCTCAGCCCCAAGCTGCCAGCGCCACGGAAACGCGCGGATTCTCGCTGGAAGATTTCTTTCGACGCCATCACGTGCACTCGCTCGGGAGCAAGCCGGCCGCCGGGGGGACGCTCTACTGGGTGCCGTGCGTTGGTTCACATCCTGGCTACGATACTTCGGACGGCAAAGCGTGGGTTATGCAAGACTCCAGCGGGAAACTTTCTGCCGGGTGCTGGCATTCATCCTGCTCGATGCAAAACAACTCCCGCGGCTGGGAATCCTTTCGCTCACATTATGAGCCGGAGCACGGGAAAAAAGAGAGAGAGAATTCTGCCCCTCTGGCGCTTGGTGATGACGATCTCGCCCTGCGGCTCACGGAACGTTCTCCAGATCTCAGATACGTTTCAAAATGGGGACGCTGGATGCGCTTTGCTCCTCCGTGGCGCGAGGACGCCGTGCTTGACATCTTTGACCGGGCCCGAGAGGTGTGCCGGGAAGCGCTGGCCGAGTGCGGAGAAAAACAGAATGGCACCGCAAAATGGCTGAAGGCTGCTGCTACTCGCGCCGCGATTGAGAATATGGCTCGGTCAGACAAACGGCATGCAGCCACGGTGGAGCAATGGGACGCGGATATTTACGCACTCGGAACCGGTTTCGAACTATGCAACTTGCGTGATGGAACCACAAGGCCACAGGCGCAGGAAGATTACATAACCAAGAGTACGAGCGTGACTCCAGCCGCGAATGCAGATTGTCCATTGTGGCAGGCGTTTCTCAAACGAATCACCGATGGGAATGTTTCGCTCGAAAATTATCTCCAGCGCGTCACCGGATATTGTTTAACCGGGGATACGCGTGAGCATGCCCTGTTTTTCCTTTACGGATTGGGGGCGAATGGCAAATCCACATTCACCAATACTTTGCTCTGGATCTTTGGCGGTTACGGGCAAGTTGCCTCAATTGAAACCTTCATCGAAACGAAGCACGAACGCCATCCCCAAGATCTAGCAGCCATGCGCGGCGCGAGACTGGTCACGGTCGGAGAGCCCAAAGCAGGACAAGCTTGGGACGAAAGCAAGATCAAAACGCTAACCGGCGGAGATCCGATTCGTGCTCATTTTATGCGGTCCGATGAATTCGAGTACCTCCCGCAATTCAAACTTATGATCCACGGCAATAAGAAGCCAAGCCTGCGCAGCACGGACGAAGCCATGCGGCGACGTTTGCATCTTGTGCCTTTTGTCGTGACCATCCCGGAAGACCAGCGGGATGAAACTCTCAAAAGCAAATTGCAGGCGGAGGGTCCCGGAATCCTTCGATGGGCGCTTGATGGTTGTCGTATGTGGCAGGAGCATGGATTGAATCCGCCGGCGGTTGTTAGAGAAGCGACTGCGGAATACCTGCTCTCAGAGGATGCAATTTCCTCTTGGGTAGAGGAGCGCGCGCTTGTGTCTCCGCAAGCCGGTTCCACCAAAAGTTCTGTCTTATACCAGGATTTCAAGCAATGGGCTGAACAAAGGGGGGAGCATTGCGGATCAGAAAAGCGCTTCAGTCAGGAACTGGCCGATCGCGGATTCCGGAAATACCGGTCAAACGGCACCCGTTTTGAATGCATAGGTTTGAAGGACCACGACGATGCGTAAACACAAAATGGACACATTGGACACATTGCCCCTTATGCCCGTATAGCGCGCGCGTATGTATACGTCCTATATGGACGTCGGTGACCACTTGGCCGGAGACTCCGGGCGTGGGGGAGCTGCTTGGCCACGACGGAACCTGGTCTCCCGATGGACAGCGAATAGTTTTTGCCAGTGGCGATGATCTATACATCGCCAGGACTGATGGGAGAAGTTACAGTAGCCGCCTCCGAACTGATTGACTTGCCTCGCCACA
>JBBSFW010000064.1:0-21851 GCA_038254805.1 Terriglobales bacterium
AATTCAATATTGACGTGGTCTTGGCTTGCTTCGCAGGTGAAATTCACTCGTAAGCTCTCGCCTTTCTGATATGCCAAGGTGTTGCCGTCATCCAGGTAGAGGCTCCCTTGGCATTGCGGTCCGGGATAGACACGCAATGTAAGTGGCCCGGCCGGCATTTCATCGGTGCTTTGTACAACAGGCTGTTGCGGGATGATGCTGCCAGCGCGCACATAAACCGGAAGGGCGCCGAGCGGCGGGTCCACCTTCACTGAGTGGCCGTCAATTTTTGCCCCGGTCCAATAGTCGTACCAGTCACCCTCAGGCAGAGTCACAGTGTAAGGATCGGCAAAGCTCCAGACTTTAGGCGCGACCAGCAAACTCCTCCCAAACATAAACTCTTCACCATTTCCCGCCACATTCGACTCATCGGGGAATTCCATGAACATGGGTCGCATCAACGGCACTCCGGTTCGCGATGCCTCTTCCATCCCGGTGTAGATATACGGCAGCAGCTGGTAGCGAGTCTCGATGTAGCGGCGCCGGATTGCCTCATGCTCTGGCCCATCCACCCATGGCTCGCGAAAACGCGTGCCTTTGCCGCCATGATTGCGATAAATAGGATTGAACGCGCCCAGTTCCATCCACCGCGTGAGCAGTTCCGGCGTAGGACTCCCATTGAATCCGCCGATGTCAGCCCCCACGAATGCAAATCCCGAGAGGGACAGGTTCAGCAGTTGCGGGATGGAAATTCGCATGTGGTCCCAGGTCGCGCTGTTATCACCCGTCCACGTCGATGCATAGCGCTGGGTTCCTGCATAGGCCGCGCGCGTCAGAACAAACGGGCGCACGTTCGGTTGCAGCCGCAGCAACCCCTCGTAAGTGGAGCGCACGTTTTCCATTCCGAAGACGTTGTGCACTTCGCGGTGGTCGCCTTTTCTTCCTTCCACGCTGTGTACGGTATCAAGAGGCATGGTTTTCGAAGGCACCAGAAAGACCGAAGGCTCGTTCATGTCATTCCAGAAGCCGCGAACGCCATCCTTGACAAAGTCGGAATATAGCGTTCCCCACCAGCGGCGGACTTCTTCGCGCGTGAAGTCGGGAAAGACGCTGTCTCCCGGCCAGACCTTCCCCACGTAAATCGAGCCGTCGGGATTCTTCACGAAGGAGTCTGATTTCAAACCTTGGTCGTAAGGCTTATATCCGGGCAGTCTGGCGATGTGCAGATCCGTGATGGTCACCAGCTTGAAACCCTCGCCGCGCAGGTCTTTCACCATCCCCTCAAAGTTCGGGAATCGCCGGCGGTCAACCGTGAAAGGGCGGTTGTTCTGCTGATAATCAATGTCGAGGTAGATCACGTCCGCCGGGATCTTGCGTTTGCGAAATTCCGCCGCTATCTCGCGGACCTGCGACTCGGGATAGTAGCTGTAACGGCATTGCTGATAGCCGAGCGCAAACAGGGGCGGCAGCGGCATTCGACCCACAAGTTCGGTGAACTGCTCAACAATGGCCTTCGGCTCAGGCCCATAAAAAAAATAGTAGTCAAGATCGCCGCCGTCTGCGCCGAATGAATACGCATCGCGCGCCTCTTTCCCGAAATCAAAGCTGCTGCGGTACGTGTTGTCCAGAAAAATGCCGTAAGCGGCGCCCTTGCGAAAGCCGAAAATTAACGGAATGTCCTTATAAAGAGGGTCGGTGGATTCCTGCCATCCGAACATGTCGGTGTTCCACATGGTGAATGCGAGATTGCGATGGTCCAGGGGACCCGTCTTGTCTCCCAGTGCAAAGTAATGCTCGTCCTCAGGCATCGATTTCCAGATCTTGAATGTGCCGCCAGCGAACGCCGGCGGCAGTCCGGGCTGGTCTTGAGAAATGACATCTCCCGCCGTGTTTAGGAAAGCGATACGCAGCGGAGATTTGTAAATTCGGACTTTGACCATATTTGTGCCGATGATTAGTTCCTGCCCGGCGTCCTCGATCTGCAGCGCAGGCCTCTTTCCCTGAAACGCACCCTGCAGAACAGCAAAGGACGGGCGCTCAGAAAATTCATTCCCCAGTGAGTACCTGACGCGCACCACACTTGCGGCGAGCGCGGAAATACGGATTCGACCGTGCTGCGCGTGAATTTCGACTCCATCCGGCCGCCTCTCGAAAGAGGAGAAATCGCCCAAGGTTTGCCATGCTGACTGCGCGACCAGTGCCGGAGCAAAGAAAACAACCAGCGCGATACAGAATCGTTTCAGACTGCGCATTTCTCCTCCGCGAGGAATGAGATTGAATTCACGAGCCCATCCGGCGCCGATCCGTTCTTGGGAGGGAATGGAATCGGCATCTTCCGCCGTTGATTAGCATAGGGCTGGCGAGACATTTTGAAAAGATCGTGAATGAACGCGATAAAAAGTTTGAATTTGACTTTCCAGGTTCCTGCTTCGAAAATCCATCACAAGTTGTAAGCAGCACAGTTCGCTAGCTCTTGCCCACGTAGCCAGAGCTCTTTCCCGGCACCCTGCGGTGCCACCTTGGCAGCAGTAAAAGCATGAATTTGTCCTGCAGGAAATGTCTTGCAGGCGGTAGGAAAGGTGTGTCCATGTCATCGGGATTAGGTCGTCGGATCATACGCAGGAGCATGTCCACCCTCTTGTCGGCTCAAGAGGGGAAATGAAGTGGATTTGGGGCGCGCCAGAATTCATCAGGAAGGTTCGACTGCAAAGGCCATTCGGCGAGAGGCCGCCAGCTCCACAGCGGCTCTTGCGGCTCGAATTACGGGAAGGGGCCGCAGAGTGCGACTGGTTGGCTCGCCCCAAGCATGCGTGGGATGCCGGTTTGCCACCGGACGTACGCGAGCAGAACGAAACTTTTCAGACCCTGCGGGACGCAATTACTCTTCGGGAGTTGCTGTTCGCCACATTGCCAAAGGCCGATCATGCCCTGTTCAGGGTGTACCGCCAGGCGGCATTCGAAACTCTGGAACTGATTATCACCGGTACCGTCAGCCGGGAAGACGAGCCGCCGCAGATCAGCTCATTGGTTAGGCAAGCGCAGTTGTGCGGCCTTCGTTTTTCTTTGTCCGATGGCGCATTGCAGACATTGGAAAGGGACCAAGAGAATTTCGCATGGCACGATTTGGGATCGCCCCATCCCGGGAGTTCGAGAGTCTGATTTGGTTCGGGTGGAAGCGCCGCAAGACGCGTACGGGACAGCAAAAAAACTCATAATCTAAGGAGCTATTACATGTCTGTGATCGCCGAAAAGAGAACAAGATTGTCTCTATCCCAAAAATTCTCCCGCTTGGCCATCCGGCTGCGGGACCCGGAATGGCGCCGGTACGGAGGCGCGCTGTTCGCAGGCAAAGTGGTGGGCGTGGGTTTGGTTCTGCTGATCATGGCCGTCGTCACTGGTCTGTTCTTCACTCACGTCTATGCTCAGACGAGCGCTCCCGAGGTCAAAGCCGCCGACGTGGTCAATCCAGTGAACACCGCATGGACGCTGATTGCGGCCTTTCTCGTGTTTGGCATGCAGGTTGGTTTCACCATGTTGGAGGCCGGGTTCTGCCGTTCACGTGAAACCGTGAATGTCCTCATGGAATGCGTGGTGGACACGTGCCTTTGCGGCATTCTTTTCTACGCCATCGGCTTCGCGTTCATGTTCAGCCACGGCAATGGTTTCATCGGTTATCACTGGTTCTTCCTGCAAGGAGTGCCAGCCACCTATGAAAGCACGGGGGTGGCATTCCTGGCGGTATGGCTCTTCCAATTCGCCTTTGCTGACACCTGTTCGACCATCACTTCCGGCGCGATGATCGGCCGGACCGGATTCGTTGGCGACCTGCTGTATAGCCTGGCCGTTTCCGGCTTTATCTATCCGGTCATCGGCCACTGGGCCTGGGGACCGGATGGATGGCTGGCTTTGATGGGAAGTGAGGGCCACGTCTTTCCGTCGCTCGGCATGGGCTTCCACGATTTTGCCGGCTCGACGGTGGTGCACACGATTGGCGGCTTCATCGCGCTGGCCGGAGCGATCGTTCTGGGCCCGCGGCTGGGGCGCAAGTTTAAACGCGATGGTGGACAGCCTATGCTTCCGCATGATCTAACCATTGCGGTGAGCGGCGGTTTGATTCTATGGTTTGGCTGGTACGGCTTCAATCCCGGCAGCACCCTCTCGGCGATGGATGCCGAAGGCATCGGCCGTGTAGCTGCCAACACCACCTTGGCGGCGTGCGCTGCCGGATTGACGGCGATGCTATGGGCGTTCAGATCGAGCAAGAAATGGGACGCTGGTTTTACCACCAACGGCTTCCTCGCCGGCTTGGTTGCCATCACTTGCCCGTGCTACTGGGTCAGCCCGACCGGCGCCATCCTGCTTGGAGGCATCGCCGGCGTTTTCGTAGTTCTAGGCGTTGAACTGCTGGAGTGGCTGCGGATTGATGATCCCATCGGTGCGGTTCCGGTGCATGGTTTCTGCGGCATCTGGGGGACGATTTCGCTGGGCTTGTTCGCTTGCGGAAGATATGGTGTTACCGGACCGCTCGCGCCTGACAATTCCGCGCCGCTGAAAGGGCTCTTCTACGGCGGTGGTATCCAGGTGCTGAAAGCCCAAATGATCGGCAGCGCCGCAGTCGCCCTGGCGACCTTTGGGGTGGCCATGATTGTGATGCTTGCGGTGAATGCGACTGGCCTGCTGCGGGTTTCCGAAGAAGGCGAAATCTACGGACTGGACCTGCACGAGCATGGCATCTCGGCTTATCCCGAGTACGTGATTTCAGCCCTGGGCGCTCCGGGGGGCATGTCTCAGGAACTACCCTCGGCGCAGGGGAAGACGACTGTAATGACTCCGAAGCCGCTGTCACACATTGCCAGCTGAGCAATCGGTCTTTTGGCTAAGTCTCGGAGGCAGAGACTCTCTGCCTCCGTCAACTTACTTACAAGGGCACACGAGGAGCAAAAATGACCAAAGTTGAGGCAATCATTCAGCCAAACAGGTTCGACAGCGTAAAAGAAGCGCTTATCGGCCTTGGCGTTGAAGGTATGACAGTTTCAGAAGTGCGCGGGCATGGGAGGCAGAAAGGCCACAAAGAAGCCTATCGCGGCGGAGAGTACAGCGTCGATCTCCTGCCCAAGATAAAAGTAGAAATCGTAGTCGAGGACCGCGCTGTGGATGCGGCCGTGGACGCGATCATCCAGACTGCCTCCAGCGGAAAGATCGGCGACGGAAAAATCTTCTTATACAAAGTGGAGGAGGCGATCCGCATTCGAAACCAAGAGCGGGGCGCCGCCGCCATTTAGCTCAGAACTCTCTCCGCCTTTTTGCTTTGCTGGGGTTTTGCATTTACCGAAGCTGATGATCTACCCGGGCACCGAATGCCGCGTAGCGTCGGCCAAACGTAGCCACAACCGGCCGGGGGTTGCAGGCCACTTCTGCGTCCCCGCCGCTTCTATTCAATTCCCAGTTGCTTGCGGGCTTCGGGGCTGATTCGCTCCGGGCCCCAGGGTGGGGTCCACACCACATTTACGCTCACCTTGCGGATGCCCGGCAACTGCTCGACACGCCCTTTCACCTGCTCCCCGATGGTTACGTGCGCAGGGCATCCGGGCGAGGTGAGGGTCATATCCACAGTCACGTCCTGCCTGTCCCCTTCGGCGTCATCCATCCGGATACCGTAGATCAGCCCCAGGTCAACAATGTTGACCGGAATCTCGGGATCGTAGCAGTCCTTTAAAGCATTCATGACCTCGTCCTGGGTAGTGGCTGGCATGATTTCCCCCTTAAACCCAGTTTACCGCATTATGCGCAGCGATTTTCTTTGCTGGAGCTCCCGCCCTGGCCGAAGGGTGCGTGAGTCGCTAAACTGTCTTTTGCGATGAAGCAGAAAATCCAAATTGCATTGGTTCTCGGGATGCTGGTGGCCGGCATTCGGCTGGCAATCATTCTCTACGACCGTCACCAACAGGCGGCCCAGTCGGCAAAAAAAGAAGCGCCTCCGCTCAATCCCGACTATTACGTCACGCCCAAAAAACTCTATCCCTATGACTTGAAATCGGCCCGGCAGTTGGCCCAGCAGCCGGCTTGGGTAAAAGTGGGGTACTACTATTCCTACTATTCTTATGACCCGCTAACTCACCACGTCGATCTTTCTCACGAAGCCGGAAAGCTGCTGCCTATTGAGAAGCTCGCGATTAAGGACGTAATTACAGTCGCGGCCCCCGACGCGCCAGCCGAACGCCAGGTCATGGCGGTCTTCGAAAACGGCGGCAGGTTGTTTGCGGCTGGAATCGGCACAGAGAGGGGGGGCGATTTCAAGTTCTATTCCGATGACATGCTGTTCATTGAAGATCCGCATCAGCTTTACAAGCATTGGCCGGCCGATGTTTGGCAAGCCATCGATCAGCACCGCGCAAATCCCGGGATGAATGAATTGCAGGCCAACTTTGCCCTGGGTATTGGTCTTGCAGAACCTGGTGGCGACGCCATTGACCGCACCCTTAACTATCCGAACGGCGGCGCCCCACTCAGGATCACCTTTCACGATGGCAAGGCAGTGGAAATTCGTCCTGGTCCAAAAAGTTAGATTTAAGAGTTACCTTCTGTTCTGTCTTCTAACGTGTGGGACTTTCATTCGAAATCTTCACTGGCATCCAACTCTTATTTGACCACCTCCGACCTCTCGTCAGCTTCCTTCTGCTCGTCTCCCCGGATCGGTCCATCCTGGTTGGAAAAAAACGAACGATGGTCCGCACCAATATGTTTGGGAATCATGGTTAACTCGAAAGTGTCCTTATCTTTATGGGAACGGAATCGCACCGTGTAATCTCCGCGATCAGTCGCCGCCATGCGCCGCGTAAAGGACCCCGTCTTCGCCAGATCGAGCAACGATGTTGCATAATGTTCATTCTTCTTCTTGTAGATTTTTTGGGCGCGCAGGAACGTCCGCATGTATCCCAGGGCCGCAGCCTCCGCGGCCGATCGCGCCGGGTCCCCTTTAAATGCAGGTTGGTAGACCGCTTGCGACGATGCCAGAACCGCTGCCAGGAGCACTGAAACTGACGCTGCTAAAGCTCTTCTCATCAAGGCCTCGCTCAAATTGGATGCGACCTATGTTACTCCCGTAATCGAGCCAGCATGACGGAACCTTGCATCCCCTGTCATTACAGATATTCTGACTACATCCTTTATTTCCGGGGAATAGGCGTATCTATGAAAGCTGCGACAGCAATGAAGGCTGCACCCGCACGAAAGCCACTGATCCGCATCGCCGTAGTGGAGAATGATCCGCTTCGCTTTGTCGGTTTTCGGGCATTATTCGATTCCGAGCAGGATTTCGAACTCGTCTCCGCCAGCCTTCCCGATATTTCAACCATGCAGGACATCGAGCTGATTCTGCTCGGCAACCGTGGGGGCCAAAATCTTTTTGATGTCATGGCCAGCCTGAAGGCCACCCGGCCCGACTTGCGCATAATCGTTACTGGTTCGGGCATGGACGAGGAAACCATTCTGAAGGCTATTGCAGCCGGGGCCAAAGGATACGTTGACGAAGCCGCCTCCGCCGCGGAATTCGTTCAGGCGATCCGGATCGTGAGTCAGGGATCCGTATGGGCGCCGCGCCGCGTCCTCTCCTTGTTCATCGAGCGAGTTAGTTCCGCCCCGGGACGAACCTTTCCCGCCGGCCGGGTCACCTTTACCGACCGTGAAAAAGAAGTTCTGGAAATGCTGGTAGCGGGCCGCTCCAACAAGGAAATCGGCTCCGCTCTGGGCATCGAAGAGCGCACGGTCAAAGCTCACGTGGCTAAGCTGATGCGCAAAGTAGGCGTCCAAAACCGCATTGCACTCTCGGTTCACGCCATCACCCATTCGCTGGTTTCAGCGAAATAAAGAATCAATTTTAAAATTGTGAGACCCCACGCCTCTCGCGTGTCCGCGAGAGGCGTGGGGTGCTTGTTGAAGGCTATCTTTTAGATTGGTTGGGGATTACTTCGAGCAGGAATCGCTGACCATCTGGACGTCGGTGATCTTCATATGTCCGTGCTCGTTGTTGCTTTTCTTCATGCCCGTATCGTGGGCCATGTCCTTGGTGTCTTCTTTCAGGTTATGCGCGGTCGCGTTGGAGACCACTCCCGTCGCGGTCACGGTGTGACCTACATGCTCGGCGAGCGCCACTTTGCTGCTGCGAACTTCCCACGTGCTTCCGTCGCTCGCGGTCAGGTTAAATTCCTTCGCGTTATCGCCCTTGGACAGGCACCCTGTAACCGTCCTGGTGTCCGATTTACCCTTTTCGTCCGCCATCACCCACACGGACGCTGCACAAGTCAAAATCGCGCACAAAATCAGCTTCCTCATTTTCAAGCCTCCTTGGGACTTAACTGTGAACGTTGATTCGATGTACCACACCCATAACAGGTTGTCGGAAAACTGTACCCGGTGTCCTCTAAATCCATGTATTTACAAGATCCGCACGGATCAGAGATAGCGAATGTATCTTGAAGGCATACCCATGCCGGACCATGCTGCTCAAATCAGTCTAGAATGTGGCCAGATTCTAGCGGTACGCAGTCCTCGCCTTGAGAACCCGCCTGTCAGTCGCGCTTTTTCTCTTCCTCTCCTCAGCCGGGCTGGTTCGGGCGCAAGTTCCCAGTCCCCCGAATAACACCGCCGCGCACGCCTTCGCGATCATTGTGATCGATGAGAATGGAGTCGCGGTTGCCAGCGCGCGAGTCCGGCTGCTGGGGCCCGTGGGGACTTTATGGTGCGAAACTGACTTGGCAGGCAAGTGTGAGTTTGCAAATGTTCCCGCCGGGCCCCTCAGTTTGCGGGTAGAGAGAGAAGGTTTTTACGTTTTTTCGCTTCCGGCGGCGCAGCCCTCTGGAACACTGGAAATCGCGCTCACCCACCAGCAGGAAGTCCGTGAAACAGTGGATGTGGTTGAGTCTTCACCGGCGATCGACCCCTCGCAAGCCGCAGCGCAGGAGCAGCTCAGCGGATTGGATGTCATCAACATTCCGTACCCGAACACGCGGGATTACCGCTACGTCCTGAATTTTATCCCGGAGGTGGTGCTCGACCGGAGCGCGCAACCGCATGTTGCAGGCGCAGAGAGCTATCAAACATTGGTCCTGCTTGACGGCTTTAACGTGACCCAGCCGGCAAACGGACAGTTGCTGGTACGGGTTAGCACTGACGCCCTGCGCTCCATCAGGGTGGAAACCAGCCGGGTGCCGGCGGAATACGGCAAAGGCCCCGCGGGCGTCTTGGCCTTGGAAACCGGCATCGGCGACGACCACTACCGCTTCGCTACCACCAATTTTTTGCCCTCTTTCCAGAACAAGAAAGGGTGGACACTCGATAAAGTCGACCCCCGATTCACCGTGTCCGGTCCAATCAAAAAAGGAAAGATATGGTTCTTCGATGCAATTGACGGCGAATATGACAAAGTGATTCTCCCCGCCTTGCCCAAGGGCGAAGACACGAACACCATCTGGCGCGTTGGCAATCTGGCCAAGCTGCAGGCGAACCCGACCACGCGCGACATTCTGACCTCCAGCTTCGTATTCAATCGCTTGCATGATGAGCACTTCAAATTTTCCGCTCTGGCTCCGGCGACCACCACGCCCGCAGACGTCGAGAACGCTTATGTTTCTTCCATCAAGGAGCAGCATTCGTTCGCAGGAGAAAAACTCCTGGAAGTGGGATTCGCCTTCGATCAATACGGCTTGCAGCAGGTTCCTAACGGAGGCACGCGTTATGTGCTGACGCCAGAGGGCGCGCAGGGGAACTACTACCTTCATGCTGATGCCAACGCACGGCGATGGCAGGCATTAACGAATTTCTACATGCCCCGCCAGTGGCACGGGCGCCACGACCTGATGTTCGGCGCAGACCTGGATCGCATCTCTTACGCTCAGTTCTTTCAGAGATCCCCGATTTCAGCTTTGCGCGAGGGGCAAACACTGGCAGCAGGCGCCACTTGTCTCAGCAGTTCGCCATCCCCCTGCGCGCTGTATACGGTTTTTGGCGCAAGCGTGCCCTCCACCACCTACAACGATGAGGCGAGCGCCTACGCTCAGGACCGCTGGGCTGCGTTCCCTCGCTTTCTGGTTGAACCGGGGCTGCGCTGGGACTGGGACGAAATCGTTCGCCACCATCTCCTATCGCCGCGCCTGGCGGCAACCTATGTGCTGGATAGCGCGGGCAATACTAAAATCTCGGCCGGGGTGGGCGTTGTGCATGCATCGACCAATCTGGCGCTCATCGCGTTACCACAGGCCGGTTCGCGGCAGGATTATTTCTTCCACTCCAGCGGTATGCAGACCTCGTCGTTCCTCACAACCTTCGCCGTCGATCGCAACCTGCTGGTTGCCCCGCGGTTTGTAAACTGGAGCCTTGCCCTGGAGCAAAAACTTCCGGCCCAGGTTTTTCTGAAAGCCGAATTCACACGACGCAGCGGCAATCGCGATTTCGCGTACAACGTTCCCAGCGGCTTAGGTGGAAGCAACTTCGCGCTGCAGAACACACGCGAGGACCGATACTCCTCCTTCAAAGTTGATTTGCGGCGCACTTTCCGCAACCGCTACATCGTAACCGGGTCTTATGTCCGCTCCAGTTCGCGTTCCAACCAGGCGCTGGATTATTCATTGGATAATCCGGTTCTCAGTCCGCAGGTCCCCGGACCATTTCCCTGGGACGCCCCGAATCGTTTTACTTCCTGGGGATGGTTGCCGCTGGTCAGGGGCTTCGACGCGGGCTACTCGATGGAAGCTCGCACCGGGTTCCCGTTTGCGGCCATCAACGACCAGCAGCAAGTGGTCAAGCCTCCCGGCTCTTACCGCTTTCCCATGTACTTCGCATTGAATTTTCATTTGGAAAAACGCTTCCGCGCGGTGGGGTTTTACTGGGCGCTCCGAGGCGGCTATGACAATGTGACCAATCGTCAGAACGCATACGCAGTCAACAACTACATCAACTCACCGCAGTTTCTGACATTCAGCGCCTTCGACCGGCGCGCCTTTACCGCCCGTATCCGGTTTTTGGGGCGTAAATAACAGCGCTAAGTTCATGCGTGGAACCTGGCACTTCTTACCTGGTTGGAGAACTCCCATTTTGGCGGGACTTGCTAGAACTTGTTACAAAATGGTGAGTAGCACGTCGCCAAGTAAATACAATTTTCCGTGCGACCCGCCCCCCTCCAGCAACGTGCAAACCGGCTCCGATTCGTGGACAATAGAGGCGAACCTGAAACCGCCTTGAATCGTTCCCTGGGAACGCATCATCATTCCAATTGGAGGATATTTATGGCCCACGAATTACCAGCCCTGCCCTATGACTACTCGGCGCTTGAGCCCGTGATTGATGCTCAGACGATGAAGCTGCATCACGACATGCATCACGCCGCATACGTGAAGAATCTGAACGCCGCGCTGGAAAAATACCCCAATCTGCAATCCAGGAGCGCAGAAGATCTGCTGCGCGATCTCAATTCAGTTCCCGAAGATATTCGTTCAGCTGTCCGCAACAATGGCGGCGGACACGTGAACCACACCATGTTCTGGAAAATCATGAAGCCCCAAGGTGGAGGAGATCCCTCGGGGGCGGTCGCAGACGCAATCAAGAAAACGTTTGGTAACTTCAACGACTTCAAAACCAAATTTAACGACGCCGGCGTCAAGCAGTTCGGCAGCGGTTGGGTGTGGCTCGCCGGTAAGACTGGCGGCGAAGTGCAGGTTCTCAGCACGCCCAACCAGGACAATCCCATCTCGCAAGGCTTGTTTCCGATCTTGGGCAACGACGTTTGGGAGCACGCCTATTATTTGAAGTACAACAACCGCCGTCCGGAATACCTCGCCGCCTGGTGGAACGCCGTAAACTGGGACGAGATCAACCAACGCTTCGAGGCTTTCAAGTCAGGCAAACTGGAACCAGCGCTGGCGGGAAGATAAATAGAGGGCGGGGCGCTCTCGCCCGCCTCTTGTGTTGGTCATTTCCTTGTATTGTCATTTCGAGCAAAGCAGGAAGGTTCACGTCGTGAACCTTCCTGCAGTCGAGAAACCTGCTGCTAACTTTTGCGTCTGTGCCTCTTGGCGCTTGCGCAATTCGTGGAGTCTGCACCGAAACAGCAGCTCTCTCCAGTCTGTCGAGATGAGGTGACCGCTAAAAAAAGAGCACAGATCCCTCGGTGCCCGTAAGTGATTAGGTTCCTACGCCGCCGTCGCTGCGTAGCGCTCTGGCTGGCTGTCAAATGTGTCTTTGCATTCCTCAGAGCAGAGTGAGTACTTCCGTCCCGCGTGTTCCGAGTTGAATTTGCTCTGCTTCTCATCCACATCCATCTGGCAAACAGGGTCTTTGGTCATAATCAATCCTTTCACATCGAGATTTTATATTTAGATGCTAGGAATCCAGGAGCGGTGTGCGCCCCTGGTCTGTATTTATTGGAAGCGACTAACTAATGCAGCGGATATATAGCGAAATGAACGGGCCACGGGTTCAGTGATGTCTGAAACCAACAAAGGCGTGTGTGAACAGTGCAGCGATAGTGAGGCCCACGAAAGAAAGCAGGAGCGATGGAATCCAGAACAGGAACGCTCTCAACGAGATGTACGAAGCTCTCGAAGGCCAGGCAGGGGCCCCTGGCTCGTCTTCCGTTTTCTTAAGCGAACTCTGCGGCATTCCTTCGCGCCAAGCACTCTCGACGACACTGGCTTTTCGCTTGAGGCTCGGCCCTAAGCTAAAAGCTAGAAGCTGTTTTTTTTGTACACCACGCCGCCCTTCATAACAAAATCCACCTTCTGCAAGACGGTGATGTCCTTCAGCGGATCCCCCGGAACCGCCACAATATCTGCCAGCTTCCCAACTTGGATCGTGCCAATCTGGTCCTGCATCCCGAGCAGTTCTGCAGCGATCATGGTGGCGGAGCGGATCGTCTCTGCCGGAGTCATTCCCCAATCGGCCATGTACTTGAATTCCTGCGCCGGATTTTCCTTCCAGTCGAAGCCGCCGGCGTCGGTGCCGAAGGCGATCTTTACCCCGGCTTTCACCGCCCGCCGGAAGGTGTCTTCGTGGATTTTGGTCATCTGCAGCCACACCGGCGCGCCGGCCTCGGCCCGCCCCTTTGCCACATACACGCCAACATAAATCGTGGGGACGTAAAACACTCCGCGGGCGGCCATGGTTTTCAAGTCTTCGTCAGAGATGTAGTCGCCGTGCTCAATCGTATCCACCCCGGCTTCCAGGGAATTGTGCACGCCCGTCAGCGCAGTAGCATGCGATGCGACTTTGTGATGCTGGCGGTGGGTTTCATCCACGATGGCGCGCATTTCTTCCACCGTGAACGTGGGTGTGTCGTCGAGAATGTCCCGCCCGTTGGCATCCTTCTTAACAAAATAAGTGTGGTCGCTGTAAACCTTGATCCAGTCAGCGCCATAGGCGAGTTGCTCGCGGACGGCCTTACGGCCTTCTTCCGGCCCATCCACAACCTGAACTCCGTGCGGCACCTGCACATTCGGGGCATAACCCAGTAGCGGATACGCTCCCGTAACATTCAGCGCGCGGCTTGAAACCTGCATCCGCGGTCCGGGAATCACGCCGTTGTTAATTGCCTTTTTTACGTCCACATCGGCGTAGCCGGCGCCCTCGGTTTCGAGGTCCCGAATGGCAGTGAATCCATATTCCAGCGCCCGCCGCGCGTTGATAGTAGCCAGAATCGTGCGATACTCCGGAGACTGTTTCAACAGTTGAGAGTCATAGTCTTCCTCGGTAATGTCGCCATTCAACAGGATGTGGGTGTGGGTGTCGATCAGTCCCGGCAGGCAAGTCTCTTGTGAGAGGTCAATCACCTCAGTGGCGCTGGCCCCGACCGCGGCGATCTTGTCGCCTGCAATTTCGATGACAACGTTCTTCTGCGGTTGGCTCGACTTGCCGTCAATGAGGGCGCCGCACCGGACGAAAACCCGCTTCACCGCAGTCGAACCGCCGGACTGTGCTGGCAGATTATTGGTAAATAGCAGAATGGCGGCGATCGAGGCGATTATCCTAAGAATTCTTTTCATGATTCCTCCACAGTTTAGCGCGCAGAAATAATAAACCTAACCCGCTCCTCAGGCAGTCCGGCGGATTAGCCAGCGACACTGACGGCGGAAATCTGCTCTGCATTTCCTGTGCTTGACATGTGGAAATATGGGATCCCGCCCCTTGCAGATTTAACCGTCACCCGCGCCGCCGGGGAGATGGCATGGCTGGGAAAGCAGCGTCAATACTGGCTTGCACGCAGGTCCTCATGGCACTCGCGGCCAGAACAATCAAGCTTAAAAAAAGTTTGCTCGCGCCATATTTTGAGAATTGACCACTCCCGATTCCGCGCGTACAGTCACATCACCGCGAACGAAATTCCAGCCGCCTGATGATCGGTGCCAGTCAAAGCAACGTGGGAGTGAGGCCCGAAGCATGTCCGATGAATGGAATACCTATCGCACTCGCTTTCTCGTCCGCGCAAGACAACTTACCAACCGTTGACATTTGTTGATTCGCTGGGACGCCAGCACCAGGGCAAGGCCGGAGATTATGTGGTGGAATTCTGCAAGGGTATGCTTCGCGTTGCATCGCGCGAAATCTTCGAAGACGTTTACGTGATGATGAAAGCTCAAACGGGGGAAATTGCGCTGCCGGCAAACTCTGCGAAGCCGCCCTCCGCCGGACGAAATTTAAGAATTTGAACCTCGTTTGTGGAAAAGGCGGCCGCAACCAGGAACTCTTCCAGTTAATTCAATGTGATACAATATATAGGTATTAGTTGTTGACAGGCACAAGATACAGCAGTACTGTTGCTATCCCATAAGCACTAACGCAGCCGGAAACGGTGCGAGTATCCGAAAAACAGGGGCGGCGTGCTGGCCGAGGTGACCTACCGCCGTCCTGCAAACATCAACCATCGCGGCGACCGTTCGCAAGCCTGTTTGGGGCAGGCCCAGCGGAACGCAACCGATAAAAGCGGGACTTCAAGGAGTTGAGAATGGAAGAGCTTTCGCGATTGGTCAGTGATTCGCTGGCCCGAAACGGAGTGAACACCACTCTCGACCACCAGCGTCTGGAATGGTCCAGATGGTTCCGCTGTGAGTCCAGCTTCGGCGTGCTCCTCGCTCCTTCGAAGCCGGGAATTTTCGCCTTGGGAGAGGAGATGATATCTCCGGCGGAGAGGAGCAAGCGCATGCTTGCGCTGTTTCAAGTCTCGGAAACGGACGACCTGGGGATCACCCTGGGTCGTCTGTTTCTGCCCGGCGGCCCTCTGCTCGAGCGGCTGGCTGCCGGACGTTGCTTTGCTCGATATACGGTGATGGAAGACGCCGCCGAAAGAACAGCCGCCTACCAAGTACTTCGTCGCTGGATGGAGCAGTCGGCCGAGGCTGCGTCCGGAATCGGCGACTCCTCCCTCAGTCGTTTTTCGCCAGGGCCGGAACTGCAGGGTCGGGAACGATTTGGCGGGCATCTTCCAGCAGCTTCGTTGCCCTTAGGTTTTTGAACTCATAATGAAGTAACGGCCGAGAAATGCCTCGGACTGTTCGGACAACGTGATCAGAATTCAAGACACATCAGTGGCAAATGACAGCCGCGAAAGCGGCGAAAGAATGCAGCCCACGGCGCAAGCCGTGGGAGGGCGGGCAAATCGACCAAGCCCCAAAGGGGCGAAAGAGGGTAGCCCAGCGCGTTTATTCCGGGTGCAGCAGGCGCGACGAGTGACATCGCAGGGATAGAAACAGGTTGCAGGAGAAATAGAATGGCCGAGATCCAAGTCCAACCAAGCAGCGCCCCTACCACTACCACTTCAACCGCGAAGCCTAAAGCCACGGGCCTGAGCTTCCGCCGCTTCTTCACCAAGCCCGGCGTGTCTCCTTACGATGAGGTGGAGTGGGAAATGCGTCTCGCGCAGATCACTGACTCGAAGGGCGGAATCATCTTCGAGCAGAAGGATGTCGAGGTCCCCAAAGACTGGTCAATGACCGCGACCAACATCGTCGCGTCGAAATATCTGCACGGGGAGATCGACACCCCTCAGCGTGAGACCGGCGTCCGCCAGCTCGTCGGCCGCGTCGCCGAGACCATTCGCGACTGGGGATTGGCGCAGGGCTACTTTCGCTCTCCCGATGACGGCGCCGCCTTCCACGACGAGCTTGTGCATCTGCTCATCCGTCAGTATGCGGCGTTCAATTCGCCGGTATGGTTCAATGTTGGCTGCGATCGCATCGAGCCCCAATCCGATGGCCAGAACTGGCACTGGAATCCAGTTTCCAGCCGCGTCGAATTCGGCGTCACCGGATATACCAAGCCGCAATGCTCGGCCTGCTTCATCAACTCGGTGAAAGATTCGCTCGACTCCATCCTTACTTTGGCCAAGACCGAAGGCATGCTCTTCAAGTGGGGATCAGGCACCGGCACGAATCTCTCTGCCCTGCGCTCTTCAACTGAAACCCTCGCCGGCGGAGGCACCGCCAGCGGGCCGCTCAGCTTCATGAAGGGATTCGACGCCTTCGCCGGCGTCATCAAGTCTGGCGGCAAGACGCGCCGTGCCGCCAAAATGGTCATCCTCAACGTGGACCATCCCGATATCGTGAGTTTCATCGAGTGCAAATCCAAAGAAGAAGCCAAGGCGCACGCGCTCGTCGCAGCCGGGTACGACGGGTCATCTCCCGACTCGGAGGCCTACTCCTCCATCTTCTTTCAGAACGCCAACAACTCCGTGCGCGTGACCGACGACTTCATGTACGCGGTTCTCCGCGATACGGATTTTTCCACCCGTTCGGTCAAAGACGGCCGGCCCATGCAGACCTTCAAAGCCAAAGACTTGCTCTACAAAGTTTCCGACGCGACCTGGCGCTGCGGCGATCCCGGCATGCAATATGACACCACCGTCAACCGCTGGCACACGTCGAAAAACACCGCGCGCATCAACGCGTCGAACCCTTGCAGCGAGTATATGTTTCTCGACGATTCCGCCTGCAATCTGGCCAGCATGAACTTGTTGAAGTTCGTGCCCAACGGGACGTTTGACGTGGAAGCCTATCGCCATGCGGTGGATATCCTGATCACCGCGCAGGAGATTCTGGTGGACAACGCCGGCTATCCCACCGAAATGATCATGAAGAATTCGCATGATTACCGTCCGCTAGGCTTGGGTTATGCAAACCTCGGCGCGCTGCTGATGGCATGCGGCCTGCCGTATGACTCCGACGAAGGCCGCGACTATGCCGCTTGCGTCACTGCAATCATGTGCGGCCAGGCTTACCTGCAATCGAGCCGCATCGCCGAACTCTGCCCCCCGCTGGTTCCCATAACCGAGCCAACACAAAAAGGCCTGGCCGAAACAAATCTAGGATTCACCTCGGACCGTGTGGGGACAGCCTCGCCCGTCCAGGCGGTGCGCAGCGCCGCAACCATGCCCGGAGGCGCCTGCCCCGGCTTCTACATCAACCGCGAGCCGTTCCTCGACGTGATCCGCATGCACCGCGCGTCGGTGAACAATATCAACAAAAACAACGTCCCCACGGCACTCTACGAAGGCTCCAAAGCCGCATGGGACGAAGCTCTCGCATCCGGCGAGAAGCACGGCTATCGCAATTCCCAAGTCACCGTTCTCGCCCCCACCGGCACGATCGGATTTTTTATGGATTGCGATACTACCGGGATTGAGCCGGACCTGGCGCTGGTGAAGTACAAGAAGCTGGTGGGCGGCGGCATGATCAAGATTGTGAACAACACCGTGCCCACGGCGCTGTTCAAGCTGGGATACACGCACGATCAGACGGACGCCATCGTCAGCTACATCGACGCGACCGGCACCATCGAAGGCGCGCCGCTTGTCAAAGATGATCACCTGGCCGTTTTCGATTGCTCCTTCAAGCCCGCTAAGGGCACGCGCAGCATCGCTTACATGGGCCATCTGAAGATGATGGCGGCGGCGCAGCCCTTCATCTCCGGCGCAATCTCGAAGACCGTCAATCTGCCGGAATCGGCGACCGTGGAAGAAATCATGGAAGCCTATCTGCAGGCGTGGAAGCTGGGCCTGAAGGCAGTGGCGGTTTATCGCGATGGCTGCAAGAAGTCGCAGCCGCTCTCAGCAGCAGGGACTAAAACGGCAGAGGCTGCGGGCGGGGGCGCCCGCACCACACAACCACAACACGAAGAACAGAATCTGCATGCTCCGCCCCGCGCCATCCGCCACCGCCTGGATGACGAGCGCATGTCCATCACCCACAAATTTAACGTGGGCGGACACGAGGGCTACATCACCGTCGGCCTCTACCAGGACGGCAGCCCGGGCGAAATTTTTGTCACCATGGCCAAGGAAGGCTCCACCGTCTCCGGCCTGATGGATAGCTTTGCCTGCGCCGTCTCGCTAGCGTTGCAACACGGCGTCCCGCTGAAGTTGTTGTGCGAAAAGTTTGCCCACACCCGCTTCGAGCCCAGCGGCTGGACCAACAACACCGACATCGGCTTCGCCAAATCCATCATGGACTACATCTTCCGCTGGCTGCAGCTTCGCTTCCTCACCGGCCAGCAGCAGCTGCTGTTCGAGAACCTCAGACCCCGGCTGTCAGGTGTCAGCTCTCAGCCATCACTGGAAGACGTGGGAAATACGGGTGTGGGGCGGGCGCCCTCGCCCGCCGATTCTGTGGCGGGATTGCCGACGGCCGGCGAGCGAAAGCCGGCGACAGGTGTTTTCCATCCCGCCGACGCCCTCGCCAGCCTGATTGACCTGGGAGACGCGCCCACTTGCTCCGTCTGCGGCTCAATCATGGTGAGAAATGGGAGTTGCTATAAGTGCATGAGTTGCGGAAGCACGAGCGGGTGTTCGTAGTCCCAGATTTGCTTTACACATCTCCATGTGTAACAATTTACACATGGCTACGAACCTAGCATTGGACGATAAGCTGATCGAGGAGGCGCGCAAAGCGGGGCATCACCGGACCAAAAAGGACGCCGTCACGGCGGCCCTGGCCGAGTATGTCAAGCGGTGCAAGCAGCGGCGCATCATTGACGCATTCGGGAGTTTCGAATTTGATCCATCTTACGAATACAAGACGGAGCGCCGACGCTCGTGAATGTGCTGGTGGACACTCCCGTGTGGTCACTGGCTTTGCGGCGTAAAGCAACCGACCTGAGCGCGCGCGAAGTGCGGCTGACACAGGCGCTGGCCGAGTTAATTCGCGACGGACGAGCGCAGTTGACGGGCATGGTGCGGCAGGAGCTACTTTCGGGAATTCGCGACGAACAGCGGTTTCGCAAGCTGCGGGACTACTTACGGGCGTTTGATGATCCCCGGCTTGAACCGGATGATTACGAAGGCGCGGCGCAGATGCACAACCGCTGCCGCAGCGGTGGGATTGCGGGATCAGCGATTGATTTCCTGATTTGCGCGGTGGCCGATCGCCGCCATTGGCAGATTTTCACGACCGACCGCGACTTCGAGCACTATGGCAAAGTGCTGGGTTTGAAGTTTTATGTGGCAGCCTGAACCAGGTGCGTTGTGAAGCATCTTCGCCGGAGTGACGACCTGGGAGACGCGCTGCGCGAATACGAGCGGGTGCAGTTAGTTTCGTTTTGGTATGTCGTTCCGAGTCGGCCCTCGATGACTACCCGGAGGTATGGCTTTTATTCTCCAGACCTAAAGAGTGCGTGCTGAAATGCAGATTTCTACGTTGAGCCTACCAATATGAGCACATGGGTTGAGAATCTGCATGACGCTGCGTCGTTCGGATACCCTGATAACGAAGCAGGCGCAATAGAAAAGCTCCAAGAGTTAAACGAGTTCTACCGCCAGAATCGCTGGCCAGCCGAGTTCTCGCACACCTCGCACCGGCTTGTTCACGGAGACGCACGCGATCTTGTCTTCTTGCCAGATGCAAGCGTGCACCTAGTCGTTACCTCTCCTCCATACTGGACTTTGAAGGAATATGCTCCCAACAAACAGCAATTAGGCGCGATCGGCGTCTACGAGGCATTTCTTTCAGAGCTAGACAAAGTCTGGTCTGAGTGTGCGCGAGTTCTTGTTCCCGGGGGACGGATTTGCTGCGTTGTTGGTGACGTTTGCATTCCGCGCAAGAGGGACGGTCGCCACAGAGTGGTGCCACTTCACGCTGATATCCTCGTTCGCACTCGAAAATTCGGTCTCGATGCGCTTACGGTTCAAGATTGCTAATGGTGCTCTCGAGGCAGATGGTAATGGAGCTGGGTTTTACGGCAAGCCGTATCAACCTGGCGCGATCGTCAAAAGTGACTTCGAATATATTCTTTTCCTGCGGAAGGGGGGAAGCTATCGATCGCCGTCCCATCTCCAGAAGGCGCTTTCTATTCTCTCGAAAGATGAAATGAAGGCTTGGCTGCGCACTTCCTGGGCTGACATCAAGGGCGAATCAACCCGAAAAGGACATCCCGCCCCGTATCCGGTCGAGCTCGCGGAACGCTTGATACGTCTTTTTTCGTTCGCTGGGGACACTGTTTTAGACCCATTTGCCGGCTGTGGTAGTACAACCCTTGCCGCAATTCACTCTGGACGCAACAGCATAGCTGTCGAAGTGGAGCCGCAATACCTGGGTTTGGCCCAGGAGAGAGTCCAGGCCGTGCTGCTTGTGCGGAATAACGCACATCTGCTGGATGTTGCAGTAGAATCCGATGCTGCGTAGCAGGTAGAATGCCATCCCAAGATGGGAGTGGCCGATTACGCGTTGCTGCGGGAATTCCAGAAACCTCTTCCTAGCTCAGAGCAAACCCATTCGACTTCGCTCGGATGGCAAACTTTGGTTTGGCACAATTTCTGTGGAAAAGTTTGTCAAGGGCCGGGAGGGGTGAATTTGGCCTAAGTTGTTGATGGTCCGGCGAATATATTCTTAGAAAACATAGCACAATTAGCCTTTTCTAAATGCTATAATTAAATTAGCAGTTAAAGGCGTGGCCCATCGGCTGCGCCTTTTTTATTTTCAGGTAAAGACTGGGGCAATTACATGCGGAAGCCGGGAAGATGCGCGATCCAGGGGTGCAAGCAACGGGGCGAGTGGGCGGAGTTGTGTTTTATGGCGAGGGCGGCGGCGCGGGGGTTCAGTGTGACGCGTCCGCATGGGCATTCGGCGAGCTACGATGTGGGGGTGGAGCACAACGGGCGGTATCTTCGGGTGCAGGTGAAATCCACGAGCTTTCAGCGCAAGGGTTCGTACACGTGCAACATTGTGAGCCGGGTTGGCGCGCGATATATAAGAGGCAAGCTGGATGTGATCGCGGTTTATCTGGTGCCGATTGATTTGTGGTACATCATTCCATTTGAAGTGGCAGCGCGGAATTTGTCGTTGAATCTGACACCGTACAATGGACACAAGTTTTCGCAGTACATGGAAGCATGGCACTTGCTGGAGGGAGATGAGAAAGGGTGAGGCCGCTCGGAATCTGCCGGACCAGAGTCTCCGATCCACGCAGCTCGATGTGAGTCCGGCAGTCCGGCCTGCAGGCAGGCAAGTGTGCGACTTCGACTACCCCGGTAATTTTCCTGCGAGCACGGCATTGGCCAAGGCTTGTAGCAGGCCTAACCGCCGGCAATCGCGCCAATAATCAAGAACGGCTCTTTCCCGGATGCGATGGCATCGGGAAGCGGAGCGTCCGGCGACTCGTGGGAGAGGTCCTCTTCGCAGGCGAAGAAGCGCAAACACGGCCGGCGTTGCAGGGTGACGTGATCGCGGATCGTTCCCCGCAGCATGGGATAGCGGGCTTCGAGCGCATCGAGTAATGAGCGCGTGGTTACGGGGCTCTCGACTTCGAGCCTCACTTCGCTGCTGACGTGGGCAAGGGTGCGGAGATGATTGGGAAGGATGACGCGAATCATTTTTATTAAGTAGCTTCCTCTCAGGTCATGC
>JBBSFW010000065.1:0-21052 GCA_038254805.1 Terriglobales bacterium
GAAAATTCGGTGTCGTATCGTTGGCGACAAACAGGTCCATCCAGCCGTCGTTATTAATGTCGGTCGCGACGACCCCCCACGCCTTACCCAATACTTTTGCGATGCCGCTTTCTTGCGATACGTCACGGAAAGTCCCGTCGCCATTGTTGTGAAACAGCCAGCTTCGCGTTGGAGGATATACTTTTGGAATGCAGTAATAACGTTCTGCATGTGTCTTGTCACCGCAAAATTGGTTCTTCGACTTGTCGAAATTGACGAAGCGGCAGACGAACAGATCGAGCCGGCCGTCGTTGTCATAGTCGAACCAGGCCGCACTCGACGCCCACCCGGGCGCAGCTATACCAGCCTTCTCTGTTACATCAGTAAAGGTACCGTTCCCATCATTGTGGTAAAGAATGCTGCGGCCATACTGGCTGACGAACAAATCGGGATAGCCATCGCCGTCATAGTCGCCGACCGCGACTCCCATACCGTAACCGCCACCCGGCACACCCGCCTGTTCTGTGACGTCCGTAAAAGTGCCATCGCGGTTGTTGCGGTAGAGTGCATTGCGCAGTGGCGGATTCGGATCATAGAAGTCGCATTTCCCGCTGTTCACTAGATATATGTCCAACCAACCATCATTGTCGTAATCGAGAAAGGCGCAACCTGCTCCCGTGGTCTCCGGGAGATAGTATTCCGGGGATCGTCCGTTCACATGTCGCCAGGAAACTCCAGATTTTGACGCAGGGACGTCTTCGAAAACAAACTGTCTGGCTTGCGGCTCAATGGCAATATTCGGGGCATTCTGTTGCCAAAGAGGCAAGCCACGAAACAACATGCGGCCTCGCAACGTACACAAGCCCGCGCTCACCGTCTGCAGAAAACCTCGCCGCGGAAGGGTAGGCGTTCCGTCTTTTATTAAGTCTTCCGCTCGTACAATTAAGGATGGCTTCACTGGGGCGGCTTCTCTCGATCTTCGGTCCGCAACTGCCCCTCTGAAAGACCGGACGGTCGTTCTCCATATACGTTCGAGCCCGGCTGGCTTGCCGCCTGCGTATCCAACCGTACGAATTCTGCGCGGGCTTTTGCCGCCTCCGCCTTTCGACCCACACGCGCGTAAGCATTTCCCAAGGAGAAGTAGATCTTTGCCTGCTTCGGAAATGCTTTCTGGGCGATTTCTAATTCATGAACAGCGCCAGCTGCATTTCCGGTATCCAGGCGCAACAGTCCGAGCAGGTAATGGGCGAAGGGCAGCCCCGGGGCCAGCTCCACCGCCTCCTCGACGTACTTCAAGCCTTCCTGAGAGTCGACGAGGTAACGCACAGAGGCAATCTCCAACATCGAATTTACGTGTTTCGGATCGCGGTTCAACTCGCGATGGAACTCCTCGATGGCCTGGTCGGTCTCATGGGCTTCCAGAAGTAATCTCCCATAGGCAAAGTGCAGGTTCGGGTAGGCAGGAAATTGGCTTGTTAGTCCTGTGAAGATTTGTTTTGCTGAGTCAAATTCCTTCGTAGCCGATAGTGCCTCGGCCTCTCCGGCCCGCTCTGTCACACTCGCCGCTTCAGTGCTTTCTGCAGGCGACTCTTGGGGACTGATCAGGAGTGCTGCTTGGCCTAGAGCAGTGATTAATTCTTTTGTTCTGACCTGTTCTTTAGCCAATTGTTGCAGCGTCTCCTGGGCATCGCCGAACCTCCGCGCTCGAAGTTGCAGCACTCCCAGGTGATACAAGGCCACTTTGCGCAGCTGCTCGTCGCTCACGATACCCCAATGATCCGCTGCCAGAAGGTTCTTCAGCGCTGGCTTGTCCTCGCCTAGTTCGAACTGGCACAGCCCGACCATCGCGTGCGCTGTGCCATTCGAGGGCTGTAGTCTAAGCAACCTTTCAAACGCCCGTGCCGCTTCCGCGTAGTGGTCTTGTTCATACTCCAATGTGCCTAACGACCACCAGCCCTCCGTCCATCGCGGTCGGATTGCCAGAGCCCTCGCATAGAGCCGCCTGGCCTCCTCCAGTTGATTCTCCTCGCTCGCCTTCTTCGCCCTCTCCTCCAAACGGCTGAACGCGCCGCTACGCTGCTGCTCACCCGCGACAGGCCCTGGGATCATTAGCCAAACAGCGAGCACTAGGCCCACAGCCAATCGCGTCGCCCGCAACCTGTACACGTTTAATTTGGGTTGCACTCGGCTCTCTCCAAATGCGTCAGTAAACACGCGAGACTTTGCGCGCACCATCATTACCGCTTGAGCGTGACGCCCCGGCCTTCCACGATAGTGATGTAGCGATCGATGGGCAGGTCCGTTAATCTTTCGATTCGCTCGCTCGGCCTCGGCCACTTGATTTCCAGCCAATCGATCTTGTTGTGTAAGCCCAAACCGAGCACCACGCGTGGGTCATGCGCGGATAAATAGCTGCCACCTCCAACCTTGAAGACATGACGCGAGAGATCGCCAGCCTTGTAGGTCACTTTAGCGCCAACGGCATCAGTATTCGACGCCGTGCCCACAAGATGCAGCCCGAGCCAGTGGTTTCCGCTGCCAACCTTGTTACGGATCAGAATGGGCGGTCCGTTGTTCTGGGAAACCAGGACGTCCACCCCGCCGTCATTGTCAAAATCCCCCAGAGCAAGTCCGCGCGCGGCCAGACTTTTGGAGAAAATGGGGCCGCTTTCCGCGCTCACATTCTTGAACCCCGTCCCCGTATTTCGGAATAAGAGCATGGGTTCAAGATAGTTTACGTTAGGGAACTGCTGCTCTACCATCAAGTCCGGGTGCCCGTTCGCCAAGATAAAATCAAGATTGCCGTCATTGTCGTAGTCAAAAAACTTTAGCCCCCAGCCGCTCAGCAGCCAGGTAGCGGCCGCGACTCCCACCTGATTGGCCGCATCGCTGAACGATTCGTCCCCGGAGTTGTGGTAGAGAGAATATGATTGATGATCGATGTTGGAGACAAACAGATCCACCCACCCGTCCTGCTCGTAGTCGGCCGCGTCCACTCCCATTCCAGAGCGCGCCGTGCCCAAAGCACCGTAGCCAACGCCGGCGAGCCCACCGGTTTCTTCGAAGCGCCCCTTCCCTCTATTGATAAATAAAAAATTGGGCACCATGTCGTTGCCTACGAAGAGATCCATCCAACCGTCATTGTTGAGGTCAGCGGCGACTACTCCCCATGCTTTCCCCAGGGATTTGGCAATCCCCGATTCCTTGCTTACGTCCGTGAAGGTGCCGTCGCCATTATTGTGATACAACCAGCAAGGCGCAGGCGTAAACATGGCTGGACTGCAATACGCTCGATGGTTTTCCACCCCGAGGCCGCACTGACGGTTCGTTACCTTCGAGAATTCGACAAAGCGGCAGACGAAAAGATCCAACCGGCCGTCATTGTCATAATCGAACCACACCGCGCTGGAACTCCAGCCCGGACAAACGACGCCCGCCTTCGCAGTTACATCCGTAAATGTCCCGTCACCGTTGTTGTGGTAGAGAATGCTGTGGGGATATTGCGTGAGAAACAGGTCAGGGAATCCGTCGCGGTCGTAATCTCCGACCGCCACACCCATGCCGTAGGCATTGCCGGAGACGCCTGCAGCGAGGGTGACATCGGTGAACGTGCCATCCCGGTTGTTGCGGTAGAGCGCGTTGTGCAGAGGTTTTGGTGGCGCGTAAAAATCACATCCGCCGCTGTTCACAAAGTAGATGTCCATCCACCCGTTATTGTCGTAGTCGAGAAAGGCGCAGCCGGCACCCACGGTCTCCGGAAGGTACATGTCGGACGACTGCCCGCTCGCGTGCACCCAGGAGATTCCGCTGGTGCCGGGTGGGATTTCTTCAAACGCCAAAGTGGATTCCGAGCCCTGAAGAGCTGCGCCCGCCAGGCGGGCTTTCCCCAAAAGGAGGCCAAGGCCTGCCCAGCCCATTGCTTTCAGAATGCTGCGCCGTTCAACCATCCGTCCCCATTGCACTAAGAAAACTTGAGATTTTCAACGCGGCAGGGCATTGTCCGGCGAAGCGGGCAGCACCTGCTTCTTTTCGGAAAGCTGCTGCTGGAGTGTCATTTCCCGAACAGAATCCTCCTTGCGGCCGGTGCGTGCGTAGGCCATGGCGAGCTGATAGTGCCCAGCGGGATCCTCGGGAAGGATCTTCGCGTAGCCTTCGAGCGGCGTGATCGCGTCAGAGAAGCGTCCCTCGGAATTGAACGTCATACCGAGTGCCAGCATCGCTTCCGCCAGGGTGGGATCGAGTTTCAGCGCCGAAGTGAAATGCGGAATGGCCTCGGCCCATTGGCCGTCACGTCGCGAACTCTCCCCGAGCCAGAATTCCGCGGACGCATTATACGGATCAATAACCAGCTCCTGCTCGAATTCCTTCCGCGCTTCTTCGGTCGTGGCCGGAGTTTCCGGCTGCGCCAGCACTACCCGGCCCAACCGGAAATGAATATTGGGGAGCTTCGGGTTCTGCCCCAGGATCTTTCTGTAGATGGCCTCGGCTTCTTGCCACTTGTTTTGCGATTCCAGTGTCTCTGCCTCGAGTTCAAGCACCTGGTACGATTTAGGCGCAAGCGCGGTTAACTCCTGCGAGGCACGAACCGCGATTTCCAGGAACACTTGGGTAGTCAAATACAAAACCTCAGGATCGTTCGGATACTCGTGTCTCAAGGCCAACAAAGTGGTCACGGTCGCCTGGCCATCCCTCCGCTTTATGGTGCAATGCGCAGTGGCCATTTGTGCCCGGTATTTAAGCTGGTTGTCGCTGTCGTTGGCGAGCTTTTTCAAAAGTGGAAGCGCTTCCTCACATCGTCCCGCCGCGGCAAGGTCGATACCACGCTCTACAGGGTTGGAAGAACCGGCGGGTGGTGAACTCGCGGGAGGCTGCGCGACGGCCCAAACGGCTGAGAGAACGACGCAAAACAGCGCTGGGACACCCAAAAGAGTTAGTCTAACCAGAATTCCCGCTTTGACCCTCGCCATAGGCAAACTTATACACCCGTGGCCGCTTTGAGTGCACTGGGTTCCGCTCCCTCGGCCATGGCCCATATAAAAATACTCGCCGAGGCGAGGCGTTAAAGATAGATTAACAAAGGCAAGGCTGGAATTTCATCATCTTATCGGAACAAGAAAGGGAGGTGGAATTGCCTCCCGGTCGTCGTTTGAGCTGGTTAGAGTTAAAAGCTGAACCTGGCCTGCATTTCGATGACGCGGGCACCCAATGCGCCTCCCGACTCGCCGAAGTGCGGGTTCTCGACGTCGGACATGATTCCATTGGACCACGCCGCGCCATTGCCGTTCAGATTGAGCTTGTTAAACAGATTATAGAAGTTGGCGCGAATCTCCAGCTTTCCGCCTTCCCCGATGACTTTCATGTTCGGCAAGCCGAACGACTTGCTGAGAGTCGCATCCACGTCGAAGTAACCTGGCCCTCGGAAGGAATTGCGCGCGATTCCCGGACGAGTCGGCACAGGACCAAAACCTTGTTGCCCGCTCGGACATATCGTCGGATCCGGGTTAGGAAAGAGGCAATCGAAAAGGGTACCAGGAACGACATTGGGAGGGGTGAACAAGCTTGATGCGCTGACAGTGCCGTTGCTGCGGAAATCGGGCTTGAATCCGCCATTATATGCTGCCGGCAAAAAGACGCCGGATCCGGAATTGTTGGATGAGCCGCCCGCGTTCTGTCCGAAGCTGAAAACTGGGTCGAATGAGTTGTTGCCAAGAACTGGTGCGTCATTCTGACCCTGGAAGTTGTACTGTGGCGTCCAGGGGTATCCGCTGTGCGTGTTCAGGATCCCGGAAATGCTCCAACCTCCAGCAATCTTCTCCATCCAGTTATTGCCGTGGAAGATCGCCGGAGACCACACGCCGAACAGCTTGAATGCGTGGCGGACGTCGTAGTCGGCCGTTGCAAAGCCAGTCGATGAATCCCATTGATAGAAGGGGCCGGTGTAAGCATTTGAACCGGGATCCATGGTGTGACTCAGGCGATACTGCGTGTCCAGCGTGAAGGAGCGGCTGAAAGTATGCTTCGCTTCCAACAGCAGGGCATTGAAGCGCCCATTGCCGTTATTCGCATAGAACGTGACGCCGTGCACAACCGGGTTGAACATAGTGCCGGCGACGGCCGCTGGGTCATAGAGGTTATAGCGGGTCGTCAGGTGGCGCGTCTGGCTTCCCTGATATCCAACCGAAGCCACCCACTGGTGACCCAAATCGTATTCCGCTCCGAGCGTGTAGTGGAGACCGTACGTGGTCGGCACGTTAGCAGCGAGTGCAGTCAGGTCAGTACAACAAGTGGTCGGCAGGTTGCCAGGTCCAAACGTCAAAATGGCATTTGGATTTGCCGCGTACCCGTTGGGGTTATGGACGTCCGAGGGGAAGGTATTAATATAGGTGAGATTACCGACAGCAGCCGAAAAAGTCTCGCCGTTAGCCACAAATGGAGGGTTGAAACGGGTGTCCAGTGTGTTGGATTGGGCGATGCCGTTATAAGCGATTCCGAAGCCGCCGCGGATGACCAGCCGATTGCCGAAATCATGGCCAAGCACTCCCCCCGGGCTCCAAGCAAAACCAAGCTGCGGGCCGAAGTTCTTTTTCGATGCGTTGAATTGGTTGCCGCCGGTGCGGACGCTCATGTTAGTGAAAAGTCCAGCCCCGCTGCCAAGCACCACCGAAGCCAGTTTGCCCTTTAACTCCGACACGGGGCCAAAGTACTCCCAGCGCAGGCCAGCGGTCACAGTCAGGTTGGGCCTCAGCTTGTAATTGTCCTGAAAAAAGAGGGCCGCGACAGTGGACCTAAGGTCTTTTCGTAGAGCAGAGGGCACGCCGGTCTGAGGATCGAACTGTGCGCTCTCCGTTACCGGAGCATCGTTGAGAAAGTCCCAAATGTTGTTGAAAGTGTAGCCGGGACGATCAGACCAGAAAGGTGCGTCCACAGAGAGCAGACGGGTAAACTCCCCGCCCATCTTCATGGTGTGCGCGCCATGAACTTTGGTAAGCACATCCTTGGCGGCATAGGTCCACTGGTCGAAGCCGTTGAAGGAGCCGATCCCATACCCGTTCAAGCTAATGCCCCCGGTTGGGTTGAAGCCGACTTGCGGCAGTCCCCACGGAGCGTTGGGATTAAATGCGAGATCCTTATCCATCCAACCGGCGGCGTTAACCCGCGCCTCGTTGACCAGACTGGAGCTGAATGTGTGGTCCCACAGCAAGGTTGCGGCGCGGTTGGTGTTGCCGCTGTTAAACAAATTCATCAGGCGGGTGCCATTTCCATTGATACCTTTGCTGGTGTTCGGCACGTAGTACATGCTGAAGGCAAGCAGGTCTTTGCTGGTGGCATTGAAGTCCAGGCGGCCCATGTACTGCACGTGGTTGCTGTCAACCGGTTGGGGGAGGCCCTGAAGGAAAACAATGTCCGCGGTTGTCGGATCAAGGTTGTTGGCGCCCCCTGACCCGTTACCGCCGGTGCCGGGGGATGAACTACTCGTGTAACCGGCATCAGCCGTGCCGCGCGGAGCAGTCAGAGGAGTGCCGAGGTTCAGGCCCTGGCCAGGGATAGTGATACAGTTTGTTCCTTCGAGCAGGCCAATGCTGGCGCAACTTTGATCCACTTGCGTGCCGCCATTGGGACCGACCCCAGGAAAGTTAAAAAATGCAGCGGCGTTTGTTGCGGAAGCCGCCAAGCTACGGTAGGCTGGCGTCTCATACCAGCCACCGCTAGTCGTTTGTTGTGCCTTGTTGCTCAATGTTTCATAGGCGAAGAAGACGAAAAGCCGGTTACGAACGATTGGGCCGCCGACCGATCCACCCCAATCGTTAAAGCGGTTGTCATCTCTCACATTACCGCAATATCCGCCGGCTTTGGTGTTCTGGCAACCTGGCAAATCGCTGTTGTAGCCGTTGTACTTCGTGAAGGCGTTCAGGCCAGGACGATGCGCCTTAAAGAATAGACTCCCGTGGTAATGGTTGGTTCCGTTTTGCGTAATGACCTGGACCTGTGCGCCGCGGTATCTTCCATTTTCGGCGTCATAGTTATCCGTGACAATCTTGACTTCCTTGACGGAGTCCTCGTTCGGCGTAACCACGGACGTACCGCCCCAGGTGACGCTGGTAGTTCCGACGCCGTCAATCTGATAGTTATTTTCGCCGGTCCGGGCGCCGTTTGCGGTGATCTGGCCGCCGTTCTCAATTTTGAAGATGCCATCCGTGCCGCCGGTGCCACCAACCGTCGTTCCAGGCAGGTTTGAAGTCCCTCCCCCAGAGGCTTGCGCCCCATCACCAAATGCCCCCGGCGCGAGTTGCAGCAATTGGAATACGTCCCGGCCGAAGGAGGGCATGGTTTGAATCTGTTGAGCCGTAACGGTGCCACTCACGTTGCCGGTTTCAGTATCAATCAGAGGAGCAGCGTCGGTGACGGTCACGGTTTCCGTCGTCTCCCCGACAGCGATCTGAATGTTGACGGCATTCGCCTGCTCGGCGATCACCTTGACGTTCTCGAGCAGTTTCTGTTTGAAACCGGTCTTCTCGACCTTGATGGTGTATACGCTCGGGGGAAGCCCGTTGAAGTTGTAAACACCGGCCGCGTTGGTGGGGACGGTGCTGGCCTGCCCCGTTTCCTGATTTGTCAGAGTGACGGTTGCATCCGACACCACAGCGCCCGAGGGATCCGTTACGGCTCCCTGGATCGAGGCGCGATATTGCGCCTGTGCTAAGCAAAGTAGGAGCATCGAAGAGAAGACGACCAGCAGCAACCGGGCCAGCAAATTTCGCCTCGCCATGGAGCGCTCCTTCGCGAGCAATAATATTTGCGGTTTCCGACAGAGCCCACGTACTCTACAGGTAAAACTGGAATAAATCGATTTACTTCGATTTCTTCGTCCAGCGCCTTTTAGCACGCTCCTTAGAACACTGTCAAGCAAATTATGCTGAAACCTCTTGTAAGGGGACACGCATTGTGCGAGACTGCGCAACGTGCCCAGAAGAAAAACTCGCCCTCATTCCGGCACAGGATCTTCCGGAGTGCACAAGGCAATCAGTTTAAAGCAGTTGGCTGAGAGCCTGGGATTTGCCCCGGCTACTGTGTCGCTGGTGCTAAATCGTTCTTCTAGCGCGCACTCGATTCCACAGGAAACAAAAGATCTGATCCTGGCCGGAGCCCGAAAACTTAATTACCGTCCCAATTTCTTGGCACGGTCCCTGCGCACGCGTCGCAGCTTCACCATCGGCGTTATCGTCCCAGAAATCAGCGAAGGCTACACCGCCACGGTGCTGGGCGGGATTGAGGACTATCTTCTGCAAGAGGGCTATTTCTATTTCGTAACCAGTCACCGCCACCGGCCTGACTTGATCGACGAGTATCCGAAAATGTTTTTGGACCGCAACGTGGATGGTGTGATTGCCGTTGATACTCCGTGGCTTCACAAGTTGCCAGTCCCGGTAGCGACCATTTCCGGGCATAACCAAGCCCCCGGCGTGACCAACATCGTGCTCGATCACGACCACGCGTCGGAACTAGCGCTCAAGCATCTGCTCCAGCTTGGACATCGCAACATTGCTTTCATCAAAGGCCAGGAATTCAGTTCCGACACTGCGGTCCGCTGGAAGGCCAACCTGGAAGCTGCTATGCGTCTGGGCATCGAGGTACGATCCAAGCTGACCGTCCAACTGGAGGAAGACTCTCCGTCGCCGCAAGTTGGCTACAAGGCGACTAAGAAATTGATCAAATCGCGGGAGCCGTTTACAGCCGTGTTCGCGTTTAATGACATTTCTGCGATGGGTGCAATGCGCGCTCTTTTCGAATCGGCTCTGCGCGTACCGGAAGAAGTCTCGGTGGTCGGGTTTGACGATATCCAGAGCGCCGCATATCAGCATCCGGGCCTAACCACCGTCAAACAGCCACTGCGCAAGATGGGCAAAACCGCAGCGGAAGCGGTATTGCGGCTCGTCGAAGCCCCTTCTGCGGAACGCCGCGCCAAAGAAATCGTTGTTGAACCTGAGTTGATCGTACGGGAGAGTACTTGCGAGGCAAATCATCGCCGCCCGATTCTGAGTGCGCTGCCCTTGAATGTTGCCGATGTGTTACGGACCTGATATGCAGGCCGTCTCGCTGGAAACATCGACGGATCGTGCGCAGCTGACTGCTAGGACAATTGCGCACGCCGCCTTCGTTCCGACCGGCATGGTAACTGTTCTCTTGGGCCCGTTGCTGCCCACACTATCGGCGCGGTGGTCTCTGAATGACAGCCAAGCTGGATTTTTGGTGACGGCGCAATTTATGGGCGCGTTGCTCAGCACGGTGTCTTGTGGCGCTGTTCTGCCACGAATCGGTTTTCGCCGCACGATAAGTTGTGGTTTGGTCTTTATGGGTGTCGGCGTCGCGACGTTGATTGCCGGCCCTTTTTGGTGGGCCATTTCCGCTGTCTTCTGCTACGGCATGGGCATTGGACTAACAATCCCCGCCGCCAATCTTCTCGTGGCTCAAGTTGTTCCCGAACGTCGCTCCTCGGCGCTCAACCTGCTCAATTTTTCCTGGAGCGCGGGAGCACTCGCGTGTCCCTTCTTGCTCGCCGCATTTCAACACCGCGGTCACACCAGTTTCTTCCTGTACGGGATCGCTGGTGTGCTCGCTGTATTGACCGTCAGTTTGTTTGTGATTCCCACTGACTTGCCGGAACCGCGCCGGGAAGCGGATTCTGCTCCGTGGCGATCTTGGATTCGGTATCTCTGGACTCCGGCGGCAGTGGTGCTCGGTGCGATCTTCTTTATTTATGTGGGAACAGAAAACGCCCTCGGCGATTGGCTGGCCTCTTACGCGAGGCGCGTCAGCGCCGTACCCGGCAGTGGATGGATTATCACCCCTTCTTACTTTTATGGAGCGCTGCTTCTTGGCCGCGTTCTAGCACCGCTGACCCTTAAGCAAATATCGGATGGGAAGCAAGCTTGCGTCGGCGCAGCGCTGGCAATGATCGGTTCAGGAACTCTGCTTTTCGCCCGCTCAGTTTCTAGTGTTGCGGTTTGCGCGCTATTCGCCGGCCTGGGAATGTCAAGCCTTTACCCGATCGCCATCAGTTTCCTCTCTGAGGGATTCGGAGCGGTGACCCCTCGCATTGCCAGTGTCATGTTTGCCCTTTCAACTCTGGGCGGCGCTACTGTGCCCTGGCTGGTGGGCTACATGTCAACGCGGTTCGCAAGTTTGAGAACCGCTCTGGTTGTGGCTGTGGGCGGTTGTTTGACGATGCTTTTGCTTTTTCGAAGTTCGAGCCTGCGGAAGTGCCTATACGAGCCAGGCTACTGACCGCGTTTGATTGTCTGATCGAGATATTTTTCAGGAGGCTCGTGCGTGCATAGAATTTTTCTACAATCCTGATTTTCAGCGTGCTCGTCCCAGTTTTCGGTTCAACAGCTCGATCACAATCCTCCCCAGAGCGCATTGTGATCGATGCGAACGCGCCCGCGACGCCCTTCTCGCACTTTTGGGAGCAGATGTTCGGTTCGGGACGCGCCGTGCTCAGTCTGCGCGAAAGTTATCGCAGCGATCTCCGTGAGGTGAAAAAAGGCACCGATTTTCGCTATGTTCGCTTCCACGCCATCCTCCACGATGAGGTTGGAGTGTACGACCAAGATGAGAGCGGACAACCGGATTACAACTTTTGAGTGGATATTTCGTCAACAACAGGGAGACACGTGGCACGCGCCCAGACCGTCAGCTTGACTCGCATCTCAGCAACGATGAGGAATGGTCGCAGTGCAGTGCTCAAGCAATTCGCAGTCGCCGCTCTTTTGATCCAGGGAGCGGTGGGCGGGTGAGGGGCACCCGCCCTAATATCCGACAGGCGGCAAGATCGATCAGTTAAGAAGATCCCGGCGCGGCCCCAGCCATCCACAAAAACATCCACAAAGTTTAAGCATTTCTTCGTTTGCAGGGTTTGCAGAGATTAGCATCCTTTGCGTTTACATCTTGAAACCCGCTATTTTCCAGTTATTTCGCAAATGGTGCAAACGCTGCTAATCGAGAATGTAAATGTGACAGGCAGGCGTTCTAACCACCTGAACTACGCCCCCGCAAACCGACTACCAATGACTTCCACGTCCTACGCCGTCCTTCTAGGACCTGCTAGGTCCTTCGGGTGACAGCGCAGCGGTACCAAGTATTACAACGACTTAACAGACATGCGGGGGCGGCCAAACACCGCGTAAGTCGTACAAGACATCGCATTTTGTGGGTTGAGTTGTGGGTTGGAAAATCTCGTCCTGTTTCTGCCTAAAAACTCCGATTTATGATTTAGGCTGTTCGTTCAAGGCCTTCTCTAGTGCCGGAGCGATGCGGAAAACAGCTCCGTTCCAGAATAACGGAGTTGGTCCATCTTTCCAGTGTGTGTGTGGCCCATAGAGGATGGCCTCATCCCAATGGAATCCCTTCTTCACACAGCAGTCCGGCTCCAGCTTTACAGCCTTCTCCTTTGCGATCCGACTCAGTTCTTTAGTAACAAGGTGTTTGGGGTCCCAAAACTGCTGTGCTCGATCGTCAGGAATCCGTGCCATCGTACTGCTGCTTGGCGATCTCCAGTCGGTGGCGAGGATCGGCTCCCAAACAACCAGCACCCGTACCTTTCGGTCAGGGTACCGCGCTAGGATTTGTTGCGCTGCGGAAGACCCCCGCAGGCAACCCGGTCAAGTCGGGGATAGCAGCAGCAGATTCGAGGAACATCGGTATCGTTATCAAAGGCAGCAGCGAACTCGCGCAAATCTGCATTTGAGAGCACCGTGAGAGGTTGCTGGCCCCGAGGCGCAGACGAGGGACCCCATAGATACACGATGGCTAGTAGCAAAACGACCGCCAACACAGCCACAACTACTGCATTCTTCTTCATTTCCAGAACCGATCCGCGACAACGCCGGCGATTTCTTGCGGAAAGAGAATCATTCCCAAGACCACAACCAGCGCGGCCCACAGCAATACATTGCCAATCAATCTGCCCTGCACGGTGCAATGTTTAGCGCGATGTTGTTGCCAAAATCCGAGGCCGAGCAACGCGTCCGAAAGAACTAAAAGCCAGGGACGGAGCGTCGTGAAGAAAGCGCTCGCAGCTCCGGCCCCTAGAGCCGCCGCGAATCCAAGCGGAAGGCAACAACTGATCGTCGCGACGGAACTCAGAATCGCCGCCAACGATGCCGAGATGCCGGTCCCATGTTTCACCGTGGATCTCCCTCGCGAGCTTCGGCCACAGCACGGCGAATCACATCGGCTGGGGGGAGGCCGATCTGTTTCGCTCCGGGGTACAAACGGCAGCTCAGTGCAAAGGTATTGCTGTTCGGCAGTTCGCCTACGACATCTCGCCCATTGATTCGAATCGTCGGAGAACCACAAAATCTTCCGTGCTCAGGTGCTGTCTTCCTCGTGAGGTCCGACACGGCTTCGTAGGTAATGTAAACGGCAAGAGCAATGAAGCAGACCCCCACGATCCTGAGACTCAGCTTTTCATTTCGTTCGCGCCTCTCAACATTTGCATCAACCGACATTCTCCAAAGCAAAGTGGCACCCGATGTAACTTCAATGAAACTATCCGTTCCAAAACCGATAAGGGAGATGCTCCCCGCAAGCAGTCCTGCACCGACTGCGATCAAGCGTGTTCCACGCAATTGTGAAATACTCCAGCCGTCTTCCGCGATTGGCAATCGGCTGGCGTGCAATCGTCAACTCACTCATACTGGAAGCATACCAAGGGGTCCTCGGAGGCATCTACCGATTGCGATCTCCATGTTCACTCTGTGGCCGAGTGCAGTTCCCTCGGTCGCAACGTGCCGCGCCGCAAGGCCCGCTCCTTCATCAACACGAAGAAAACCGGTACCAGAATCAGTACATGAATCGTTGAGGTAATCATTCCGCCGACGATCGGAGCGGCTATTGGCCTCATCACATCAGCTCCGACACCACTCGCCCAGAAAATCGGAATCAGGCTAGCGAGAACAGCTCAGACGGTCATCAGTTTTGGCCGGAGTCGCTGCACAGCACCTTCAATGCCTCGTAAATATCCACGTCTGTAAGCGGACGACCTGAGGCAATGCGCTTATCGAGCGATTCGTGCAGATACACGACCATAACGACGCCCGTCTCCACACGATGCCAAACAGGGCGATATATCCGACCCATACGGCGACACTGAAGTTGAAACCTAGCAGCCACTGCAAGATCAGCCCGCCCGTCATGCGCATAGAACGTCGGGAAGATCAGGACCATAGCCTCGGTCAGGGAGTGGAAGACCATGTACAAAATCGGGCTTGATGCGGACTACCTGCGCCGCAATCTTGATCAGCGCTTGCGCGCGTTGAAGCAATGGCGAGAGGCGCAGAGAATGCCAGAAATTTCGCGCCAGGATGACCTACGAGCCATCGCTGCGGATTAGGTGGCACTCAGGTATCAACGCTACTGAATGTGTTTAGGGCGAGGATTGATTTCCCAAACTTCCCATTCGCATCGGTTATTTCAGCTCTGACGGGATAGATGTCGGTCGATTTTTCTCGCCAGAGACCATCTTTGGTTTTGTAGCGGAAGTTGAAAATCCCCGCTCGCCGATACAGCCCGTGTTGCCGTCTGCGTCTCATCGCTTTACCTCCTTTCGAGTCCTCTCTCTACGCTTCCGGCAGGAGGGTCCGCACGTCTCTGCGTCTGATCTTTTCTGACCACCCCCAACCTCGAACCAACGCCCGCAGCCCTTGCATGTCCGGTATTGGCGGTCCCCCTCAATCGCCAGGGCAAATTGCAGCCACATGCCAGCGATTAGGCTCTGCGGTCGGATGAACACGTGCAGCTCACCACGATCCCATAACAACTGAGGGCCAGATGGAAACTGCTTTAGCTTGCCGTCAACAGTTCGCTTGAGAAAATGCAGGGCTGGCTGCACTAGGTCTGGGTATTTCACTCGTTCCAACAATTCGGGATGAATCTTCAGGGTCGCAATCCACTCCAGGTGTCCTTGCCAGTGATATTTCACGGAAGTGCGATCGCTCCATTCGATGAGCTTCCTCAAATCTCGCTGCTGTCCGCTCTGGTAGGAATTTATTGCGTCCCAGAGCTGCACTGCCCGGCGCAGCGAAGCCATCTCCTCAGTCCACGAATCATAGGATTCGGCATCGAAAATGACTGGGGCTCCTTTGCGAAGAACTACCGTTTCGCCGATGCCCAACATGCCGTATTTATCGGTAAACGCTTGAAGGGCTGTCGGCTTGGCCTCCACTCGGACAAAATTCTTAAAGAGGCCGCTCGCGCTCTCCAGGGGTTTGTATATCGAGGCGGCACCCGTACCGATAAGATATTTGCCCTTCGATCCCACCACGCCGGTCTGCAGATCGAACGGCGCGGCTTCAATCCACCGATGCTCCTGTTCTACAGGCCATGCAAATTCAAATGACCGGCGGCCTTGCTCACGACGCTTAACAGGATGTTTCATTTCTATCAACCTCCTACGTAAGTCACGCATAAGTCGCGCTTACCGTATTGATACGAAACAGCACGATACACCAGTTATGTAGTTGGTTGCAAAGGAAATTTGATTAAGGAGAGGGCAAATGATGAGTACCAGGGAAGACCGCAGGGCTTTCGGCTTGAGCGAGTTTTCGAAAATGTTTGGCGTTTCTTTGGATCAGGTGAAACGGCTGGCGACTGCCGGAGTCCTGAAAACGATCATGCTGGGCGGACGCCGACTGGTGCCCCTCAGTGAGACCCTGCGCGTCGAGCAGTTCGGATTGCCAATGCCTAATGGCCGGCAGCGGAAACAACCGGCAGAGGCGAGGTGATGGCCGAGCACAAGGACGGGCAGGCACCCGTCCAGAAAAGAGAACCTTATGCGTGAGCAGCATAGCACGAGAAAGTATTTTGACAAGAGTGCATTGCCGCCAGCAAGAGGCTTCTATGAGCGTGAGCTGGTGCGGCTGTCACGCGCCAACCGCAAGGGCTGGGCGCAAGCAAATTGTCCTTTTCACCGGAGTAAGGGCGGCTTCTCCTTCAGCGTGAATCTCGACAGCGGTGGATTTCACTGCTTTGGCTGTGACGTCAAAGGCGGAGACGTAATCGCTTTCGTGAGGCGGCGCTACAGGCTTAACTTCAAAGAAGCCGCGCAGCAACTGGGCGCATGGGGCGATATCACCGCCGAAGAACGGACGTCGCTGGTCAGGCGGCGGCAAGAGCGCGAATGGAATCGAGCACGCGAAGCTGAGAGAACGCAGGCTGATCGCAGAGAGCGGTTGCAACTCCGCGATGAGCTGCTCACAACCGTCCGGCTCTATCACGAACTCGATGGCAAACTCCACGAATTAGGCCCTGCAGGCTCCGAAGCTGAGCGCTGCTGGTCGGCATTACCTCCTACGCTCGATTGCTGGCGCCTGGAAGAGTCCGCTTACTGCCACGTCGCGGGCTTGGAGAATCCCTGTGAGTGAGCACGGCGTTCCTTTCGACTTCGGGCCTTCTATCCATCGGCATGATGATGAGCCGACAGAAACGCAGAGCGGTGCTGCAATTCTCAGTAGTGTCGAAAACTTCCAGACGCCGCCCAGCGGCAAAGACGCAAACGCGCCTTCCAGTAGCAAGGAATCTGCGCCTACAAAATGGCCATCACCGCTTACAAGGGAAGCATTCCATGGACTCGCCGGCGATTATGTCCGCTTAGTTGAGCCAGCAAGCGAGACTGATCCTGCCGCGCTACTACTGCAATTCTTAGTCACCGCGGGCAATGCCATAGGACCCGCGCCCTACTACGTAACAGAAGCGACCCCATATTACTTGAATACCTATGCCGTGCTGATTGGGCTCACGTCCAAAAGTCGCAAGGGGACAAGTTGGGGCCGAGTTAAAAGTCTGTTTGCCTCAGTCATTCCATTTTGGGCATCAGCCTGTATCTCGACCGGACTCAGTAGCGGCGAAGGATTGATCGAAGCTGTTCGCGATCCGAATGCTGACACCGAAGACGCGGGCGTTGAGGACAAAAGACTCCTGATTGCGCAGGGTGAATTTTGTGGTGTGCTTCGAGCCATGGAGCGGGAGGGCAACACGCTTTCGATGGTGTTACGAGACGCATGGGACGGAGTAACTTTGCGCACTATGACTCGCAAGAGCAACGCGTTGCGTTCCACCGATTCCCACATCAGCCTCATCGGACATATAACTCGCGATGAATTGCGCAGCGCACTCACTGAAACCGACAAAGCTAACGGCTTCGCAAACAGGATCCTATGGGCGTGCATTGCGCGTTCGAAGGAACTGCCGGACGAGGTAGAGATAGACGACGCGATGTGGAGCGCTGTCGCGTCACGAGTAAAGGCGGTTATAGATTTTGCAAAGGGTGTGGAACGGATACGCCGCACCGAGGATGCAAAAGTCATTTGGCGCAAGGTGTACCACGATTTGTCGGAGGGCCATCCTGGAATGTTTGGCGCGGTCATAGGACGCGCAGAGGCGCAGGTTGTTCGTCTCTCCTGCCTATATGCCCTGCTAGATAAATCTCCACTGGTGGACGCGGAGCACATGGCGGCGGCGCTCGCAGTGTGGCGATACTGCGAAGATTCCGCGCGGTATATCTTCGGCGATCAATTAGGGGACCCGGTCGCCGATGCAATCCTGGCCGCGCTTCGGGAATCGAGCGAGGGGCTGACGAGAAATGACATCCGAGAACTATTTGGCCGGAACAAGAGCTCTGCACGAATCGCTACCGCGCTTGATTTGTTGCAAGAGCGAGGCAAGATCGCGATGCGGAAAGAGCAAACGGAAGGCAGGCCATGTCATCGCGAAACATCTTGAGCCGAGGTTCCGCAGTTCGTGTCTGCGGGAGCTGACGCCGCTAACTCTGCAGCGTTATTTCTCTGGACTTGCTAGCGAAGGAATAGAACATCCGTCAATCCTGAAAATTAGGGATGCACTTTCGAGCATTCTCCGTTCAGGAGTCAAGTACGGGTTTCTCGTGCAAAATCCATTGGATGGCTTGCAGATGCCGCCGGACAAAAGACCGCGGCGTCCAAAGCCAACAGTCACGCCTGAACAATTCAATAATCTTGTCGAGTTTCTAGCCGAACCTTATGCGACGATGGTTTATGTGGCGGTTTGGACAGGACTCAGAGTGAGTGAGTTGATCGGCTTGAAATGGAGATGCATTCACGATGACTCGATCACAATCGAAGAACGCTACACTCGCGGAGATTGGTCCGTTCCAAAAACTCAGGCGAGTGCGGCAACAATCGGAGTTTCGCCCGAAGTAATAGCCCGAATTTTTCGCCTGAAATCACTCATAGTTGAAATTAAGGCGGGGCGGGCGATCAGGAAGTACAAACTCGTCAAATCGGCGGATTCAGACGCGCTTGGTTTTCAAAGCGTAAAAGACGGAAAGCCGATGAACGATCAGAATGTTCTAAAGCGGCACATTCAACCGGCGGCCCGCGCTTTGGGGCTGCCTTTCGTGAACTGGCGTTGCCTGCGGACTTCACACGCAACCTGGCTGGTTCAAGCGGGAGCCGACCCGAAATCGGTGCAGGGGCAAATGCGGCATTCGCGCATCGCGACCACGCTAGATATTTACGCTCAGATCGTGCCGGTTTCACAACGGCGGGCGATTGAGAAGCTATCGGAGTTTGCGAAACAGCCTGCCAGAAATCTTGTCCCAATGTTGTCCCAATAGTTAGTTGTTTTTGGAGTGATGGAACCGGTGAGAATGCGATCTAACGAATTGAAAACATTTGGTGGAGCTAGTCGGGATCGAACCGACGACCTCATCGTTGCGAACGATGCGCTCTCCCAGCTGAGCTATAGCCCCACTTTGCGGATTCGCCGGTAGTGCATTTTATCATCTGATCTGCGCATCGCAGAATCTGTCAGCGCTAACTCTCGGGCGAGCCATTTGTTTTGCCCATCCAACCACTTAGTCGGCCATCCTGTATTCCCTGCCGGCCTCTATCCGCGCTATAGTTTCAGGTCGCTTCTTACGCGGAGGACCGATGGCAACCGACACCAGGCCAGACATAAAGGCCAGAAGCTTTGGCCAAAACATTGAGAGCGATCTCGCGGCCAAATTCATACGGGTGGTTGAGAATGCCGCCATTGCCTCTGCTCGCACCATGGGACGCGGTGAGCGCAACCTGTCAGACAAGGTAGCGACCGAGTCCATGCGCCAGACTATGGACTCTATCCCGATGCGGGGCACCATTGTCATTGGCGAAGGCGAGCGTGATCAGGCGCCCATGCTCTACATCGGAGAAAAAGTGGGCGCCGAATTTTCCGATGGGACCGGCGTCCCGGAGGTGGACATCGCGGTCGATCCACTCGAGGGCACGAACTTGTGCGCAACCGGCGCCCCCGGATCGATCACAGTGCTGGCGGCATCTGAGGCTGGCGGCCTGTTGCACGCGCCCGATTGCTACATGGAAAAGATCGTCGTGGGGCCCTCCTGCAAGGATGCCGTGGATCTCGACGCCCCGGTCGCTGACAACTTGCGTAGCATCGCAAAGCGCATGGACCGCACCGTCCAGGATTTGGTGGTGGTGGTGCTGGATCGTCCCCGGCACGAAAAACTGATTGCCGATGTTCGGGCGGCGGGAGCGCGCATCCGGCTCATCGGCGATGGCGATCTTTCCGCCGGAATCGCCGCCGCAGTGATCGGCACGGGGGTACATGCGGTCATGGGATTTGGGGGAGCCCCGGAAGGCGTTATAACCGCAGCCGCGATTCGATGCCTGAACGGATATATGCTGGGGCGCCTGGTGATCAACAAGCCTGAATTGGAGGAGCGGATCGCACGCATGGGGATCCGCGACAAGAACCGGGTTTACCGGGCCGAAGACCTGGCCCCCGGACATCAGCTCATCTTTGCCGCCACCGGCGTAACCGATGGCGCGCTGCTCAAAGGCGTCCGCTTCTTCGGCGAAGGCACGCGGACATCATCCATTGTGCTGACCCTGATGACGGGCAAAGTACGGTTCATAGAGAGCATTCACCTTGCAAAGGGTGCGGACGTGAAGGTCAGGTTTGCTTAGGAAACTATTTCGGCAACGGCGGCCAGTCTTGCGAAGCTCCTGGGTATAAGTTTGCCGTTTTCTCCAGCCGCCTGCTTCCGTCGTGGATCGCGATCTGATGCGGCTTGCCGGCCTGGTAGCCTTCCCACAGCGAAACTCCGGCATAGGCGCCGTCCTTTCGCAGGACGTAGTAAACCATGTCCATGAATTGCAGCCGCTCGCGGTCGCCATTATAGTTGCGGACGATGCGCTTGAGCGCATCCATCCCGGCATCGAGAGGAGACATGCCGTGCCGCATGTTCTCGACGATGGTGTGCGCTCCGGCGACCTTAATGTTTTCTTCCCCGTTGCCTGTGGCCCCGGCGGAGCCCACATCCTGGTCGGTATAACATCCGGCGCCGATGATGGGGGAGTCGCCCACGCGTCCAGGAATTTTCCAGGCCAGTCCGCTAGTGGTTGTGCAACCGGAGATTTCGCCCGTGGCATTCAGCGTTGAGCAGTGGATGGTTCCGGTCGGCGGGTAAAGGACGCTGCGAATAGCCTCCATGCGAAGCTCGGCGGGGATTCCAATTTCTGCGGCGACTTCCTGCATGCGTTGCATTCGATATTCCCAGTCGTCCGCATGCGCGGGAGCACGGAACCGTTTGCGCCAGTCAGGGCTGGCGATCCCAGGCCCCCACCAGTCTGAATGGGTCTCCTTCCAAAGCAGCCATTCCTTTCGAGACTTATCGGTCAGTAAGTTTTCGCGCTGGAACCCCTGGGCTACAGCAAACCGTTCCGCGCCTTCGCCCACCAGTATGACGTGTCCTGTGTGCTGCCGCACAGCGTTCGCAAGCAGGGAGGTGTTCCTGATGTTGCGCACCCCACCGACCGATCCGGCAGTGCGGCTCGGCCCATGCATGCAGCAGGCGTCCAATTCCACCACGCCCTCCTCATTCGGGTGTCCTCCGAGTCCTACGCTCTCATCGTTAGGGTCATTCTCCGGACCCTGCACCACCTTAAGTGCCGCGTCGAGCGTATCGGCGCCGTTTGCTAGCAGAGCATAGCCTTCGTCCAGATAGTTGTATCCATTGGCTGCACATACCATGATTGGC
>JBBSFW010000066.1:0-20737 GCA_038254805.1 Terriglobales bacterium
ACGACGGGAGCGGAGAAGTACGGCGGGCCAGTGACGATCTCCGGCAGCTATGGAGGCGTTACCTTCGCGCCTTCACGGCACTTGCAACGGCCGGCACTGCTGCTGGTGAATGCAGACGTTATCATCTGCTTTGGCTCGCATGGCGACGCACTGCCGTACCAAGGCTGGATGTTTGCTTACAGCGCTAATGGAGGTACGTTGCACCGCACCGGCGTGCTCAGCACCGCACCGAGCAGCAATGGCGCTGCAGCCATCTGGAATAGCGGAGGCGGTCCCGCGGCAGACACTAAAAGCAACATTTTCGTCGTGACCGGCAATGGCAATTTCAACCTCAATACGGGCGGAGCGAGCGCCGGCAATTCATTCCTGAAGCTGACGCTCGCTAACGGCGCCTTCCACATCGTCGATTTCTACACACCGAGCAACCAGGCCGCTCTGAATGCGCAAGACCTGGACCTCGGTTCCGGCGGGCCGATGATCGCGCCAACGCAGAGCGCCTCCGCGGTTCCGAGCCTGATTCTGTGCGGGGGCAAAGACGGCATCATCTACGTCGTGAATCGCTCCAACATGGGTCACTACAACGCAACGAATGATCTGGCCGTGCAGAAGCTGGCGATCGGCAGTCCGGAGCCGATCAACGGCAACTGGTTCACTCCCGCGAACTGGAACGGCTACGTCTATTTTGGCGGAATGAACGAATCGGTGATGGCCTTCAAATTCGCGAATGGGCTGCTACCGTCTTCGCCGTCCTCACAAACCACGAAGGCGTTCGGATATCCAGGCCCGACCGCAACAGTTTCGGCCAACGGCACTTTGAACGGGATCGTCTGGGTGCTGGATAACTCGAAGTTCGTTGGCGGCGACCTAGTGGGAGGCGTGAACACATCCGGCCCAGCCATCCTGCACGCCTATCGCGCGGACGACCTCAGCGTGGAGCTATACAACAGCAGTCAGGCCGGCACGCGCGATACTGGGGGCACAGCGGTCAAGTTCACGATTCCGACGGTCGCCAATGGACACGTGTATGTGGGCGGCGCGAAACAATTGACGGTGTATTCGTTCTGAGTGCAAAGGCGATTTTGCGACACTCAGGGAACGAACGGCTAGGGTCGCGAGTTGCCGCTACTCTTAACCTCAGCTCTGTTTGCCCCAAAGTCCAAGCAACGAGAATCAGAAAAAGAATCAGCCACGGCCCCGATCTCATTCTTGAGTTCCGCGAACAGCGCTTCCACCTTCTTTCTTTCCCGTTGTGCGTTCTTTCGCGACGCCGTCGTCGCGTAAATCCCCCGATGTCGGAGCATCCGACTTCGGTTCGCACCAGACGAAAACCATACTCTGCGTGCCTTACGAAGGGCGACTGTGCATCCGGATCGGTAAACATATACGCCGGCTCATTCCACGCTCCGCCCAATACATATCGCTTGTCCTGCTCGCTGGCGTTCCAGCACCACTCCTTCGCATTGCCAGCCAAATCGTAGGTCCCATACGGCCCCAAGCCAGCGTAGCTTCCAGCCGCAGCTAGACCTTTGCCTCCAAAGTTGCTGACCGGCGCAATCTCGCTGGTCGCCGGCGTACCGGCCTTAATGAATTTCTCTCTCCAAAAACGTCGGGTGGTGTAGCCGTCCGCATCAACGAACTTTTTAAACTCGCGGTTTGTAACTTCAAACTTGTCAATCCAGTAGGATGCAAGTGTCACCTCGAGCAAACCATCCAGCCCTGGCATACTTAGGGAAAAAGTATCGCCGGCTACCCATACCATGCCCGATGGTGTCTTGTTTTTTTCGAACAATGCGAAATTCAGAGTTGGGTTCTGCATCCAAAAGCCGGCGCCATAGAACCCGGCCGCCACTTCCACGTTCTCGAAGCCTTCTTTCCGAACCTGCCATCTGCTGAATTGCAGGGGCATTCGGCGCCGGTCAATGGGAGAACGTCCTATGTACTGCCACGAGACCCCTTTGCGGTACGGTTTGACGTAAACGTCCGCCCCCTCAGGCGCGAGCGGCGTAATTGCTCTTTTGGATCAGTTCAATGATTTCAGGAATTGCCTGTTCTCTTGCCCAGTGGATTTTTGCGCTACGCCGATAGAGTAGTAGTCCCAGCAAGATCACGGCCATAACAGCGGAGCCGAAGACGCGACGAACACCGCGCACGAACTTCCTGTGCGTCGTCCTGCACGGCCCGCCCTCTGCCAAGCGGAAGCAATCGATCCCGGATACCCAGCCATCACGCAAGCGTCCAGAGAACCGACATCGATTCCCAGTTCCAGAGCATTGGTGGCCACAACGCCCAGAATGCGGCCTTCGCGCAAACCACGTTCAATCTCGCGCCGTTCTCCCGGCAAATACCCTCCGCGATAGCCGCATATCGGCTCTGGTTGGCCCGCCTTCGGAGTGTTCGCCCGCTGCAAGTAGGTCAGAATGACTTCGGTGTGTAATCGGCTATTTGCGAACACAATCGTCTGCAGCTTTCGGGCGAGGATCTCTTTCGCCACTCGCGTGGCTTCATTGATGTAGCTGCGCCGAATTCCGAGGTTTCGATTGACCATCGGCGGGTTGTAGAACACGAACAACTTCTCGCCCGCGGGTGCTCCGTTCTCTTCGATAACTTCCACTTCTTTTTCGATCAGCTGAGAAGCTAGCTCGCTGGGGTTCGCAATCGTTGCGGAGCAGCAGATGAACTGCGGATCGGAACCGTAGAATTTTGCGACCGCTTCAGTCGCCTTAGCACATTAGCTAGGTGACTCCCGAATACTCCACGGTACGTGTGCAATTCATCGAGGACGATGTACCGCAGGTTCTCAAATAGCCGCATCCATTTTGTGTGCCCAGGGGAGCCGCAGGTTTTGGAGGCTGCGCTCATTGGTTTCAAGACTTGCCGGCTGGCGCGGTGCTAAGGAATGGGACCACCCCTTCCACTTCCTGAAGCGGTCTCTGCCTGTGAGACGAGCGTATCCACCGTCGGCCCAGCCCCTTGGCTGCAGCATTTCAGGATTCGTACCTCGTTGCCGGGGTAGCGCGCGTGGCTAACTCTTACTCCCCCAAGAGGGTTTGTTAGAGGTTCTTAGGGAGTAGGGCCTGTATGGGCACGACAGGTCCAACGACTGCTGCCCGGGGATTGGTCTCTCGTCGTATCCTCGCTGGCGCTGCTTTACTGGGCTTGATGCACAGGCGCCGGCCACGGTTCGGAGGTTTGGGCGGGGTGCAAGCCAGCATATAGCAGGGCCAGTATAATCACGACGAGCCCCGCTATCACTGCCCATGGAAGCGTTCGTTGTCCAACGATCACACAGGTTGGATGCGCACGCAATGAGGCTCGTTGACCGATGATCGAAGGGCTCTAGGTTGGTTGTGCATAGGATGATGCAGACCTGCCGGACGCCGCATTTCCCACCGAAACCCGAAGTCAACGCGGAGATGCGGGCATGAGAAAAGCTAGTACAAGGCTGCCAGAGCAAGGGACTCAAAGCCGTCCCCTGCTCCGGACCTCATCCCCGCTGAAAACGAAAATCAACGGAGAACTCACATCGAGATTGGTACAGCAGACAGGGGCACTTCAACCCCCCCCCGAGATTGCTCTGAATTCAGACGATTACTCGTCTGCTAAACTGGCACGCTTTGGAGCGGTGTGGCAAGTTCCGGCACTTGCTGGAAGAACACCACTGATCCTTTACTGGTACCGGACGGACGTCGAATCCAGTGGTACCGCGAAGTGCTCGCGGAACTCGCTCGCGCGATCGCCGATGGAGTACAGCAGCTCACCCGTTTCGGATCAAGCCGGGGATGGCGGGAGTGATCCGTTCAGGTCAGGCGAGTCGATGAAATGGACGTGCATGTCAAAACTGGTAGCCGCGTCGGCGGGGTCTTCCTCAATTTTTGGGCCGGGCTTGCCGTCAAGCATGTCTCGGATTTCACGGAAGAATCCAAGATCGCAGCTCGCTTGCTTTAGGGCGTTGAGTGCAATTTTCTTAAGCAGTTCGGGCTGATCCGTGAGCGCCTCGTGCAGCGCTTCCAGTACAGGCTTGTGCTTTGGCCGTCCGCCAGGGTTGCCGGATTCACCTTTTCCCCAGGGGGGTCGCAGGTTTTGGAGGCTGCGCTTAGTCGGTGTTTTCTTCGGTGTTCTGACCGACGCTTTGCGCGATTGCTTTTCCACAAATCATATTGTGCCTGCTCAACAACAGAATCTGCTAGATTACAAAAGTTCGACGTAGCTTTGCTGCGGCGGTGTGGTTGCGATTCGCCAAGTTTGCATCCGGGGCCCCCTTTCAAAACATCGGGGAAAGTTTTCCCCACAAATTTCCCCACAAAACGGAGCCGAATTGCGACCGTCGCATACGGATGCACAAAAATGCAGGAAGCGCGGAGCATCGGGAATTGCCAATATTCATGCGCCTTTGCGCCCTTCCTGCTACTTGCCGCATCCCTCGAAGGGAAGATTCCCAAGCTGGATGTCGCCGCTTCGATCCCGGTCTCCCGCTCCATTTCCCAACCATCGGACCTCGAACATTGCTGACCAACCCGGCCTGAATCGTAGCAAGGGTCACACTTTACCCACGACGGACGGCCATTCTCCGGAAAGCGCAAGCAGTTTGGGGTTACGAAATCCGGATAGGCCATGCTGTAATCTCATTAAACGATGACGCTCGCCATTCGCAGATCGAAGATTCATGCCGACGGCGTCTACGCCACCGCTCCCATCGCCCGCCGCAGGATGGTCGCTGAGTACACCGGCCCGCGCATCACCAATTCCCAGGCAGACGCCATCTATGAGCATTCTCCACGGACATACCTGTTCGGTCTGGTGGATGGCGAGCATGTGATTGACGGCGACGGTATTGCCGCATTTATCAATCATTCCTGTGAACCAAATTGTGAGGCCGATGAAATTAAGGGACGCGTCATTATTCGCGCAATCAGGAAAATAGCGGCCGGGGAAGAGCTGGCATACGACTACAACCTGTACGACGGGGATTTGGACGATCCCGCACCTTGCTGCTGCGGCGCCCGGAAATGCCGCGGGAGCATGTATTCGCCCAAAGAGCTGGCGCGAAGAAAAAGGCTGCTGGCCGTTTGAACTGAAATATCGTGGTCCTGCCCGCGCAAAGCAGGTTCCTCACCGCTGAAAGCCGTTCGGAATGACATCACTAGTTTTGTTTTGCTGGCGCTGGTGTGCTCCTGACCGCACCCACCGTCATTCCGAATCGCTTCCAGCGGTGAGGAACCTGCTTTTGGTAGCGTGGAAGACGAAGCTTCGCCCAGGCGACGCGAAGGTCGCTTTGATTCGCGAAAACAATCCCACGTGGCAAGATAGCGCTGCGAATTGGGATCAGGCAAAAAAGAACAATGGCTGATTAAGCGATTCTCTGGCCGGGAAGGCCAGTGGCCGCAACAAGGGGCCCATCCGCCTCTCCTACGCTAGCCACGCCGGCGGCCTTGCCTTCATTCACGGAATGCGATGCGATGGTTGCCCCCAGGAAAGCTTCCGCCCAAACCTGGACGTTATAAGTCCGCACAATATCGCGCATCAGCCGCATCCGCGAACGCTTTTCCTCTACCGGCATGACGCAGGCGCGGTGGATGGCCTCTGCGATTCCGGCGAGGTCGTAGGGATTAACCACGATCGCGCCATGTTGCAGCTCCGCGGCAGCGCCGGCGAACTCGCTTATGATCACCACCCCGCATTCGTCTATCTGGGCAGCGCAGAATTCCTTGGCCACCAGGTTCATTCCGTCTTTCAGCGACGTAATCAGGGCGATGTCAGCTGCGCGATAATACGAGAGCAACTGCTTGCGGCTCAGGTTGCGGTGGATGTAATGAATGGGGACCCAGCCCGCATCCGTGAATTCTCCGTTGATCTGGCTGACGAGCAACTCGACCTCGCGTTTCAGCTCCTTGTAATTAGGAATCTCTTCCCGGCTGGGAACTACAACCTGTACCAGGGTCACGCGGTGACGCAACTCGGGAAATCGCCGCAGCAATATCCGGAAAGCCTTGAGGCGCTCCGGAATGCCCTTGGTGTAGTCCATCCGATCCACGCCCAGGACAAGGAAATTGTTTGCCAACTCGCGTCGTAGCTGCTGCACGGCTGATTCTATTTCGTGGCTGGCTGCATGGCCGGCAAATTCCTCGAATGAAATACTGATGGGAAAGGTCCCGACGCGGGTCCGCCGGTTGTGGTGGGCAACGATGTTAGCGGACTCGTCGCGTGAGGTGGCGGCGTCGGGGACAATGCGTTCCAGGCAACTCATGAAGTTGTAGCGATCGCGGTCGGTCTGGAATCCCAGAAGGTCATATTGCAGCAGGGAAAGCAGGATCGTTTTTCGCCACGGCAATTTTTGGAAGATATCGGGCGCCGGAAACGGAATATGCAGAAAGAAGCCAGTCCGGGCTGCGCAGCCAGTCTCTCGCAGATACCGGCCCATGAGCATAAGGTGATAGTCATGGGCCCAGATCAGGTCTTTGCTGGTGGCAATTTCAGCCGTCGTCTGGGCGAATTTCCGGTTCACCCGCTGATACATCTCCCAATATTCGGGATCGAAGTCGCAGCGCGAGGGCATGTCATGGAAAAGTGGCCAGATGATTTCATTGGCAAAGCCGGAATAGAACTTGGTCACTTCCTCGCGCGAGAGATTCACGGACTGGAAACTATGCGACCGCCCGCGGGCGGCCTTGGCTAGAAGGCCGGCGTCCAGGGACGAATCCACCCCCCCGGCCCATCCGATCCAAACTCCATGCTGGTTGCGCCAGATGCTGTCGAGGGCCGAGGCAAGCCCTCCAGAGCTGGCCGTCATCCGCGGATGGCCAGCCCGCATCTTGATTTCCACCGGCAAACGGTTGGAGACGTTAATCAACCGTCCTTCCAGCAGCTTCATCCTTCTGCTCCACAGGCCAGTAGCCAGTCACGCAGAAACCGGCCCAGTTCATCCGGCGGCCGCAGCCAGACATCCGCCATGGTTGGCCGGGTTTCGGCGCGGACTAATATACCAAGCCCCTTGCCTTTGATGGCGCGAAATGCATCTTCGTCGGTCTGATCATCGCCCAAATATGCGGCCGCGGCCTCAGGCCCGCTCTCCGACAAAATAGCGGCCACTGCATCCCCTTTATTACGGCCAGGAGCGCGCAATTCCAATCCGCCATCAAACCACAGCAACTCCAAACCCTCGTCCCTTATCAGCGGCTGGCACGCACTCTGCACCTTGCTCTCGATTGCAGATCCTGCCTCTGCGGGCAGCCCGCGCCAGTGAACAGCGATGCTTCCAGGCTTGGCCTCGATCTGATGGCCGAGTCCGGCCGCGCGCAGGAATGTTTCTGCAGTTGCCAGCGCTTGCCGCTGGCCTGCCGGGGGAGTCTCAACATCGTACGAGTCATCGGGACGAAGTCGCTCGATGCCATGACTGCCCCAAATCTCCGGATGAGGATGAACGTTGCATAATGCGAGCAATTCCGTGGCACCGCGTCCGCTGATCAGCGCCACTCGCGTACCACCCGCCATAATTTTCTCGATTAATTCAGGAATTTGGGGATAGGGAACGGCCCGCGCCCGATCTGGCGTGAAGGGCGCCAGGGTACCGTCATAATCCAGGAGCAAAATTCGCTGCGAGGCAACGCGCACCCGCTCCAAAAAGTCACTGCAGACGTCCTGATATTCGGCGACCGTCATTTCACGTCTCTAAACCTGAATACGATGCTGGGTTGGCCCATAACTCCCGGTTGACTGCTCCCAAAAAACCGGCGCCGCGATCGTCAAGGCGAGTCTAGCACGGGCCTAACCAGGCAGAGCAGCCGGAAGTACCTCCCCGGCCCGCGGACCTGAGAAAATTTATGTCCAGCGAAACCAGCGTAGCGCCAGCGCGAAGGAAATCCCGCCCCATAAAGCCAAAATCAGAATTCTTCCGCTTTGTGAAACCAGAGACGAACCTTCCAGGATCGTCGCCCGCAGCGCATCATTTAGCGCGGTAAGCGGAAGGGCTTTGATGAACGGCTGGACCATTGCCGGAAAACGCTCGTAGGAGAAAAACACCCCGGAAAAGATCCACATAGGCATCATCACCAAATTCATGAGGCCGCTGGCGCTTTCGATCTTCTGGGCGCGGCTCGCGGTCAGCAGACCTAGTCCGCCGAACGCAATCGCACCCATCGAGCCAATCACCAGGATGGTGAGTACCGAGCCCAGCACTCGCATGTGAAAGGCCAGCACGCCGAAGCCCAGCAGCAGCGAAACTTCAATCAGCATCAGAACCAGGCGGCTGCTCAGGAGCGCGAGCAGAAAATCTCCGCGGCGCATCGGAGTGGCAACAAATCGCTTGAGCAGCTTTCGTTGCCGCATGTCCACCAGCGCAAACCCAATTCCCCACATGGCAGCATTCATCAGGTTCATGCCCAGTAGGCCGGGAATCAGGAAGTCAATGTAACGGGAGCCAGGCTCGCTGGTCGTGACCGCGGTGGTGGTCAACATATCCCTGCGTCCGGCGGCAGCCTGCAAAGTATCATCCACCAACGCACGGGCGAGGACGCTTTCAGGGCGGGCGGGATCGTAACGGTACCGATAGCCCGCGGACGGGGCCGGCTCAATCACCAGATCGTATTTCCCCAGCCGAAAACCGCGCAGCGCTGCGGGCTCGTCCAGCACGTCGGCGTGTATTGAGGACCTGCCAGGCGAGTGCTGAAGCATCGCAAGGACATTCTGCGCTCCGGCTCCGGAAACGATCACTGCTGAAGTCACGCCGGCCGGTTTGTTGCGAAAGGCAATTCCCAGTCCCAAGGCCAGCAGGATCGGGAAGCCAAAAACCCAGAAAATGACCTCCGGTTCGCGGGCCATCTCCTTCATGCGCACCCGCAAGATGCTAAAGAATCCGGCCCATCGGCCGTTACCCGGCGCAGAGGATTGCTGTCCTAAGTCTTGCTGTGGGAGAGTTGGTTGCGCAACGCTCATTATTCTTCCCTTAGGTGGCGGCCTGTAAGCCGGACGAAAACGTCCTCAAGGCTGGCTTGCCGTGTGGTCAAGTGCTCGAGCTCAGCCGCGTGTTTTTCCACCTGTTCCAGCAAAGCGGGAATGGTGCGGTGCGGCTCACGTACAGAGAGGCACACCAGACCGTCATCGCTACGTACCGATTCCACCCCCGGCAGGAGTTTCCAGATTTCAATGGAAGGATGTGATTCCCCAGCCAGGGAGAACTCCACCATGTGATGGCCGCCTAGCCGGGCAATCAACTCGGCCGGCGAGCCTTCGGCAATGATTTCTCCATGATCAACGATAGCCAGCCGGTCGCAAAGGCGCTCGGCTTCGTCCATATAATGAGTGGTCAAGAGCACCGTACCGCCCTCTTGCTGGAATGTACGAACAATGTCCCAAAGCTGGCGGCGGCTTTGCGGATCGAGACCCGTCGTTGGCTCGTCGAGAAACAGCACCCTGGGCGCCCCCACCAGGGCCGTCGCCACCGCCAGCCGCTGACGCTGGCCGCCGGAAAGTTTTCCCACCCAGGAATCAGCCTTTTCCGTGAGCTGCAGACTCTCCAGCACCTGGTTCGTGCTCCGCGGCTGGCGATAAAAACTGGCGAAGAGATCGACCGTTTCGCGGACTGTAAGCTTCTCTGAAAGCCGCGTCTCCTGTAAAGAAATGCCGATCTGTTCCCGCAACTCGCGGGCGTGTGCCTTCCACGTCTGCCCCAGAATCGTGACTTGCCCCGACGTTGCTTCCAGCAGACCTTCCAGAATTTCGATCGTGGTGGTTTTCCCTGCGCCATTGGGCCCCAGCAAGCCGAAGCATTCTCCCGCATGGATTTCCAGATTCAATCCGCGCACGGCTTCAAGTTTGCCGTCGTAGGTTTTGCGCAGATCGTGGCACTCGATCACCGCCGCCATGCAGGAGATTCTAATGGACAGCGAACGCCTGCGCTCGTTCAGCAGAACCGGCCAAAAAAAAGGCCCCGCTTCAAGCGGGGCCCGATCACAAATTATTCAGCAACACTATTTCTGCGGCGCTGTGTCGGAGTATTTGGTGATGGTGATGTCTTGGTGCATACGTTTTCCGCTGGCCTGCCCCGTAGCCATGTCCCTCGGACTCTTGATGTTCGAGTGGCTCGTATTGATGGCTGCGTCCGCCTTGCCATCGCCGTTTACATCTCCCGCCGCCACCCGCCCCTGCCCATTGGCGCTGGACGCAGCAGCGCTCCTGCGCTCTGCCACGCCATCCCGATTCACATCGGCAGCCGAGCCGCTGCCGTTACTCTTGGCGTTGGTGACATGCCAGTCATCAGACGCCGAGGTCTTGCCCGCCGCCTTGGGACTCTGCTGCTCGCGCGCCCCATTGGTATCGTCTTCGGATACCTTCCTGATTAAAACTGGTTGGTATTGACGCTTGCCGCTGGCCTGTCCGGTAGCAATGTCCCGTGGGGCCGTGATTTTGCCAGAGGCCTGGCCGGTGGCAACATCCCGCGGATGCACATCTTTCGCGGCGCTCGCATTCTGGTCCTTGCTTCCGCTCGACTGCGCCACCGCTACCACCGACAAACACGCGAATCCCGCAATCAAAATCTTTTTCGTCATCCATTTCTCCTTATGCGTAGCGGATCTGGTGAGCGATCCTGCCGTCGCCAGTGTCCAATCGTGTCACTCGACGCATCTAGGAATGTTCGAAGGTTAACCGATAGGCAGCAAGTTACCGAAGTGAGTGCACCCTGCCCCAAGATTTTTGTTCTCCGCTCCATGCCGGGCGCAGCTGAGTGCAAAACAAAAAAGCCCCGCCTTCCGGCGAGGCCCGCAATAAACCACGTACTTTTTACTGCTTGTCCGCCGTCCAGTTCATGGTTGTGTCCCGCAGCTTGTCCTCCACCGTGATCTTCATCGTCTTTCCGTCCGCATCTACCGTCATGTGCGACACCGTGATGACCTTGCCGTTGCGCTTGTCCGACTCCTCGATCGTGTTGGCATCAATTTTTTTCAGTGAAACGCTGGTCGTACCCGGATCGCCCTTATACGGATAATCCTTTCCATCAAATCTCGCGGTGTAAGAATCGCCCACCGGGTCCGACATACTCAGCCCATCGGCAGTCACTTTGTAGGTGAACATGCTGACGTTTTCCGAAGCCCCCTCGATCTTCCCCGGGTGCCACGTGCCTGAAACCTTGTTAGCCCCCGCGGGCGCGTCTTCCACCCGGTCGGAGTTGTACTTCCCGCTTCCCTGTTGCGCCGCCTGGGAGACGAAGGACCACTCTGTTGTCAACGTTTTCGCGTCGTCGGAGGCCGTCATCTTCGCCGTCCCCGTGACCTTGCTGCCCTTTTTGTTCGTGATCTCGACCGTGTGATCGTCTGCCTCCCGCACGCTGATCGTGTCGTAATACGGCGACCCGCTCACCTTTTGCTCTTTGCCATCCGCCTTGACGGCAATCTTTGGAACACAGGTGTCGCAACGCCACATGCCATTCTGCATTGAAAACTTGTCGTTACCCGTAAACTGTGCGCTCTGCGTATTCAACCGCCAGGTGCCATCAAATGCGCTCTGTCCAAATAGCGGGACCGATCCGAAAAAAACCAACGCCACTAATAGCTTCCTCATTTCAGAGCCTCCTTGGGATTGCACGAGCAAAACTTCGCCGTCAGCAAAAATTCCGGTGAGCAAAACCTTGCCGCAAGCAAAAAATTGCGGCCAGCCAATTCTGCGAGCAAATTCTGATCCCGCGCCCCGGCGAAGTCAATGGGAAAAAAATCTCCGGTCATCCCCACCGGAGCAGGATCATTTCGCTCCCCAAACCCTCCTGCTCCGCCGCGATTCCAACCAATTGTCATCCTGAGGCCGCGGAGTCTCTCGCTTCGCGAGAGACTCCCAACCAAGGACCTATGCATGCTTTGGGCAGCATCGACATCAGCTTGATGATCGAAATAAATAGCAGTTTGGGTCAGCCGTACCAGAGGTTGCCGCATTTCGTCGGCGAGACCCACATCTCGCGCGAGATGTGTTGGGTACCCCCCCAAGGATGCGCGGGGGAGCACCCAGCTGCACGCTTTAATGAGTGCCCGTCGCTGCAACATTGGCGGTGGTCTTGTAGGTCTGCAGCTGCTTCGTCAAGTCCTCAGTCGACACTTTGGTCGTACCGAGCTTGGGGCGGTTCGTCGCATCGTAGAGGATAAGGTATTTCAGCTGGTTCTCAGCGGACGTGTAATCGTCCTCTGTGAAAGGATTTTTCAATTCACAGTCTGTTTGAAGTGCCACTGCCTGGGTGGCAAGGGCGCCATAGAAATCTGCAAGCGCGGGTATGGGATAGACGTTCGGAAAGCCGACGACTGCTATCACGATCAGACTTATGATCCCAGCGATTGTGTTCCATTTTACGAAGTTGAAAATACTTGCAAGTAGTGCGCACGCGGCACCCGCGACTACAAACACTAAGGCCAACCACCAATATTTTTTTTCTTGCCTCTTTTTCTCTTGTGTAAAGTTCCTTACGGCGGATACAAGAAGCTGCTTTTGCTTATCACTCACCACGCTGATTTGTTTTGCTGGGTTTTGTGGTGCAGTGATTTCGTGAACCTCAGCCGGGTTGACCTGTGGCACTTCGCTTACAGCTTGCTTGACCTCCGGCGGGGCGACCTGTACCTCGCGCAAAAGTTGACCGTTCAGTTGCGAAATCTTCCGCGCTGCTTCTGCAATCGGATTCTGACCGAACATTGAAGGGCTAAGTAGCAACAAGGCCGTCAATCCCAAAACATATCCTGACAGTGAACGGTTCATGGGTACACCTTTCTGATTGAGCTGTCACTCCGAACTGGTTTTCCAGGACAAGACTCTTAAGCCCTTTTTCCTCGCTCAATCCGAAAAACTGGCGAAGCTGCTCGACCAGAGCATTGCAAATATCGATAGGCAAAGCGGCCTCAATGACACGCAAAAGGCAGCTCTTCAAAACCAGCTCAAGGATGAGCAATATGCCCTAAAGCTCGGATGCTCCGCGTCCGTGGGCTCTCCATTGGAGCCGCTAATGGCGGCCATGGATTTTGGCGAGCAGGAAGTCTCCACACCTGCGGAGAAACCATTACAGATCACTAATGGATCGAAAGCGGTCAGCGACTTGAAATTCACCATCATCCAAGGCACTGACCGATGCACCAAAGACAATTATGGCAACGATCTGCCCCTAGATTTCCGTATTGTCCCGTCCGATACCCCCTGTTCTTCCAGCCTCAAGGCTTCCGCGAACTGCACGGTGAAGATCCAGTTTTCCCCCTGCCAGGCGGGAGAGCTATCAGGTGCGGCATTGGAGATCACGGGCAATGTAGATCATCAGAGCTTCTCGGTACAAGTTGGGCTGCGCGGAATTGGACAGGTTTTGAATTTGGCACACATTGAGAATACATCCGGGCAAAGCTCGAGTCCGATTACCCGTGCTGTCGTAGGCATTGACGCCTCCGGGGCCAGTTCGGCGGCAACGCAGCAGAAACTGTTCGTGGAGTTTGACCTAAACGCGCCGGTTGGAAAAGCCAGTCATAAGGACCCGCTAGAAAGACGCTTCTGGCTCTTTGTGAATCCGCGCATCACAAGCGTACCGCAACCCGCCAGCTCCATCTCAGGCTTGGACGTGCAAGGCGATTTTCTGAGTACTGCCCTGCAGCAGCAAAAGACAACAGATATCGTTCAAGGCCTGGACGTTTTGAGTGGGGTCGAGTATTTTCTGACGAAACCTCGCGAGGGTGTACCCTTCTGGAGCGAGTACAAGAACACGCATGCAAAATTAGCGGCCGCCTTGGTCGCCGGGTTAGGGTTCACCACGCCATTCACTTCTCCGAGCAATTCCGCTCAGGAGATAGATTTGACCAGCACTCCTTCTCAAAATGTCAAAGCTAATTTCCCAGATTTATTCGACAAATCTGGGAATTCCCTGATCCCTTCAGGCAAGACAATCCTAGCCTTGGTCGCGAAGGACCGATCGCGCTTTTTCCGCAAATACTATGCCGGTTTGCGCCTCAAAACCTATTTCTTCAGCTCGCGCGCCAACGGCGAATGTGACGATGAGAAGCCTAAGAAAGATAAGAAGCAAGGCCGATGCGAGGCGTTAGCGAGCCGATTCCCTGGGATTATCGACATCACGGCCGGTCAAGATGAATCGCTCACAGGCGGAAAATTGAGTCACTGGGTTTTTCGCCTTGACGCCGTTTATCCATTACCATTTAGTCCGGCATTTCATATTTTCGGCTCTGTTCTCTCCGCTTTTGAGAAAAATAGTTCTACCCTGCCACTGCTGGCAGCAGGCACGACTAAACCTTTGACCGACTCGAGTGTTTTTATCCATGCGGTCGGGCCCCCGGATCGCGACATTTATAGGATCGGAGTGGGTGTGGATCTAGTCCAGTTACTCCGAAAGAAGAAAACACCGGGGAGCCAAAATCAGGCCGCGCCTGCAACCGGAACAACACCCGCGGCGACCGCGACTAAAAACAGCACCACTCCCCCACCCAAATAGAGCTTCCCGGGTGCTCCATTGCTCGCTTTTTTTTGCGAGAAGTGGGATTTCCCAAAAATCTTGTCAAGCCCCCTCTTCACCTCAATTCCCCCTAAGCTCCTGATTCAAATCCAGAAATAAAGGTAAGAATATACTTGACGCACATGTGATTTTAATATAATATTCTGCTCATGAAGCAGAAAGAGCCGCAAACCCTTCAAGGTGCAATAGCTTACTTCGCAGACCCCGAACGGGCATTCCAGTACGCGCTGCATTTGCGCTGGCCCGATGGCAAAGTGATTTGCCCACGCTGCAATTCCGAGAAAAACTCATTCATAAAAACCCGCCGGATGTGGTTCTGCTACGGCTGCCAGAAACAGTTCACACTCAAAGTCGTAACCATTTTCGAGGACTCCGCGCTTGGACTCGACAAGTGGATGGCCGCAATGTGGATGCTGGTCAACTGTCGGAACGGTGTCAGCAGCTACGAGATCGCCAGAACACTTGGCATCACTCAAAAATCCGCATGGTTCATGCTGCAAAGACTTCGGCAAGCATTGCAGGAAAAATCCATTGTGAAACTTGGTGGCCCGGGTTCCGAAGTCGAAGTTGATGAAACATTCATCGGCGGCAAAGCGCGGAACATGCACAAGTCGAAAAAGCTCCGCTTAGGTCACGGAATTGGAATGCAGGGAGGACATGGCAAAGCAATTGTAATGGGAATGCTTGAGCGCGATGGAAAAATCCAGACGCGAATCATTCCCGACCGCAAAAAGGACGCGCTACGCGACGCCATAGTGGACACGATTGACGCTGGTTCTCTGGTTTACACAGATGAGCACGTAGCCTATCCGTTTGCGGTTTCCAGCGACTACACGCACAAAGTCGTCAATCACCTTGAACGCTACGTGGATGGCGCGGTTCACACGCAAGGTCTGGAAAACTTCTGGAGTTGCTTGAAGCGCGGACTCAGCGGTACGTACATCAGCGTGGAGCCTTTTCACCTGTTCCGCTACGTCGATGAGCAAGCGTTTCGCTTCAATCACCGGAAAGATGAGAACGGAAATAAAGTTCCGGATGCAGTCAGATTCGCTGAGGCAATGAGTAAAGTTGTCGGACATCGCTTGACGTATGCCGCGCTGACGGGGAAAGATGAATCGCCGCGCCAGCCGGAGACAGGGACGGGGACGGAAGAAGTTCCGTTCTAGTTCTTGTCGGAGCGTTTCGTTTTGCGGATTGTAGAAACTGATTTTTGTTTTGGTTTGCGAGTTGTGGGTTTCGGGGCCTGAAAAGCTGTTCGCATCGCTTGATCGAACTTCGCTTTCGCTTCTGGGCCTTCGGTATATTCGCAGGTTTTCATTTTCGGTTTGCAGGCCCGATTCGTGGTCGAGCCTGCATTGATCTTTGAAAGGAGCGGCTTCAGGACACTCCGATTCTGAGTGTAGCGCAGGAATGTCTCAATGCCAAGCATTCATGACGCTACGAAAAAATACCGTGAACATAGGTCTTAATTTGATTGCCACCGGAATCGCTTGGTACTGGAAGGGGCCTTATGCTGGCCTCATAGTCGCGGGTATCGGGTTCGTTTTGGTAATTACTGCCGCACTGTTTTTCAAGGAATCGAACCCTACTGCGCCACCACCAATTCATCAAGACAACAAACAGAACATAGACTTCAAGCCAAACATGCAGCAGAACGTGTATGTCGGAACGCATCCACCTGAGAACGTCGAAACGGTACGAGAAAACGCAAGACGCGAAACGATGATTATCGAGTATCTAAAGAAAACCCCAAACTTGGGATACGACGTAAAGGAACTGTCGGAAGTGGCAAATATCGGCATGCCAGACGTGCGCGAGATCATGGAAAGGCTGGAAGCGCGTAAGGTCGTATGGAGTACGGGGAGTCTTGACGCGTTCGGCGGTAAGTCGTATCACATCGACCCACTGCACATACCTAATCCGCAACCGCCAGAGCCGCGCAAGCCAAATACTGCCACGGTGTACCACAGGCTAACCCCGGAGATCGAAGAAGGACGGGTACTGGAATTTCTCAAGACTAACGATCCCGTCGCCCAAAGACGGATGCGTGGCTCTCCTCGATTTAACGAAGCCGAGATCATTGCGCGTGAATTAGGCTTTGAGTTTCGCAACACTTGCGACGCATTAGAAAGATTGGAGAAGAGAGGCCGAGTACGCCGAACGAAAGCAAATGAACCTAGGGATGGCGCTCTCTGGGCTTTGGATGATCGCGAAGATTGAATCCTTTACGGTGCCTCCAGTGTCACATGTGCGTCAAGTATATTCTTACCCAAAAAAAGCCCCACTCTTCCGAGCGGGGCTTGGTTTTAACTGACGGATGACGGCTGACGGCTGCTCTTAGTACATGTCTCCCATGCCGCCGCCGTGGCCGCCGGGCATTGCCGGAGCTTTCTTCTCTTCCGGCAGCTCGGAGATCAGCGCTTCGGTGGTCAACATCAGCGACGCAATCGATCCGGCATTTTGCAGCGCGGTGCGCACGACCTTGGTAGGATCGAGCACGCCTGCCCTGACCAGATCTTCGTAGTCGCCGGTGAGCGCGTTGTAGCCGAAGTTGTTGTCCTTCGAGTCATTGACCTTGCCCAGAACGATTGCGCCCTCTTCGCCGGCATTCTCGGCGATCTGACGCAACGGCTCTTGCAGGGCACGCTTCACCACGTTGATGCCGATCTGCTCATCTCCCTCGGCCTTGAGTCGGTCGAGAGCGGAAACGCAACGGCTGAGTGCAACTCCGCCGCCGGGTACGATTCCCTCTTCGACTGCAGCGCGGGTGGCGTGCATAGCATCTTCCACACGGGCCTTGTTCTCTTTCATTTCGGTTTCGGTAGCAGCGCCGACTTTGATCACGGCTACGCCGCCGACCAGCTTCGCCAACCGCTCCTGCAACTTCTCGCGGTCGTAGTCGCTGGTGGTTTTATCGACCTGGCTGCGGATTTCTTTCACCCGGCCCTCGATCTCGTTATGCTTGCCCTTGCCCTCGACGATGGTGGTGTTGTCCTTGTCGATGGTTACTTTCTTCGCCTGGCCAAGGTCCCCGACCTGTACGTTTTCGAGCTTGATGCCCAGGTCTTCGGTGATGGCCTTGCCGCCGGTCAGGATTGCAATGTCCTGCAGCATGGCTTTGCGGCGGTCGCCGAAGCCCGGGGCCTTCACCGCACTCACGTGCAGCGTGCCGCGCAGCTTGTTGACCACCAGGGTGGCGAGGGCTTCTCCCTCAACATCCTCGGCGATGATCACCAGCGGCTTGCTGCTCTTGGCGATCTGCTCGAGCAGCGGGAGCAGGTCCTTCATGGAGCTGATTTTCTTTTCGTGGATCAGGATGTAGGCGTTTTCGAGCACGGCTTCCATCCGCTCGGGATCGGTGACGAAGTAAGGAGACAAATATCCGCGGTCAAACTGCATACCTTCGACCACTTCCAGCTGCGTCTCCAGGGTCTTCGACTCCTCCACCGTGATGACGCCGTCCTTGCCGACTTTCTTCATCGCCTCGGCAATGATCTTGCCGATGGTGGCGTCATTGTTCGCCGAGATCGTCCCCACCTGCGCGATCATGTCGCCGGAGACGGGCTTGGAGAGCTTGTCGAGTTCGCCCTTGTCGCGCTCGCCTTCTTTGTTGATCTTGCCGCAGACCAGCTCCACTGCCTTCTCGATGCCGCGCTTGAGCGCCATCGGGTTCGCGCCGGCAGCAACCGTCTTTACGCCTTCGCGATAGATCGCCTGGGCCAAAACGGTGGCGGTGGTGGTGCCGTCGCCGGCAACGTCAGAGGTCTTGGAAGCGACTTCTTTGACCATTTGCGCGCCCATGTTTTCGAGCGAGTCGCGCAGTTCGATTTCCTTGGCTACGGTGACGCCGTCCTTGGTGATGGTCGGCGAACCGAACTTCTTGTCAATCACGACATTACGTCCCTTGGGACCAAGCGTGACCTTTACGGCGTCAGCCAGTATGTTGACGCCGCGCAGAATCGCCTGTCGCGATTCCTCTCCGTGAACAATTTGTTTTGCCATGTGTCAATCTCCTTTAAGTTTCGTTGCCAGGCCTGGCCTGCGCAACTTCTGAATCCTTTGGCCGTTGGCCGTTGGCCGAAGCCCCTCGCGCTTACTATCTCTTTGCGCCTACGGTCTCTCTTTTGGCAGCGCCGCTGATGACGCCCAGGACTTCTTCTTCGCGCATGATGACAAACTCTTCGCCATCCAGCTTGATCTCGGTGCCGGCGTATTTGCCGAACAGGATGCGGTCGCCTTCTTTTACCGCCAAGGGGAACACTTTGCCGTCCTCGTTGACTTTGCCTTTGCCGGCGGAGATGACTTCGCCCTCCTGCGGCTTGTCTTTGGCGCTATCGGGGATCAAAATGCCGCCACGGGTGACATCAGACTCTTCCGTGCGCCGGACCAGGATGCGGTCGTGCAGCGGGGTAAATTTAGTAGCCATTTTTCAGACTCCTTTCTGAATTTGATCGGTTGATTGCGGTTATCGGAATAGCTGATTGTTAGCACTCAGCTTGTACGAGTGCTAATTATACGGAGCGGGGTGGAGCTTGTCAATCTGCTGCGGCCCATGACGCTTTTCGAGTGGCAGTAACCATCACTGTGGCTTACACTTACAACCAATTATGCAATTATTCTGCGCTATTTTTGCACTTCTGCGGATGGGGAATTTTCGGGCAAAAGCCAAAGCTTTTAACCGCTGAGGACTCTAAGTACCCGCCGAGGCCGCCGAGAAAACACTTCCAGACGAGCCTCTTCTGGGGTCTCCCAAAAGCGGGTCCTCCTTCTGCGATAGCGAGTGCTCTGGAGTGTGATTACAATACAGCCGGAGAGTCCGGCTGACCGATGAGGTTCAGATTGCACACCAAAGCGTTGTTGCTGCTTACTCTTTGCGCCGCACTCCCTGCGCAGGCTCGAAAGAAGCACACCCCCACCTCGAACGTCAATTTCCTGGTGCTGCGGGACGTGGATGGGAAGCCCATCCGCAACGCGGCAGTGGTCATGCATCCCGTGAACGAAGATGGCAAGCAGGCGCGCGGCGGACTGGAACTCAAGACCGACCCTGAGGGGAAGGCCAATTACGATTCCGTGCCCTACGGCAAGCTGCGGATACAGGTCCTGGCCCCCGGCTTCCAAACCTATGGCGATGACTACGACATTTCGCAGCCGAACATGGAAATCACCGTCAAGATGAAACGTCCTGCCGGGCAGTACTCAATTTACGATGATCATGGGACGGAAAAAATCGACGCGCCTCAGAAGCCACAGTGAGAGCGATTGCAGAGTTTCAGAATGCAAAACCAGGGTTCGAACATCTACAATGCGAAATTGAAAATTTGAAATCTTAAATTTGCGATCGCATGCGCTTCCTCCTCAAGACCGAGCCTTCTGAATATTCCTTCGCTGATCTGCAAAGTGACGGAGAAACCATCTGGGACGGTGTGGCGAATCCAGTGGCGCTGAAAAACCTGCGCGCCATGAAGCCGGGAGATAGCCTGATCATCTACGAGACCGGCGACACCAAAAGCGCGGTGGGAAGCGCCACGGTAACCTCGGTGGATGTGTCGGACAGCAGAAATCCGCAAGTGAAGGTCCTTGCCGGCAAGCCGCTGCCGCGGGTGGTTACGTTGGGGGAAATTAAATCCCACAAGCTTTTCGCCGATTCGCCGCTGGTGCGGCAGGGCAGACTGAGCGTAGTACCACTGACGGATGCGCAGCATGATTTTCTTACTCAGCGATAGATGGCGTTCATCATGGCCTGTCGCTCAACCATTAACCTGGCATGCGTCGGTCCTTCGTTGGGAGTCTCTCGCGAGAGACTCCGCTGCCTCGGGATGTGGCGAGCAGAGGCCAGCGGTGATAACAACTTGAAGTGATGAAATGGAGATGTCCGGTGCCGTAGTAACGATGCAGACGCCGAGTCACAGAGGGATGTTAGGCTCCAGTGAAAAAAAAGATGACGGGTGAACATTGCCGCTTCGGCGCAGAGCCCACCCTTTGAAAAGCGCAAAGGGCCTACCCAGAGCGAAGCCGAAGGGGTGGGGCAACCTCAAGTAGACTAAGCCCAAGGCCGGGCCAACCGGCCAGCCCACCTTTCGAAAGCGCGAAAGGTGGGGCAGCCTCACTGGGTTTGGCTTGAAAGGGTGGGCCAGCAGCGGCTTCCCCTCGCGCACGCAATGCTTCCGTTTCTTCCGCCGGATCATCAGCCCGGCCTCCCGATACACCCGATGCACCCGCTTGTGGTTCACATGCTCTCCCTAGCAGGCCAACAAAACCTGCAGCCGCCGA
>JBBSFW010000067.1:0-20222 GCA_038254805.1 Terriglobales bacterium
CGACAAAGCGGGCTTTGATTTTACGAGCGACCATTGGCGCACTATACAGCCTGTCCGCGGTGACGCCAATGTTGAGAGGCAGCGCCTGCGATCTATTGTCCTTAATGGCGAACTTGCATTAAGCGGATCGCCAATGATCCGAACTCTCTTTTAACGAGTACTTAATGCAGGTTTGCTGATGCCGCTTATGCGTGATACCAGAATTGTTCTGCAATACCTGATTGCTGTTCGGAGCGCCGGCTTCTCGGCCCGCTTCGAGTCCGCGAAAGCTGAGCGACAGGCGGTTCGGTTTTCGTGACAGGATCAGAGTAGCAACCAGACGAATCTGTTTCCTCAGCCAAGCTTACCGCTGATCTTGTCTCCGCCTTCCAGAGCCGCAAACTTGCTCTGAATTCAGACGATCACTCGTCTGCTAAGCTGGCACGCTTCGGAGCGGTGTGCAAGTTCCGGCACTTGCTGGAAGAACACCAACTGGGCGAACAGATTCTGGGGCAGGTAAATCTGCACTTGCAAGCGCAGGGGAGGGCTGAGGCTCGATGAAATGGACATTAAGGTTCAAACCCGGGGGTGCGTCGTCCGGATCTTCGATCTTTGGACCGGGCTTGCCGTCGAGCATGTCCCGGATTTCACGGAAGAATCCAAGATCGCAGCTCGCTTGCCTAAGGGCGTTGAGTGCAATTTTCTTAAGCAGTTCGGGCTGATCCGTGAGCGCCTCATGCAGCGCTTCCAGCACAGGCTTGTGCTTTGGCCGTCTCGGGTCAAGCAGAGCCTGGAGAGGAGACACAGCAGTGACGGATTCGATTTCCCAATCGGAATTCCTGCTCCTTATGCGACCTGCTCGGAGTCACAGAATTCATATCCATGCCAATGTGCCCAGTTATAATAAGGGTCATCCGTAGTTGAGAGAAAAAAGTCCCCCCCGCGCATGAAGAACGAGCTTTCGACTCCAACAATGGAGAGCGGTCTGCTAAAACCTCAGCGCCGGAAGAGCTCTGTGAGCGTTCTGAGCGCCGCCGCTATCCTGGCGTGCAGAGCGTGGACAACGGTCCTCTGGTCGCAGGCGGGAGTCAATCAGTCTGCTCACATGCCAGTATTTACGGACATTACCCGGCAGGCTGGTCTGGAGTACAAGATCACTAACGGCGATAAGCTGAGCGACTATCTGATTGATATCAATGGCGAGGGGGCTTGCTTTATTGACTACAACAACGACGGCTTTCAGGACATCTATCTGGTAAATGGATCCTCGCGGAAGTCGGAAGCGTCGACCCGGCGGCCTCACGACTACCTGCTTCGAAACAATGGCGACGGAACATTCACCGACGTAACGCGCAAAGCTCATCTGGGCGACAGCGGCTGGCACAGCGGATGTGCTGTCGGCGACTATAACAATGATGGCTACGCGGACATTTACGTCACCGGCTTCGGCCCGAATAACCTTTACCGCAACGCTGGTGACGGCACCTTCACCGAAGTTGCAAAGGCAGCCGGTGTCGCCGATCCTCGTTGGCCCTTTCCCAAGTGGAGCATGGGAGCAGCGTTTGGCGACTATGACGGGGATGGTTATATTGATCTGTACGTCGCGAATTTCGCCAAGTTTGACCCTCAACACCTGCCTCCACGCCCGGGTGAACCGAACGCCTGCATGCTGAAGAACATCGCGATTGCCTGCCCCCCCGACAACTTTGAAGGCGAGCCAGGGATTCTCTATCACAATAATGGCGATGAAACTTTTACCGATGTGAGCCAGTCCGCCGGCATTGTTCGCAAAGACCCGGGCCGAAGTTTTGGCGTGGTCTTCGGCGATTTCAATAATGACGGTCGCCAGGACATCTACGTGGTGAATGATTCCGGTCCAAACTTCTACTACATCAATAACGGCGACGGCACCTTCAAGGACGCGAGTTGGACCTCGGGGCTGGCGGTGGACTGGGCGGGCAATGCCCAAGGTTCTATGGGGGTGACCGCAGGAGACTACAACAACGACGGGCTGGTTGACATCTTCGTCACTAACTGGATCGAGCAAAACAATACTCTATATGAGAACCAGGGAGCCCATCAGTTTCAGGATCGCACTTCTGTCCTGGGCCTGAGCCCGCTGGGCTTTGCGTACTGCGGTTGGGGCACCGGGCTGGTTGACTTTGACAATGACGGATGGCTGGATTTGTGGATCACCTACGGGCACACCAATGAGCAGCTGGAAATTCGAAATCCTGCCAACAGCTTTGCCGAGCCCAACTTCTTTCTGCGGAATGTGGAAGGCCACAAATTTGCAGATCTTTCTGAAGCATCAGGCCTGCGGAAATTGCCCCCGCACAGTGGGCGCGGTGTGGCCTTCGCGGACATCGATAACGACGGCGATATCGACGTACTGCTGATTAACAAGAATGATGTTCCCACGTTGCTACACAACGATGGCGGCAATACCAACAACTGGCTGGTGATACGGACGGAAGGGGGGCGGAGCAATCGCAGCGGCATCGGCGCACGCATAGCGGTGACCGTGGCGGGCAAACGCCGCATCTTCGATGTCCGAAGCAGCGAAAGTTACCTCTCAGGCAACGACCTGAGAGTGCATATCGGGATGGGTGATTACTCGCGCGCTGACGCGGTGGAGATCCGCTGGCCAAGTGGACAATTGGATCGGTACACCGACATTTCCGTAAATGCCTTCTATCTGGCCCGGGAAGAAGACGGACTGAGGCCTGATCCGTGGATCGCCCGCGCACACCAGCCTGAAGACAAATCGAAGTCAGGAGCGCGCGTCAAACCTGGAAAACCTCTGAAGGCAACTGTACGTCACCGTTAAGTGACTAACGACACTTTAATTACCCGCAGAAATTCAGCGGGCGCAGCTAATCCGGTTCTGCCCGATTCTTCTAGCACGAAAAGCCGCCTACCCATCGGAAAGGGGACCGCCTTCCCGATTTGCTCACGGCTCGAGCTCAGCGCGGAATCATTTTTCGTGCCAGTGAGTTCCCGAATGATCTCCACTTCCCGCTTGCGGTAGGGTGTTCCATCACCGCGAAATACTTCGTGGAACCACGTCGGAGGCTGATCGAGCACGTAAGGCTTCTGCCAGGAATCCCACGGGAAATAGGTCTGCGTCTTCCCTGCAACCAGCCCCCAGTTGATGGCAACGACGTGGTGTTTCTTTGCAATGGGCAGGATCGCATCGAACGTACTTCCCATCGGGCGCGCCATGTACTCCGTGCAGAACAATGGACGGTGGTATTTCTCCAGCCACTGAACACGTTGTTCGAAGTCTTCTGGCCAGCTGTAGTTGTGAAACGAGATTACGTCGGATTGGTCAAGCTGGATGCGGGCGGTCGCGCTCAGCTTCTCAGGCGACGACCAATCACCCTCCCACACACCGCTGGTCAAAGGTTGGATCGGATTCATTGTCCGCGCCCACTCAAATACCTGCGGCAGCAACCGATTCTCATAATCAATCTTGTTTTTCAACTCCGACTTGCCATACGCACCGTCGCCATCGTTCGGCTCGTTCCACATGTCCCACGCGAGCACGCGAGAATCGGTGGCGAACGCTCCAACCACTCCTTGCACATACGCCTTGAGGCGACCGTATTGAGTAGGATCCGACAATGCCTTGGCGCCCGGACTTTGGACCCACCCTGAATTGTGCACGCCGGGAATGGGAGGGTGCTGCGGGCCTAGCCTCGGATCCGGGTCCCAGCAGGAATCAAACAGCACAAAGACCGGGCGGATGTGGTGCTTTGAAGCAATCCTAAGGAACTGGTCGATTCGACTCTTGAAGCCAGCAGAATCCTGCTGCCACAACAAGTCGTGCAGAAACACGCGCATCGTGTTCATGCCGATGCCCTCGGCCCACCCGAGTTCGGTGTTGATCCGTGAAGGATCAAAAGTTTTTGCCTGCCACATCTCAAGTTGGTTAATCGCGTTCGCGGGAATGTAGTTGCTTCCAACAGGCCACGGCTGTTGTTGATACCACGCGTTTGCCTTCTCCTCGGACCACCGTGAAGCTGCCGTTAACGTCTGCGGATACACAGTGATTGCGAGTACCAGCGCAAGATACCCTGGAACCGATCGCCGCATTTATACCTCCTCGTACTCCAACTTTCACGGCCGCACGCAGAGAGACGCTGTGCCTATTCCACCACTACAGTGCGAGCAACACTGTATCACGGTCACGCTCTCATTCCGGAATGTGTATTGCTTCTGGAGATTGGAGAAAACGGAACCGGGTACGTTCGATAAGCCAGTGGCTGCCGCAGGAATTCGGCTGAGCCCGTTCCGCTCATTGCGGCGGCACATATTCAGTTTCGGCCTTTTGTCCCAAAGCTGCGATGGTCTGTGATTGAATGCGGACGCGTAGATGTGCTATTCTCCCTGCCTCTACTCGCTCAAAGTGGAGAATGCCATTCGGCTGAGTAGCACGCCTCTTTCACATATGTTTCTCGCAGTCCCTTTCTGCCGCCCCAGCCGTTTGAGGCTCAATCTCGCCGCTTGCTTGCTGGCTTCTGTGTTGGGTTGTCTCCCGGCGAGAGGTGCTACAGTTTCATCGAACCCGGCCGACCAATACTATGAGCAGGGAGTGCAATCCTTAAGTCAGGAGCAGTGGAAATCTGCGTCCTCCTCATTTGAAGAAGTTCTCAAGCTAGATCCTCGTCGCGCGGATGCAGAAAATGGTCTAGGCGTAGCGCTGGGTAGGTTGGGAGACCAAAAAGGCTCAGTGGCTGCATTTCGCCGGGCAATCGAGATCGATCCCGGCTTTGCCGAAGCGCACTATAACCTTGCCCTTTGGCTGAAAGTGTCCGGGGACGTCGATCAAACCCTTTCTGAATTAACTGCTGCCGTCAAGCTGAGGCCGGATTATGAGGCTGCCCAGCTTGCGTTAGGTTTGCTTTTCCAGGAAGTGGGAGACACCGATAGAGCCATCCAGCTTTTCAAAACCGTTCTCAAGGAAGATCCTCGCTCCGCCGAAGCCCATAACAGACTTGGGGTTGCTTACTTACAGAAGGATCATCTGCTGGACTCGATCGCTGAGTTCCAGCAAGCCGTTGATCTGGACCCAGAGTATCTCGAGGCATACACCAATTTGGCTTCTACTCTCGCCCGGTCTGGAAGATTTGATCAGGCTGTACGAGTTTTTCGCTCGGCCATGGCTTTGGCGCCGCGAGCCGTGGAATTGCACTTGAGCCTGATCCGAGCGTTGCGCGGCAAGGGCGACCTTGACGGGGCTTTAAGCGAGTTGAAGGCGGTGCTCAAGCAGGATGACAACGCGCGAGCAGAATCCGAATTAGCCGGGATCTTAAGGCAGAAGGGTGAATTCCCTAAGGCTCTTGAGGCCTCAGAAAAGGCTTTGAGTCTGAGTCCCGGCATGAGCAGTGCGTACCAAGAACTGGGCTTGACATTGAGAGACCTGTCCGCTCACGCCCAGCACAATCCGTCTCATCATGGCCCGCCCAGGAGCGAAGCCAGCAAATACTACATCGCTGGCAGCGAACTCCTCTCAAGGGGGGAGATGCAGGCTGCGGAGAAAGAATTTGAAAAGGCAGTTGAGGCGGATCCCAATTATGCGGAAGCGCATAACCTTCTAGGCTTCGTCCTCGGCCAGTTAAGCAATCTGCCCGCGGCCCTCGCCCACTTGCACAAATCCGTGGAACTAGACCCCTCTGTTGCAAACGCCCACTACAACTTGGGAGTTGCGCTTTGGTACGCCGGAGCAAGGGCTGAAGCAATACCTGAGTTAGAGAATGCGGTGCGGTTAGACTCTGCATTCGATCAAGCGTATTCATTTCTGGGCATGGTGTACAGGCAGACCGGCGAACTGGATCGTGGAAGCCGTTACCTCTATCGTGCAATCAGCCTTAATCCGGATTCGCCGGGCCCGCATATTGATTTAGGCATGATTCTACTCAAGGCAGGAAAATCCGAGGCTGCGTTCGAGCAATTTCAGTGGGCCGTCGAGAAGGGCACGACCGACCCTATTCCCGACCTCGAACTCGCCGTAGCTGAATTACGCGGAGCGATCGAGAAAAAGGCCGGCGATCCGCTGGCTTACGACACCCTTGGGCTTCTCCTAGGTAAGGCTGGAACCGACTCACAGTTGGTGATAGAGCAGTTTCGGAAGTCCATTCAGATCCGTCCAAGCCTTGCCGAGGCCCACAATCATCTTGGTTTAGCCCTGATTCAGACCGGGGACGATCAGGAAGCTATCAAAGAATTTCGCGAAGCGCTGCGGCTCAATAGGAATTATGCCGAGGCTCACGGAAATCTCGGAGGCTCACTGACGTCCAGTAACGTTGACGAAGCGATTAGCGAACTGGAGCGCGCGATTAGCTTGCGCCCGGATTTAGTAAAGACGCAGTACAACTTGGCGATGGCGTACTTGCAAAAATATGGTGTTGACAAGCAGATTGAGCAGTTACAAAAGGTGATTGCGCTAGACCCTCGATTCGCTGAGGCTTACTACTCCCTCGGCAAGGCGCTCATGCAGAAGGGGCGAGTTCAAGAAGCTATCGCCCCATTACGCCGGGCCGTAAGTCTCGATCCGGCATCGGGCCGAGCGCATTATCAATTGGGGCTGGCGTTGTCGAGGACGGATAAAACGGACGAAGGTAAGCAGGAACTGGATAAGGGATTAAGTCTTATTCAGGGTGACGAACAGAATCGTAAAGCCAACGCCCTCATGGCGCAGGCCAAGATGGAGATGGAAAAGGGGGAGACTGATAAGGCAGTGGAAAATTTGGGGAAAGTCATACAACTTTTACCAGATTATGCCGAAGGACATTCGGTCCTAGCCCAGGCGTTGGCCGGGCGGGGCGACCTGGAAGGTGGCGTTGCCGAATTCAAGCACGCATTGGAACTCCAACCGCACCTCTATTCAGCACAATTCGGCTTGGGTCAAGTTCTGCGTGTAAAGGGGGACCTTCACGCAGCCTTATTGGCATTCAGCGAGGCAGTTCGCCTGCGTCCCTCCTCCGTAGAAGCTTACAACGCGTTGGGCTTGGCCTTGGCCGACGAGGGCGACAGGAACGGCGCGGCTGCTGCTTTTAAGAACGTCCTGCAACTCGATCCCAGTAACCCCAGCGCACAGGAAAATCTTGAGGCCAGTCTCAAGAAGACTCCTGCTGCCGCGCCAGCCCGTGCTGAGTTGGCAGGATCAAATTTATCAATTTCGCCGAAGTCCGCAACAGACGAACTGACGCCAGCCGATGGCGATGACCTCGAGCAGATCAATCGCTCTGAAGCGTTTATCGAGCAGGAACAATGGGATGAGGTCGAGCCTCTGCTGCTCACTTACCTCCAGCAACATCCGAATTCCTGGCGAGCTCACTATCTTCAGGGATATGTTCTGTTCAGAATCCGCAAAGTCGGCGATTCTATCAGGGAAATGTCCAAATCTCTCGAATTGAACGTCAACAACTCCGAAGCGCACAAAATCCTGGGCAAAGACTTTGTCGTCATCGGAAAGTACGACTACGCCCAAACCGAATTGGAGCAGGCCGTGCGTTTGAAGCCCGAATCGGCCGAAATCCATTACAGCCTGGGCGAGATCTATTCGGTTAGGGATATGTTCCCGGCGGCGAAGGCAGAATTTGTCAAAGCAATTGAACTCGATCCTAAGAGTCCTGAGGCCCACAATGCGCTAGGTTTCACGGAAGAGTCGCTAGGAAATGACACTGCAGCTCTTGCAGCCTATCGGAAGGCAAGCCAGGTGGCTGATGAGAAAGGATTGAAATTCGAGGCACCCCGCGTCAACTTGAGCGCATATTACAACCGTCAAATCAAACCGGAGCTCGCTCTTCAATATGCGGCAGAAGCACTCGCCCTCAATCCGAAGAGCGATTTGGGTTATTACCAGATGGCAAAGGCTTACCAATTCCTTAAGAAGTGGGAGCAGGCTGCCGAAGCCTTGCGCAACGCTATCGCGCTCAAGCCGTCTTCCGCGCAATATTATTATGTGCTGAGCGAGGTTTATCGAAAACTCGGCAAGCTAGAGGAAAGCCGGCTGGCCCTGGACACTTTTCAGAAGCTCAAACACGATTCCGACCTGATGGAGAACGAGGTACGTGATGCTCATCAACTCTCCGTTCCCGGTTCCGAGCGCGTGAAGAAGCAATAAGATTCGGATTCTCGGTGGGAGTTAACCAAGGCCACGCTGGCACGTGTTTCAGAATGCAGAAAGGATTTGGGCGAACTCTTAGATTACATGCCGAACCGTCGCGCATTCGTGAAGCAGCTCGGAGCTATCGGGCTTGCTTCCACTCCCGCAGCAACACTGACCTCACTTTATAGGCCCGCCGCCGCGATTTCCTCACCTTCGGCGGGCTCGTCTGTCGTAATTAAAAACCGGCTACCGGTCGCAGCCAGCGCCTTCTATCAGTTGCCGCTCGGTTCCGTCCGGCCGTCCGGCTGGCTGCGTCAGCAACTCCAGATCCAGGCAGAGGGCCTGGGCGGGCACTTGGATGAAACCTGGCCCGATGTGGGTCCGAACAGCGGATGGCTCGGGGGTACCGGGGAGTCATGGGAGCGCGGACCTTACTTCCTTGACGGCCTTGTTCCGCTGGCCTATTTACTCAACGACCCCGCCCTCAAGAGGAAGGCTCAGAAATATATTGACTGGACACTCGACCACCAGGCATCCGACGGCATGATCGGCCCTGGTAGCAACAACGACTGGTGGCCGCGCATGGTGATGCTTAAGGTTCTAGCGCAGTACCAGGAAGCGTCGGGAGACTCGCGCGTGATTCCAGTTCTGGAAAGGTATTTTGCTTGTCAGCTCCGCGAACTTCCTACCCGGCCCCTCCGTGATTGGGGCAAGTTTCGTTGGCAGGACGAAGTCCTCTCCGTACTGTGGCTCTATAACCGCAACGGTGATCCATCCCTTCTTGATCTCGCACATTTGTTGCGACAACAGGGCTACGACTGGCAGGCTCAATATGCAGACTTCAAATATACCGATCCAATAACTCGCGAATTCATCAAGCTGAGAGAAGGTGAAGGCCTCAAAGATCTGGCGCTCTCGACGCATGGCGTAAACAATGGAATGGCTCTCAAGGCCTCCCCGGTTTGGTCTCTTTTCTCCGATTCGGACGACGACCGTCGTGCCTTAGCGCGGCAACTAATGGCACTCGACAAATATCATGGACTGCCCAATGGCATGTTTTCTTGCGACGAACATCTCGCTGGTCGGGATCCCTCGCACGGATCTGAGCTCTGCACCGTTGTCGAAACGATGTTCTCGCTTGAACAATCGCTCGCCATTCTCGGAGATCCCGAACTCGGTGATCGCCTTGAGCGGATCGTCTTCAACGCACTGCCGGGTACGTTCACTGACGACATGTGGGCACACCAATACGATCAGCAGCCTAACCAGGTTGAATGCAGCCTCCACAACAAGCCTTGGACCACAAATGGCCCCGAGTCGAATCTCTATGGACTGGAACCGAATTTTGGCTGCTGCACAGCCAACTTCCACCAGGGGTGGCCCAAGTTCGCTGCCAGCCTCTTCATGCTTACACCAGAGGATGAATTGGTCGCTGCGGCATATTCGCCTTGTGAAGTGCACGCAACGCTGCGCAATACACCGGTGCGTGTGATTGAGGAAACGGAATATCCTTTCCGCGGAACTGTCCGCATGACCGTGAATCCATCATCAAAATTGGCGTTTGCGCTAAGGCTCCGTATTCCCTCCTGGGCCGAAGGCGCTTCGATCGCAGTCAATGGCGAGCCACAATCGAAGCCTTCGCCGAACTCCTTTGCCCGAGTGGAGCGCACCTGGAGCCATGGTGACGTTGTCGAAATCAATCTTCCGCTCAAGCCCCGCGCTTCGCGATGGTTCAACGATTCTTTGGCAGTCGAACGTGGTCCTCTCGTCTTCTCCTATGGAATTGGAGAAAGCTGGCTCAAGCTTCGCGATCGCGGCATGACCGCTGACTGGCAGGTCTATCCGAGTACAGAGTGGAACTATGCGATCGGGGTCACTCCGGGCAACGCTGCAAAATCCGTTTCTGTCCATGAGTTTCCTATCGGCAAGAAACCGTTTAGTGCGAAATCGACGCCGGTAGAACTTCATGTCGAGGCACGAAAGCTGCCCTCTTGGCGGTCGGAGGATGGCACTGCCGATCCTGTCCCTCCCAGTCCAGTCTCGAGCGATTCGCCACGGGAATCGATTCGCCTAGTGCCCTATGCTGCAGCAAAACTCCGAATCACTGCTTTCCCACAACTCAAGACTCAGTAGTTAAGAGAATACGGAGGCCGTTTCGGATTGTGAATGCCGGCTCAGCGCTCGCGGAATTCGAGGACAGCCAGGCGACTCAGGTCAGCCTAGCTAGGGTTCAAATATTAACGGGGCCGCGGGACCCGATGAATCGCTGACAATTAATTCGGCCCCAATGTGGTATTCCTTGCCCCAAGGGCTATCGGATCCAAAAAGTTTATGCAAAGCATCGGCAGCTATCTGCCCCAAAATCTCCCGATGGATGTCCACAGTTGTGATCGACGGATTGCTGTACTCGGCCAAGCGCGTCTTGTCGAAACCTGTAACGGAGATGTCCAGCGGAACCCGGCATCCGGCTTTCAATAAGCCCTTGATGACCCCCACTGCAGTCAGATCGTTGATGGCCATCACGGCCGTGGGACGCGGAGATAAGTTTGCAACCGCGAAGCCCGCAGCAAGTCCACCTTCGAAGCGTAAGTTGCCTGGAAGTACGGGTCCCGGTTCCAATCCCAAAGATTCCATGCATTTTTCGTAAGCTTGTAATCGAACCAAATTAGACTTCAGTCCTGGCCGGCCGGCGACGAATGCGATTCGCCGATGCCCGTTTTTATAGAGGTACTGGACGATTTGCTCAACTCCCGAGAAGTAGTCAATTCGCAAGTTGCTCATATATGCGCGGACCGGCGAGAGGTCGAGGGAAGTCACTGCAATCTTCCTCCGGGCGAGTTCGTGAACAAGCCGCATGCTGACCTCAGAGGTCATAATCGCGACGCCGCGCACTTTGTGTTCCATCATCCGCTCGGTAGCCTCACGAATCCTGCGTGGATCGTAACCGGTGTCATTGAGAATAGTGCTGTAACCGAGTTCTCGCGCGCGAGTTTCGAAGCCCTTGATTACTTCCGGAAAGAACGGGTTCTCGATGTCGGAGACGATAATTCCAAGTGTGCGCCCGATATTTGAAGCGAGGTGACGCGCATGAGCGTTGGGCAGGTACCCAAGACGCTTGACAGCTGAAAGCACCAGCCGACGAGTGTCCTGCCCCACTTTGCCCGTCCGGTTAAGCACGTTGGAAACAGTGGCCGTGGAAACACCAGCAGCCTTTGCCACATCCCGGATGGTTAGACCCATGTCCCCGACGTTTCAGATGTTTTCAACCGGAAGATCTGGTCAATTTTGTTGGACCTCGAAGTGCACCCTGAGAGAAATAGTATATAGACGGGAAAAAACTTGACAACGCGCACTCGAATGTTGTTAATTTATGAACACCTTAGGGTTAAACGGTTAAGGTTCGTGGTGATTTATACGAAGGACTGGAACAGAGGCTAGAGGTGCGGGCTGACCTAATCAGCTTGCGGCGTCGTTTTGTTTTCGAGTGTCAGATTTCACGATGATCGGAATGTGCGGTCAAATGGCCTTCCAGCCACGTTTCGGATCGGTTCAAAGCCGGAGGAGAAACATTATGGCAACACGTGGATACATGAAAGATGCCCTTCTTCTGCTTGTGGTGAACACAATTTTTGCGAGCCTGCTTTTCGGCCAAGGTCAGGACAGAGGCATTATCACCGGGCTGGTAACTGATAATTCGGGCGCTTCCGTCCCCGGAGCGAAGGTCACCATCATCAACGAATCCACCCAGGATAAGACCGTCGTGAATACATCGTCGGCGGGCAATTACAGCACCCCGCCTCTTATCCTTGGCCTCTACCGGGTAGAAGTCGAGCAGTCAGGCTTTAAGACATTCGTGCATACAGCCGTTCCGGTGGTCAGTGGCGCCACCTATCGTCTGGATGCCCAACTTGCGTTGGGTTCGGTAACAGAGAGTGTGGAGGTCCAAGCCTCGTCGGTAGAGGTAAACGTATCTAACGCCGAGGTGTCGCACATTCTGGGAGAAAAGTACTACAAGGATTTGCCGGTGGTGATGGGATCAGATATCCGTTTGGCTGAGTCTTTGCTCGCGGTGCAGCCCGGCTACGTCCCCATGCGGCCGAACGGCGATCCAATATTTCGTGGTAGCCAGTTCCAGTCCCGCATGAATGGCGGCCAGACAATGGCCATGGAGAACTATCTTGACGGGGCTTCCTTCGGGAGCGCGATCGACCACAACAATACTCAGGAGCGATCAGTTCCGTACGATTCTGTAAAGGAGATGAAGATCATCGATAGCAACTTCTCTGCTCAATATGGGCGCACGAGCGGTGGCTTCGTTGAATACACCACCAAGTCTGGCACCAGTGCTTTCCACGGCAGCCTTTCCGACTACTATAACTATCAAGGTCTGAATGCTACTGGAGAGCTGATTAAAGAGAAGGCTCCCGAGCGCAAAAACAACTGGGGATTTACGGCGGGCGGACCGGTGGTTATTCCTGGGCTCTATGACGGCAGGAAACACCACACCTTCTTTTTTACTAACCTAGATATCCTGCATTTCAGCCAGGGTACTCTGCCGAATTTTGGCAATACCAACCCTTTACCTGCTTTCCTGCAGGGAGATTTCTCCGCCCTTCTCGATACCAGCACGGTTCTCGGAAGCGATGCTCTCGGGCGTCCGATATACAAGGGAGAGATTTACAACCCATCCACCACCAGGTTAGTTGGCGGCACATCAACCCGAGACGGCTATGGCTTTAACCCCGTGACGGGACTTCCGATCGCCGGGGCGGCAAATATCATTCCTGCTAGCGACCCTCTTCTCAGTAGTATCGCTGCCAAGCTAGTGCCTTTGTTCCCGGCTCCGGATCGACCGGGTCTAAATGGAAATTCCTTTGCGCCGTCCGGAAACAAATACATTAATCCCAAGACCTTGTTCGTCAGGGTTGACCAGTCCATCGGAAGCAGTCTGAAGATGTCAACTTCGGTCAACGCCAATACTCGGCCCTCATTGCGGCAGTGCACGGGCTTCTCCAAAGGTTGCGATTTTACCGACCCGACGACATACTTCGGAGAAGGTTTTTTCCAAGACATTACAACCCGGACCGTCCATCAGCAGTTCAACTGGATTATGCGGCCTAACATGTTCAGCCATACAACTCTTTCGTTCGATCGCTGGGTTCTTCCTGCCCGTCCGATCTCTGCGGGCGGACACTGGGTCTCAAGGCTGGGGCTGATAGGTCCTATAAGCGACTTAGGTGGTGCGCCGAGGATTCATTTTAACAGCGGTTTGGGTATTCCCTATTCGTCCTACGGCCAACCCGACCATATCGCCGAAGGGGATATAGCCAACCGCTGGCAGTTCCTCGAAGACATTACCTGGGTCAAGGGCAGGCATACTATCACAGCGGGTTTTGAATATCGGCACCATCAATTTCCGTTCATTGGCGACCCAAATGTGACGGGCACTTATAACTTCAGTTATCAGGAAACGGCCGGCTATGACGCAAGCGGCTCCCAGCAAATTCAGACCGGGGATCCGGTTGCCTCTTTCCTGCTCGGTCAGGTTGACAATGCCAATTTCAATATCAACTACCGGCATTTGCTGAACGAGCAATACATTTCTCCCTGGGTTAATGACGACGTCAAAGTAACGAAGAATTTAACCGTGACCCTTGGATTGCGCTTTGACTATCAAGGCTGCCTCTCCGATTCCCGTGGTAACCAGTCCACCTTTGATCCCAACACTCCGAATCCGGGAGCCGGCGGTCATCTGGGCGCTATCATCTTTGCCGGCAAGGGTGCAGGCCGAACCGGCAAGAAATGTTTCGAAGAGCCGAAAAAAGACGCGTGGGGGCCCCGTGTCGGCTTTGCCTACCGCCTCGACGATCAAACCTCGTTCCGCGGTGGGTATGGGATTTACTACGGAGGCATTCCGGCCAACCAGTTTACTGGGTTCCCGGAGCTCGGGTTCGCCACGAATCCTACGGCTCCTAATTTCACCAGCGGTTTTGCGCCAGCTTTTTACTGGGACAATGGCTTCCCGCAATCAGCGATCCAGTTTCCGCCAAGCATTGATCCCACGATAGGCAATGGGCAGGGGCCGATTTGGGTGACTAAAAATAGCAAGGAGCTGCCGAGGTACCAGAACTACTCCCTGAGCCTGGAACGTCAATTCGGCGCTAGTCTGCTGCTTGGGGGCTCTTACATTGGCAATCACGGCACCCGGCTGCCCTCGAATGCTGCCACATTAGGAATACTCGACAATATGAACAATCCTTCAGTGCTGGGATTGGGAGCTGGCCTTCTGCTATCTGACATCAACTCACCGCAGGCAGTGGCGGCTGGAATCACTCCCCCCTACGCCGGCTTCCAGGGCGACGTGGCCCAGGCTCTGCGCCCGTGGCCGCAATATACGAACCTGGGTGTGAGGAGTGTGCCGTTCGGATACAGCACGTACAACGCTTTCACCGTAAAACTAGAGAAGAGGTTCACTGGCGGACTGATCGGACGGGTCGCTTACACGGTCTCCAAGCTGATCAACAGCGGGGCGGAAGATGTACTGGTAGGGGAGGACCCCGGGATTCAAAATCCACTTCTCGGGTCGAATGACACGCGATCGCTAAGCAGAGACGACATTCCTAGATCACTGATTCTTGCCTGGTCGTATGAGTTGCCGTTCGGCAAAGGAAAGCAGTTTGCTGGCAATGCCGGCGGATTTGTGAATGCCGTGATCGGCGGCTGGACAATCGCGGCCACACAGCGTTACGACGCGGGACGTCCGCTAGGTATCTTTATGACTTGTGATTTCTGTAACCTTATTTTCAGCAACACTAAACGGCCGAACAAGGTCGGCCCAGGTTACGGCAAGACTTCTAACTTCCACGCGTTATCGGACCGGTATCTGAACGCAGCCGGCTGGGCGGATCCTGGTCCGTTTCAATTCGGAAATGCTGCGACGCGTGATCCGCACATTCGCAGTTTCCCTTACTCCAACGAGGATCTCCAGATCGCGAAGGAGATACCCTTTACGGAGCGCGTGAGTATGCGCTTCGAGAGCCAGTTCGGCAACCTGTTGAATCGCCATCTGTGGTGTGATCCGGATACGAACTGGAGCAGTTCTACATTCGGAGAAGTGTTCGGACAATGTGATCAGCCGCGCAACATCCAGTTCGGATTGAGAGTGCAGTTCTAACCAACCAAAAAATTTAGATAATTCGGCGGCAGGACCCTGTTAGGTCTTGCCGCTCTTTATTTGTCAGTGAAGTCATCTTTCGAGCAGTGCACGCCACAAAGAGATCGATTGGCCCGAACATTACGCCGGCACGTGGTTATTAGCCGCGGTACAACCATGCAGAATGTGCCGACGACTTCATTGCGGAACTGCCGAAGAAGTCACACTAGAAATGACCGAGGCGAGCGGTGAAGCTGGGCGTGGGAGCTGCCTGATAATCAGTGCGGAGTCAGAAGACGGAGCTTCAGTCCTGATCTGCGCCCTTCCTCGGCATTAAGCTGCTTGATGATCTCGAACTCCCTGTTGGCGTCGTCTTGCCTTCCAATCCGGCCCAACAAAATTCCGAGCTGGTAATGGCCCTTAGTCGAGTTCGGATTCATACGGATTGCCTTCTCGAGCGCTTCTTGGGCCTCCCCATACTTCTGTTGTTTCAAAAGGATTCCACCCAAGGCTTCGTATGCCGGGCCGTAGTCTGGATAGCGCCGCAACAAATTCTGGAAGGTGGCGATCGCCTGATCGTTCTCGCCCTTGCCCTCAGCGATTAATCCCAGGTAATAGTAAGCTGCGTTCTGATCTGGCTTCACTTGAATGCTTTTTTGAAGATACTTTGCCGCTCCGTCGAGGTTGACTTCAAGGAACAGAACTGAACCCATCGCGTAGTTGACTACAGAATCGTTGGGGTGTTTCCTCAATAAGGCCTGGAAGAGCTTCCCCGCCACCGTATATTCTTTCTTGGAAACGTGAGCGGACGCCAGGACGTATGTGTAGGAATCGTTATTGGGGCGCAACTGGACCGCCTTTTGAAGGGCGGGTAGGGCGTCGTCAACGAGGTCCAGTTCAAGACAGGCTTTGCCGAATTCAAACAGAATATCGGGATTTTCGGGTCGCAGGCGCTTGGCTTTGATCAGGTAGGCCAAAGCGCTTTCAGGATCTTTTTGCCGCTCAGCTATTTTTGCGAGCTGGCGCAAGCAGTCAACGCATTCGGGGTACAAGCTGAGGGCTGCTTCGTAGCTGCTAAAAGCCGCACTCAGGTCTCCCGTAGAAAAATGAAGACTAGCGAGCTCCAGGGCCAGCTCATAGGAAACTTGCCCATTATTCTTGGCCAGTTCGAGAATTTCCACGGCCTGCTGATTCAGTCCACTCTTCACCAGCAGCGTTGCGAAAACCAGGCTAGAATCCGCGGAGCTCTCGGGCAGTTGTTCCCAGTCGGGCACTAGGGATCGAAGCGGATCTGTCTGCTTAAGACCAGCGTAGTTTTTGGCCAGAAGCAGGATGCCATCTGCGGAGCGGTGCAATTCCGGCAGAATAGGTTCAACTAGTCTCAAGGAAGCATGGAAGTTGTGCCCTGCAGTTTCCAGCTGCGCCAGAGCAATGCGTCCGCGGGGGTTTCCCGGATCAATCCGAAGGACCTCCTGGAATTCTTCCTGTGCCTGAAGCTTCTTACCGGTCAAGGCATAAACTTCGCCCAATATAAGGCGCGCGTCGACCGAACGGGGGGCCAGTCGCACGGCCGTCCTCAGCAACTCGATGCCTTCCGCGTACTTCTTCTGGCGGACCCTAATTGAGCCCAGCGTGGCCCACGCCAATGCCCTGGTAGAAGATTCGCGAAGGGCCAATCTGGCTTCCTTCTCTGCCCCTTCCAGGTCGCCCTTGCTGATCAGGTCGACTGATTCTTCAATATGATCCGAATCTGCACGGGCTGTACTCCCACCGCATACGAGCAACAGGAGAACGCAAATCATTGCGGTGAAGCGGGATGGACACTGGGCGGAAAAGGTTCTGACTCCCATTTCTTTGGGAACGCTTCTCTGTTCGGACGCAGACTTAACGGAATTTATCGTCAAAGTTATTATAGTCGCCAGGCATATTCGCTCTCATTCAGAGTCGCCGAACTCTGATGGCCAAGGTCAACTGGAATTCTGTCGCAGAGAGCGCTGGCGGTGGGCAGAGCTGTCCTGTGTCGGCCTGTGGCGAAAATTGGTCCGTTTCATCGCGGGGCGGGAGCGCTCAGGGGCTCTAGTGCGTTCTGTTCCAGCTCGTTTCCGGCACTACCCGACTGCTTAAGCTCGGCGTACTTTCCCATTGCCTGGTCGCTTTCCCTCTGTTTTCCAAGTTGACGCAGCATCAGCCCCAACACGTAATAATAGTCGGGAACTTGTGAGTTGATGGCAATGGCGCTTCTGAGAGCCTCTGCCGCCTTCTGCCATTCTCTCTGCGCCCTGTAAGCCTTCGCCATCTCGAAGTAAACCGCATCCGACCTGCGATTAACTTCCAAAGCATTACGCGCATAATCCAATGCCCGAGTCGGATTGCTTTGGCGATTGTAAAATTCACTGAGATAAATATACGGCCATTCGGATCTTTGTTTCTGTCGCGGTTGGAGTTCAATGGCCATCATGTAGTTCTTGAGGGCGGCATTGTTATCGCCGAGCGCTTCCATGGTGATGCCTAAATTGCTGTACGCCTTGAGATAGTAAGGATCCAAACGGATCGTAGTCTCAAACTCCGATTTGGCCAGCGGGTAGACGCCCTTCATGTAGTAGGTGCGTGCTAGGAAGTAGTGGATATCTACAGACTCAGGCTTGAGCCGCGCTGCCTGTAGCAATTCGGTCTCCGCCAGGTCGTACCGGCCGATGATACTGGAATCCAAACCCAGGATCTTATGGGCTTCGGCGTTCCGCGGATTCAGTGCGAGGGATCTCGAGAGTTCCAGGATAGACGGACCGATCTTATGCGTCCTGAACTGCACATAACCAAGGTCGTAGTGAGCTCTCCAGGAATCAGGGTGGCCTTTTAGGTAAGCATTCAGTTTGGCCGTGGGCTCCTCGAACTGATCGCCAGCGATATCGCGTTCTATGGCGTCGAGCCGCGAATCTATATTGTCGCGATTGGGCGATTGGACATTGCTTCTCGCTTGCTGTGGCGCGGCTGATGCAAAAAGAGATGGTAGAGGGGCATTGACCGAGGTGAACGCGGTAAAAAAGGAGATCAACCAAACGTTCAGAAATTTCCCCTTAGGATGGTATCGGTTGCCTTCGAAGCGTGGCGCCCTGCCTTCCGCAAGTCTTACCATGTGCGCGACCCGCGCATGAAAGTGGACCATGTCCGGCAGAGCCTCATTTGCTAAGATGAAAGGACAGCAGCAAGGGCGTAAAAGACGGTGCGCCCGACTGATATTGTACCGGGTCATATCGAGCATCCAGAATCCAGATTTCGAAGATTTCATGTGCCGGTCGAGCGACGGCCAAAATGCGCCGGTATGGCTCGGGGATCTTGTGTGCTGTAACGGGGATCGATTTTGGGGAGGTAGGTTGAGGGAAAGATCGCATTCCGTCTGGGGAGGGATCGCTTTTGGTGTTCTGTTGCTCGCCATTTCGGTGGTCGCTGGCTTAGGGATATTCGCTCTTCCTGCTGCGGCCGCCGAGTCAGGGAAAGTCGGGTCCCCACCAGTTGGGATTCCAGTCACTTTTTCCGATGTGACCAGGGCCTCCGACATTACGTTTAAGCAGGATTCTACCCAGACGGAGGAAAAGTATTACCTGGAAACCATGGGCACCGGGGTCGCTTGGCTCGATTATGACCACGATGGCCTGATGGATCTGTTCTTCGTCCAATCGTCCGCCACCGACATTTACAAGCCTCCCCAACCCTTGCGCTGCGCGCTTTATCACAATAACGGTGATGGCACATTTTCCGATGTCACCGAAAAAGCTGGCGTAGGGAGCGAAGGACTGTATGGTCAGGGGGTTGCGGTCGGTGATTACGACAATGATGGATATCCAGATTTTTATGTCACCGGCTACGGCCGCGCAATTCTCCATCACAACAACCGCGATGGCACATTCACCGACGTTACCGCCAAGGCCGGCGTCGCCGATGAAGGTGGATGGTCAACTAGTGCGGGATGGTTCGATTATGACAAAGACGGCTGGCTCGATCTGGTGGTCACCAACTACATCGAGTGGACGCCGAAAACCAACATTTGGTGCGGCGAGCACCGGCCCGGCTATCGCTCCTATTGCCACCCAGGCAACTACAAAGGGCAACGCATCAAGCTCTACCGCAATAATCACGACGGAACCTTCACGGACGTGAGCGACGCCTCGGGGGTGGGCAAGCCCGAGGCAAAAGGCATGGGCGTGGTGCTCTCGGATTTCAACAACGATGGCTGGCCCGACATCGCGGTCGCCAATGATTCATGGCCGAACTTTCTGTTCATCAACAATCACGACGGGACATTTAAAGACGTCTCCCTGGTTTCGGGCATAGCAGCAAGCGAAGACGGGCGCTACGAAGCCGGCATGGGCATAGATGCCGCCGATGTGGACGGCGACGGCTGGGAGGACGTTTACGTCACTCATCTGGATTTTGAACTCAATCGTCTTTATCACAACAATCAGGATGGGACTTTTACCGATGATACGTTTCGTTCCGGGATCGGCAACAAGGCGATGTTGCTGAGTGGCGTGTCCATGAAGTTTGTGGACTACGACAACGACGGTTGGACCGATATCCTGCAATTGAACGGTGCCATGCTGGACAACATCCAGCTTTACCACAACGAGGTAGCGTACAAAGAGCCGCTGCTGATGTTCCGTAATTTGGGCAAAGGCCAGTTCGAGAAAGTTTCAGATTTGCTGGGTCGGGATTTTATGCGTCCTATTGCTGGCCGGGGAGTGGCAACCGCCGACTATGATAATGACGGCGACGTGGACATGATCACCAACAACCGCGGGGATTATCCGTCGCTCCTGCGCAATGATGGTGGAAACGCCAGTCATTGGCTGACCGTCTTGTTGATCGGAACGAAATCGAATCGCGACGGAATAGGCGCATCGCTGAAGCTGACGTCTCAAGGGGTTGTGAGCGTGGAGCAGGCAAAGGGCGGGATGGGATACATGTCGGCAAGTGACC
>JBBSFW010000068.1:0-20178 GCA_038254805.1 Terriglobales bacterium
ATTCCTTTGGGAAGCCCGTTAACTTCGTCTGGAAATGGATTGTCTGGCCACTCGATGGCCTCGGATTTGTTGATCCTTTGAACATGGGCCGATGGCTCCAAACAAATCAAAAAACAATCTCACGATGCTAGCTACGGAGATCGCCACCCCGCAGGGAACACATACCGTGCCGATGATCGGACTCTCGCCAAACCTCCCCGTGGGGTCAGTGAAGTTTATGGGGTTGCCTTCCACACAGGAGTACCCATTAGGGTTCAGGAAAAATCACCAAAGCAGAATCAAAGCTCTCCGTGGGGGGACCGAACTGGGCCATAAGCGGCATAATGATGCTCAACCGTACGAGATTTCGTCCAAGGAAAAACTGGTCGGATGCCCCATGATTCCCGAATAGTCTTGCCATTCTCCAATTCAAGCTGATGCCTGCTATAGACGACTTTCTCCCCGACATAAATCAGACGTTCTTGGAAATTCCCGTTCGCAACCGCACGACAGAGCATACCCAATTCTGTGAGCCAATCCTTTCCCGTGTAGTAACCCTTTGAAATCGGGATCTCAAATTGAGACTTCACGCCGAACAGTAGGTAGACGCCCCAATCCAGCTCCAGCCGGGCATCAATCGGTGCAGCATCTTGCGATTCAGGCATAATCCTGACGACCACATCGCTTCCGGTTTTCTCTTTATTCTCTTCTGTATCCAGATGCACATTCCTCGTCGCAAATTGCGATAAGCACTTCAGGAAACCTTCGCGAAATTGCTGATTTTGGGAAGCATCCGGGCTCATAGAGGGCCTCCAGTCCACCAGTCTTTTTTCCATCCAAATATCACAGACCGGAAGACCTTCACTCCGCCATTTCGTCCAAAGCCGATTCGCCAATATTGCCCGCTATTCAGCCATGTTCCTTTTCCGAATAGCTGTTGAAGGGTAGAGGGCGCAGTTTCTCCAGCGCCCTCAAGGCCCAGAGTCCCCACCTGTCTCACAAGACCAACGCCCATAAAGATAATGTTGGACGAATCGTGCAATCCTAGAATCCTCCAAGATGCAATACCTACCTGTTGGCCGTTGGGCGCACAAATAAAATCGCCGCAGATCATGTATCCATCCGGATACGATATAAAGCCCTTAGAAATACTCAGATTTCTACCTGGCACGACGCTATTAGGTGCGATCCCACACACCCCAAATTCGCATTGTTGATCTGGCAACAAGAAGTCCACCCAGGTTGCATGAATAGTCATTCCTTTGGGAAGGCCATTAGTTTCGTTCGGGAAATGAATTGTTGGTCCATTTGAGGGGCTTGGAGCGGAACTGCCTGAATTTCCGCCCGTGCTGGAACCGTCTGCACCCCCGCCGCCCCCTCCACCGCCATCGCCACCCCAAACCCAAGGCCCGATCCGGAAGTATATCCCCAACCAATCTCCATTGGGACATGAATGCCGATATTGAGCGCTTAAACCACAGGCTTCAATCTGTACCAACACCGCGCCGCTTGGGTCGCTGTAATCATTGGGATCGTTTTGCACATACGCATAACGATTCAACGACTGCGGATTGCTGATATCGCCACCCAGCGGATCGACCGACAACCACCTCCCCTGCAACGACTGATATTGGCGGAAGGGGGTGTGGTCTAGTCCAGTTTCTGTATCTCGCTCATCGCCGGTGAAATGCAGTAGGCTGGGATCGCTGCCAGTACAGGTTTGACCGTCGCCGAAGGGCAGGTTGCCGCAGGTTTCCGCGACCGCGCCGGTAACATCGGTGCGAGCGCGCTCTGACCCCAGCCAGTCGGGGTGATTAAAGGTGGTGGTGGAATTGTTATAGGTTGCCAGGTGCCTGCCGGCGGCGAAGATTTCGCCAACCAGCCACATTCCTGAGTTGTTGATCAGGGTGACCGCATGACCCTCGCTGTCGTAAAGATACTGTCCCGCGGGGACTTTGACCCTGCGCCCCAGCGCGTCGTAAACATAGGAGGCGGTGCCGCCGTTATCCACGCTGATCATGCGGTTTTCCGCGTCGTAAGTGTAACTATGGAAGCCGTCGCTGAGCAGGTTGCCCACAGCATCGTAACTGGAACCCACGATGCGGTTATTGGCGTCAAAGCTATAGCTGGCGGTGCCGCCGCTGCCGGCCGTTAAGCGCTGGTTCCAGCGGTTGCCAAAGCGGTCATAATCATAGGCGAATGCCTGCTGTCCGCTGTTCTTGTTGGCCGTGGCCAGCCGGTTGAGGGCGTCGTAACCATAGCTCCAGTTGCCGTTGGCGCTGTCGCTGGCGGAGGTGATATTGCCGTTGGCCGCAAACCCCAGGCTGAAATTGTAAGCACTGCTCGCGCTTAGTGATTGCAGCCAGCCGCGCGCCGCGTAGCCTCGCGTTTCGGTGATGCCATTGCCCAGCGTTGCCGAAGCCAAGCCGAAGGGGTTATAGGTGGCGTTGGATAATAAAGTTGCCGGATGCTGCGCATCCGCCAGGCTGCTGGTCACGCCGCTGAGTTGTCCGGCAGAGTCATAAGACTTGCTCAGGGTCACCCCCTTGCCATTGCTCTGCGAGGTTAAATTACCCGCCAGGTCATAGGTATTGCTCAGCGCATAGCTGCTGCTGCCGTAAATTTGCGGCGGCGCCTGGTGTTCGGTGAGCAAGCGGCCCATGGGGTCGTAACCATAATAGTCGATGGTTTGGCCGCTGGTGGCATAGACCATCTGGCCGTTGGTATTTAACAGCGGCGGGCTAAAAGCACAACACCCGGCATCGTCGTAAAAGAAACTAGCCGACGGCGTCGTGTCGCTGTACGTGCGGCTGGTAAGCCGATGCAGAGCATCGTAGCCGTAGGAGGCGGTGAGCGTCACATTCGGATTGGTTTGATTGGACGCCGGGCGCACGCGTTGCAACAGCAGGCCATCGCCATTATAGGTATAGGAGGCCGTTCCTGATTCCGGAGCGGTCTCCGCGGTCAGCCGCGACAAGCTGTCGTAGTTGTAAGAGCGATTATTCAAACCCGGCTGTTGCACCAGCGTCAGATTATCCAGCAGATCATAAGCCGAGCTGGTGAGAAACCCCGTGGCGGCAATATCCAGGCGGCAAGCGGAAGGTGTCCCCGTGCTTCCTGACAAGGGACTGCCGCTCACCTCGCAGGTCGAGACCAGGCGCCCCAGCGCGTCGCTCTGCTGAATTTTCTGCACAGTGAGGGCGCCATTACTCTCTTCAGTGCTTAGCACGGCCCTGCCACCATAGGAAAGCGTTCGCGCCGTTCCGTCGGAATGGGTGACGTTCGTCGTCCTGCCCAGGGCATCGTAGGCCAAAACATCGCCCCCGCCGGAACAAATTTTGCCGGCCGATTTTCCCGTTGAGGCGTAAGGATAAGACACAAAGCCAGTCTGCCCCCGATTGTCATAACAAATATCGCGCTCATCCCAGGTGCCGTTAGCGTTGGCAACCAAAATCCTGTCCAATCGGTCAATGTTGTCCACCGAAACCCACTGGTCGGTCCACCTGGCCGCATCCAGCTTTTGTTTTGTTTCCGTCCAGTTTCCGTCCGGATAGCTGAACGTGGTTTGGCCGCCATCCGGGTAGCTAATGCTGGCCGGACGCCACATTTTTTCATAGGTAAAACTTGTAGTTTGGTTATTTAGATCAGTACTGCTTATCTGCAAGCCTGTATTGATGTCGTAATTGGCTTGCGTGGTGTGATGGATGACCGGTGAACCGGTATCGGGCATCGTCACTTGGGTGACAAAACCATTGGCCAGGCTCGAAGAATAACCAAACGAGGTGGTGTGGCCGCCGGAATCGGTTGTGCTGAGGACGTTGCCGGTGTCATCGTAGGTAAAAGAAGTCGCGGGGATGCTTCCCGTATTCAGCCAGGGAGCCACCGAGGTCAGGTTCGCTCTTGCGCCTGAAACGACGATGTGCTGAGGAACTCCAGTGGTAGCGGTTACCGCCGAACCATCATAACTGTTGGTCACCTGCGCGATCTGCGCTCCCGAACCATCCTGAACGGTTACGGAAGCGACCCGATCGGAAATATAATTTCCTGGGTTAGCGTAAGTAATGAGTTGTTTGCGCAATAGCCCGCCTGCACTTTGATTGCCGAAGTCATACTCATCAGTCTCCGTGACCAATCCATTGTTTCCGTAATAAATATCGGTTTTGGACTGGAGCCCGTTATTCAACTGGGGATAAACCGTTCGCCGGGTGATAGGCAGCGTAATTGCCGTCGACGAGCAATCGGGAGCGCTACCGTTGTAGCAGGTATTGACAGTCTGCAACAGCGTGCCCGTACCCTGAAAGCTTTGCCGCTTGGTCTCGTAAATGTGCTGGCCCGACGCCTGAAAATTAAGGATGGTCTGGTTCTGGCTCGGATCGAGGACGGTAGTGGTCCAGTTGGGCGAGGTTCCACTGCGGGTATAGGTCCACGGTGTTACGCTGTCGGAGGTCGTTCGGGTCAACCCCAACGTGCTGCCGTCCGCACAATTCATGCCGTAGTTCGCGCCGGAATAGCCGTAAGTAATTGTTCCGCCTGTGGGCAAGGTCACCGAGGCGATGCGACCCGTGACGGATCCCGGATAGCCTGGCGTCGTCTCGTAACTGAGAGAGTAGGAAGTGTTGTCAGCCAGCACGATAGAACTCACCAACGGGACGGAGTTCGAAATGTATTCGGAGATGCCGGGACACGAAAAATTGGTGTGCACCGAATAGTTTGTGTAATTAAAGACCGTTGATGAGGTTGCAGGGGTAACTCCGGGGGGATTCGAATAAGCGAAAGAAACCGGATTGGGGGCGGCCCCGGTTATGGTCAAAGCCGTAGTTCCCAAAGTGTCGGTAAATGTGCCTCCGCTATTGGCGGAAATTTGGTTTCCGTTGCTGTCGGTCACTGTGCCAAAGGAGGGCGTGGACACCAGCGGAGGAGTGATTTTTCCTCCCGCTCGCGGATTTACCACGCCTGACGGAGCTGCACTTACCGTGAACGTAAAACCGGAACCATCATTCGAAGGATAAGTAACGGAGTACAGCGCCCCGGTGTTCATCCCGCAGACCGAATTCATATCAGTAACGCTGGCGCCGATTTGATGAGCAGATCCAAAATTATCAACGTAGCTGTAGAAAGTGTAATTGTTGTAGTAATTTTGGCTGTAGTAATAAGGGCACTGATTCTGGTAATGGGAATAGCTCATGTAACCGGTTGCCACCTGGGTCTGGGCAGTCCATCCCCAATTGGGGGCAGGTTGCCAGCTTTGATACCCAAGCGCGCCCACGGGAGTGAACACTGAACTGTCGTAGGCCATGGCATAACGAAACGGGATCCCCCGGCCCGGCTTATTGACGATGGGCACAACCAGGTGGTCATTTAGGTTTCCCAGATTCAAGGTATCAAAGGGTCCTCCGCCAAAGCTTGCAAACGCGGGCGTCCCTGTATCCACCTGCCCTAATGCCACCGTGGCCGCTGCCAAAACCATGGCTGCTATCGATAACCCGAAACTCATTCTGTGATATTTCAATTTCGTGTTCTCCCGGGGCAATGTTTCGGATGAAGAGGTCAATTTATGAGGATTCCGGTATTGAACTTTGCGGAGGTGATGGAGAATTCCAGAGTGGTTGCGCCGTTCAGCAGTTTCTCAATATGAAATGGGACCTTGACCCCGCCCACATCTCGATAATCGGAAAACCTGACCTCAACGGGGATGTCGCGCAGATCATCTTTCTCCGGGTGAATGGAATATGACAATGAGACCGGAAGCTTGGTTGCAGAATCGAGATAGAGGTCGACAGTGCTAAGGCGGCTCACCAGATCAAGCACTGCTTTGCTTTGGCCGGTGAACGCCCGCCGTATTTGAATGTGCTCAACGGAGACGCCACCGCGCACCTCTTGCCCCGCGTAAGAGACCAGGTTCTTGGCTTGCAGGTGTCCGGAAAGCAGCGATAAAGTGGGAAAGAACCAGGGGCCAACTGTCCAGCAATTGTGCATCCCCATATCGCGGGCGACCTTGTCAGGCCCTTCCCAGGTGCAGGCGGGTGGCTCATTGTGGCCGCTGTAAGTTTCTGTCCTGCTGCGCTGGCCTAAATCAAGCTGCAAGCGGCTACGGCCGGAAGAAGTTGCTTCCATCGTTACTGAACCATCGATATTTTCGGACCCGGCGTGCCAGGATGCAGTTCCCGTTAGCTGGATGTCATCCAGCCGGACCGAACCGGCGATCAAGGTAGTTGATTGCTGAAGCAGCGTGATCGCTGCGGCATCGGAAGCGTCCACGGAAGCTACTGACTGAACGCAGAGCGCTCCTACGGCAAAAATGACAAAGAGACCAAAGAATTTCGGCATAAGGAATCCTTCGAGCAACAGATAATCCAACCAAAAGAATCTAGTTGAGGATGGTTTCAGGCCGGAATTATTTGCTTTTGTGTTTCAGAAAACGGAACTTTCCGTGCAGGTGAGGGAGATTCGTGGTGCGCGAGCTGCTGTCGGATACGAAGGTGGCGTTCCTGAAATGCCCAGGCGAATCGCGTTCTATTCCTTGGAATTCAAGGAGTTACGCCCTGGAAATGGCAAATTTGCAATTGATGGTGCGACCGGCAAGGCTACAACAAACAAATGGCATTTTACCAAAATTTCAAACTTGAAAGGATATACCAATTTTTGGTTGAAATAAGTTTCCTCGCAATTTTGTTTCGGTGCTATCGGTAAGAAGTGAAGGAAAGAGAATCTACCAAACCGACGGGGAAACCGGGGACAGGCGGGACGTTATCTGGTCGTCACGCTGTTTTCTGGCCCGCGCGCTACAGATCGAACTTTGCAGTTTTCTGTTTTTCTGTCGACCGCCGGCTTGATTGGACGACCTCCCTTTTGCGGATTTTAAAGAGCGGCACACCATGTTGAAGTTTGTTGAATCTGGATGCTTTGACAGCCACTAATTTGCCTACAGCGAGTTATCCGTATTAAGTGGAACCGGCGCTTGTACGTTATTGGGATTGGTTAGCTCGCTTTGCGTGACTTGCGGATTGACGCCCCGCCTCGGCGTTTGGGAACCGCTGAAATCACAGAACGGAGCAGTCGATTCACGGACTCCGATGTCTCAAACACCTGGGCCACATCGGGTTCCAACACGACCGCTACAACGTTCTTTCGCAGCCGCGCAGCAAACCGATTGGGCTGCGCCCGCGTGTAGTCGAAGTCATATTCCGGCGGCATCTCAGCTTGCAGCTTACGATCTCGCCGTGTTGTGCTCATAATCTCTCCGGTCGCGCCTAGTGGCAGTACGCGCGCTGATGATCCGTACTCTATCACCGTCTTCCGTGAAACAGACGATCAAGAGGCGATGCTGCGCCGAGTGCCCGATTATGATTTCCCGAGCTTCTTCAATGTCAATCGAGTGAACGGGATCATCGATAACATCGGTCTTCACCAAATGGTTCTTAATTGAAAAGTACGAATCGTAACTGCTCCAGATCCGTTGTTGCTAACTGCGTTCCGCAAAGAAGTGGGGCATCCTTATCCTCTTAAAGTACCAGGCACCCTGATCGTGTGGGTCACCCGCCGTCGAAGCCAGAAACGTCTAGACAAGAGTACGACCAGAAGAAGCACTACGCTACTAGCGACGTCTATTCCCACAACGATGAAGGCGAAACCAGGGTCAGCGAGTCGTGTTCCAAAGGGAACGATCCTTTCGTTGCTGGCCTCATACACCACGCCATAGATTCCGTCACCCAGCAGTTCAAGTTCAATCTCTTGTTTGCCAGCTTCAATGGGCTTAACGCGCAAGTGCCAGGATGCGTTGCGGGTCGGAGTGGAATACGCGCGTAGTTGTTCCGTCACCCACCCTTGGCGTTCAGCAGGAACCAGAAAAGTGTACCCAGAGTTTGGGGATCGAGGCGAAAAGTCCGACCAGGCACGAATCGGTCGTAGCTCAATGCGATCCGGCCAGATCAGAAGAACCCGGGCATCAATGGCCGGGTTCCAAGGATAGGTCGCGAATGGATTCGCGAGTCGGACCGCCAAGGGAAATAAACCTATGAGAGATCCGACCAAAAAGACAGGAAGGATCATCCTGCTCAGAAAACGCAAACTCATTTCTCGCGTGCAACGCCCGCCATCTTCAAAAATTCGCTGTGGATGGCGGTGCTTTCGGATAACTCGGGGTGAAATGTGGCCGCCAGGATGTTTTGCTGCCGCACCAGGATCGGATCTTCGCCATCTTTAGCCAGGACTTCGACCCCGTCGCCGACACTTGCGATCCGGGGGGCGCGAATGAAGACCATCTCCAGCGGCCCAAAGGGAGTCTCGCACGTGCGGATGAAGCTATCCTTCTGGCGGCCGTAGGAGTTGCGCTGCACGCGGATGTTGAGCGCGCCCAGAGTTTTCTGCGAAGGGTTCTCAACGTCCTTGGCCAGAAGGATGGTTCCGGCACATGTGCCGAAGGTTGGTTTGAGTCGGACGAAGTCGCAGAGCTTGTTAAAAAAGTCGCCGGGCTTGAGCAGCTCGAGGAATGCGGTAGATTCTCCGCCGGGAATGATCAGGCCGTCGAGGCCTTCGAGCTGGGCGGGCTCGCGCACCAGGACTACTTCAGCTCCCAGGGTTTCGAGGGTCTTGCGGTGGGCATCAAAATCTCCCTGGATGGCAAGCACTCCGATCTTCATCGCAGGGTTGGTCACGGTGGTCTGATCTACCAGCCCCGTTTTTGCAGCAACTGTGATTCCTCCAGCGCCGCGACCGCCAAGCCTTTCATGGCCCCGGTCAGGGTCTCACTGGTCTCGAGCAATACCTTGGGATCTTCAAAGTGAGTAGTGGCGCGGACGATGGCTCGCGCCCGCTTTTCGGCTTCTTCGGGCGACGCAAAGGTCTTCGAATCCTGCATGAAGATTCCCGAGCCTACAAACACCGCTTCGGCGCCGAGCTGGCGCACCAGGGCGGCGTCGGCGGGGGTGGCAATGCCTCCCGCGGAAAAGTTAGGCACCGGCAGCTTGCCGGTTTTGGCCACCTGGCGAACCAGCTCGTAGGGCGCCTGCAGTTCTTTGGCGCGGGCGTACAACTCTTCTTCGCCCAGCACGGTGAGGCATTTCATCTCCATTACGATGGCGCGCATGTGTTTCACCGCGTGGACCACGTCGCCGGTGCCGGCCTCGCCCTTGGTGCGAATCATGGCCGCGCCCTCGGCGATGCGGCGCAGGGCCTCTCCGAGATTGCGAGCTCCACAGACGAAGGGGACGTTGAAGCGGTGCTTATCGACGTGGTGGGCTTCGTCGGCGGGGGTCAGAACTTCAGATTCATCGATGTAATCCACCCCCAGTTCCTGCAGCACCTGGGCTTCGGCGAAGTGGCCGATTCTGCATTTCGCCATCACCGGGATGGAGACAGTCTCCATGATCTCGCGAATGATCTTGGGAGAGGCCATGCGGGCCACGCCGCCTTCGGCGCGAATCTGGGCAGGGACGCGTTCCAGGGCCATGACCGCAACCGCGCCGGCGCGTTCGGCAACCTTGGCCTGCACGGCGTTGATGACGTCCATGATGACGCCGCCTTTGAGCATCTCGGCCAGGCCAACTTTAAGTCGCAGCTCGTGGTTGCCGTTGTTGCCATTCATCTCTGCCATCGCGAATCTCCTTGGGATAATGCCGAAACCCTTATTTTACAGTTTCCCCGGCAATCCTGCCTCTGTCGCCAGTGGACGGGCAATTCATTGGGCATTGGGCCGGTGCGATCCCGCAGCGGCCAGGGCGCGGCGACCGGGAAACATGGCTGCGGGATCGATGGCGATAAACCAGCCGCGCCCGCGAGCCAGGACGGTCCCGTTCTCGTCACGAATTTCGGCACGGTTGATGTAGTGCCGTCCGCGGCTCCGCTGTTTCCATCCTTCGACGATGATTTTTCTGCCTAATGGCACCGGCCGAAGGTAATCGACGGTCATGCGGCGGGTGAGGGCGGTGACCGGCTTCAGCGTATTGGCTTTGCTCATCGCCTCATCGAGCAGGGTAGCGATGATTCCGCCGTGGGCATGGCCGGGAGGCCCCTGGTAGCGTTTGGCCAGCACCATGCGCGAGATGAACCGCTTTTCAGCGCGCGCGAACTTCAGGTGCATGCCGTGGGGGTTGCCGTCTCCGCAGCCAAAGCATAGGTTCTTTTTTTTGGGTGCCGGCGCCACGCGTGCGGTCGAAAGATTTAGGGTGGTCAACTTGGCCTTTCTGCTGGGGCGTAGGAGTTAAAACTACGAGCTAACCCGCGGGAAGCGAAATTCTTGTATAACATTTGCACTGCATTCCCAGGAGAAATAAGTGTATTCCCGACGCCGCCTTTCAGTTTTGCTCTTCGCATTGATGTCATTGTCTTTCGCCACCAGTCTGCAAGCCCAGAAAAATCCTTCCAACAAAAAAGAAGGCGACGTTGATAAGGTGTCGCCCGCGGTCCCGCGCAAAGGCGAAGAGACCGAGCCCGCCCCGCCTGCCGGTAAAACGCCTGCGGCGTCGGCCAGCGACCCGCTGGCGTCGGGCACATTCTCAGGCCTGGCGCTGCGATCGATTGGCCCGGCGTTGATCTCCGGCCGAGTCGTGGCGTTCGCCGTGAACCCCCACAACCGGGCGGAGTACTATGTGGCCGCAGCCTCGGGCGGGGTGTGGAAGACGAAGAACTCCGGCACTTCATGGACGCCGGTATTTGAGAATGAAGGCTCGTTTTCCATCGGGACGGTGGTGATGGATCCCAACGACAGCAACCTGGTTTGGGTGGGGACGGGGGAGAGCAACAGCCAGCGCAGCGTTTCCTACGGCGATGGAGTGTACCGCTCCGACGACGGCGGCAAATCCTGGAAGAACCTGGGCTTGAAGCATTCCGAACATATCGGCCGCATCGTGATCGATCCTAAAGACAGTGACACGGTGTACGTCGCCGCGGAAGGGCCGTTGTGGGGCCCCAATGGCGACCGTGGCTTGTACAAGACCACGGACGGCGGCAAGAACTGGAAGAAGATACTGAACATCAGCGAGAACACCGGAGTGGGTGACGTAGCCATGGATCCCGCGGACCCCGACACGCTCTATGCGGCTGCCTACCAGCGCCAGCGGCGAGTCTGGACCCTGATCGATGGCGGCCCGGAGAGCGCAATTTATAAATCAAAAGACGGCGGAGAAACCTGGGTCAAGGCCAAGGCGGGATTGCCTGCGGAAGATTTGGGGCGCATCGGGCTGGCGGTTTCGCCGGTGGACCACAACGTGGTGTACGCCACCATCGAGGCGGCCAACAAGAAGGGTGGAATCTTCCGCTCCACCGATCGCGGCGGAACATGGGAAAAGCGCAACGACTACGATACCACCGCGATGTACTACGGCCAGATCATTGCCGACCCGCAATCGAAGGACCGAATTTATGTTCCCAATTTCCTGATCCAGGTATCGGATGACGGCGGCAAGACACTGCGCAACCTCGGTGAAAAATTCAAGCATGTGGATAACCACGTGATCTGGATCGATCCCAATGACACCGATTATTACCTGGTGGGCTGTGATGGCGGAGTGTACGAATCGTTTGATCGCGGGGAAAACTGGGCGTACAAAGCCAACCTGCCGCTGGGCCAGTTCTACGACGTGGCGGTGGATAATGCCACTCCGTTCTACAACGTTTATGGGGGGACACAGGACAATTTTTCGCTCGGCGGGCCGTCGCGCACCATGAGCGCGAGTGGAATTACGAATGGCGACTGGTTTGTCACCCAGGGAGGAGACGGGTTCAGGACGCAGGTCGATCCTGACGATCCGAACACGGTGTATGCCGAATACCAGTATGGGGGATTGACCCGTTACGACCGCCGCACCGGGCAGAACACCGGCATCCAGCCGCAGGAAGGAAAAGGGGAGCTGCCGTATCGGTGGAACTGGGATTCGCCCATCCTGATCAGCCCATTTGCCCACACCCGGCTATACTTTGCCTCCAATAAATTGTTTCGCAGCGATGATCGCGGCAATACGTGGCGCGCGGTCAGCGGCGACCTCACGCGGCAGATCGACCGCAACAAGTTGCCGGTCATGGGCAGGATCTGGGGGCCGGATGCGGTGGCCAAGAACGCTTCCACTTCTTTTTACGGAAACATCGTGGCGCTTTCGGAATCTCCTGTGAAAGAAGGATTGATCTTTGTGGGCACCGATGATGGCTTGATCCAGATCACATCGGATGGAGGCGCAAGCTGGAACAAGGTCGAGAAATTTCCCGGGGTGCCGGACAAAACTTACGTGAGCCGGCTGGCGGGCTCGCACCATAATCCCGACGTGATTTACGCCGCGTTCGACAATCACAAGAGCAGCGATTTCAAACCCTACATGCTGAAGAGCCGCGACCAGGGGCGGAGTTGGGTTTCGATTGCCGGAAATCTTCCTGCGTATGGTTCGGTATTAGGATTTGCCGAGGACCCGGTAAATCCTAACCTGCTTTTCGCCGGTACCGAGTTTGGATTGTTCTTTACGCTCGACGGCGCCAAGACCCAAGGCGCCACCAAATGGATTCAACTCAAGGGGAACCTGCCCACGATTCCGGTGCGCGACATCGTGATCCATCCGCGCCAGAATGACCTGGTGATCGCAACTTTTGGCCGGGGCTTCTACATTCTCGATGACATGACGCCGCTGCGGCAGATCACTGCCCAGTCACTGCAATCGGAAGGCGTGTTGTTCGCTCCCAAAGACGCGCTGATGTATGTGGAGACACGCCGTCTTGGCGGAAACAAGAAAAGTTTCCAGGGACAGACATTTTTCACCAGCGACAATCCTCCTTACGGCGCGGTGTTTACCTACTACCTGAAGAAGAAATACATGTCACAAAAAGAGCAGCGGCAGGAGCAGGAAAAGACTGCAGTTAAGAACAATTCAGCGCCGCCGTACCCGTCGAACGAAGAGTTGCGGACCGAAGCCGAAGAGGAAGGACCGGCATTGTTTCTTACCATCGCCGACAGCGAAGGCAAACCGGTGCGACGCCTCAGCGTCGCGAATAAGACGGGCATGAACCGGGTGGCGTGGGATTTGCGGTATCCGGCGCCGGTGGCCGGGCCGCCCCGCGACGAAAGCGCGGATGACGATGACTCCGATGTTCCCCGCGGCGGCGCCCTGGTGACGCGCGGGAAGTACACCGCGTTCCTGTCGAAGAAAATCAATGGGGCGTGGTCTGACTTGACGCCGCCGGTGGCGTTCAACGTGACCGTGGACGGGGAATCGGCGATGAACGCCCAGGAACGGACTGACCAGGCGGCATTCCAACAGAAGGTCGCCAACCTCTACCGCTCGCTGGAGGGCGCCGCAGCTGTGGCCAGCGACCTGGGCAAGAAACTAGCAGCAATCAAACTTGCGCTGCGTGATACGCCCAATGCGCCCGCCCAGTTGATGAATGATGCGGAAAGCATGACCAAACAAAATCGCATAATCATGCGCAACCTGCACGGCGATGATTTTCTGGCGGTCCGGAACGAGAATGTTCCTCCCGGCACCGAAGGCCGGGTGAGGACAATCCTTTCCAACGAACGCTTCTCTCTATCAGCGCCGACGCAGACCGATCGCACCAATTACGAAATCGCCGCCACCGAGTATGCCGAGGAACTGGCCGGGTTGCGAACTCTGGTGCAGACTGACCTGCCCAAACTGGAACAAGGTCTGGAAAATGCGGGGGCGCCGTGGACACCGGGACGCATGCCGACCTGGAACGAAAGCAAATGATCCAGGGCTGGCCTGGAAAGAAGGGGCTCAGCGGCCCGGGTTGCGGGCGATTAATTCCGCGGTGCCTCTGCACGGGGCCTCACTGTAGTGAAGCACCTGCAGCGGCGAAAATGCGGTCAGTAACTCGTTCGGTTGCAGAAGGTGCATGGAATGGCTGGGGCGGCGGCCTTCGTCTTTTGAGGATTGCTCAGTATAAGTCTTGTACAGCAGCAGGCCACCCGGGCGCAGTGCGCGCACCAGTTGAGGGAAGAGTGAGCGCTCCAGATAAAAGAAAACCAGGATCAAATCAAACTGCCCGGAGATTGCGTCCTGCTCGCTGAGATCCTTATTCACCAGATCAAGGTTTAGTCCTTTGTTACGGGCATTTTCACCCGCCTGTTTTAATCCCACCTCTGAGATGTCGATCATTGTGACTTGCCAGCCGTCCTGCGCCAGCACGAGGGAATGCCGACCCACGCCTCCGGCCACATCCAGGGCGCGGCCCCTGGCGGGGAACAGGGGCAACACGAAATGTTTATAGGCATCCAGAAAAAAAGGATCAGCCTCCAGCGATGCATGGGAATGTGATCGATATCGTTCGTCCCACTCCTTGCGTTCATCGTGCATAGTATTTTGCCCTTGGCTTCAGATAACTCGGATCCAGATCTACGGCAGCCGGGTTAGTTTTGCTGGTTCGAGACCGCGCAATTTCCCTCGCAAGAGATGGTCGTTGATATAACATTTATTTTCGCGAACCAGCTTGCCAACCGGAATCAAAGGAGTTCATCGAATGAGAGTGGTCGTTGCGTCCATCATTGGTTTCATCATAATGTCTGGTTCGATTTGCTGCGCACAGGGTCTGCCTGCAGCGGCACTGGGTAAAGGCGCCGTGGAGCTGGGAATCTGGACACAGGGCGGCGTGGGCGTCACCGGGACCACTTCCGGCAACGGCATTCTGGATGTTGGGGTGCGTCTGGGCAAGGTGCTTACCGCGGAGCATGGCAGCGGCTGGGCGCGAGGCACATTCGAGTACGCGGTGGATCTCGTCCCTATAACGGTAGTGTTCCAAAGCACGAGTGTTTATGGCGGAGGGTTTAATCCCGTGGTCTTGAAATGGAATTTCACGGGCGGCCAGAAGTGGGCTCCGTGGATCGAGGCGGCCGGCGGCACTCTATTTACCACCAGAGACGTTCCCGAAGGCACGAACTCGGTAAACTTCCGCTCGCAGGCCGCGGCGGGGATGTACATTTTCCAACAGGAAAAACGGGCTGCCGCTTTTGGTATCAGGTACGGACACTTGTCCAACGCGGGGCTGGCTGTAAAAAACCGGGGCATGAACACAGTGGAATTCTCGGTTGGCTATCACTGGTTCCGGTAGGCGGGTAAAGGCGAGCGGCAGGTTCAGCTATGTTGAAAGTTGTCGAGTGCGTACCTAATTTTTCCGAAGGCCGCGACCATTCGAAGGTCAATGCCATCATCAGGGCGATGAGCATTCCCGGTGTCCACGTTCTCGCTCATGAGATGGACGCCGATCACAATCGCTGCGTCGTGACCCTGGCGGGCTCTCCCGACGAAGTCATGGAAGCGGCGGTCCGCGGGGTGGGCCGGGCGGCAGAACTGATCGACCTTACGCAGCACAAGGGAGCGCACCCGCGAATGGGGGCGGCGGATGTAGTCCCGTTCATCCCGGTTGAGAATGTCACACTGGAAGAGTGCGCCGCCCTGGCGCGCAAGGCGGGCAGCGAAATCTGGCGGCGGTTCAAGATCCCTGTGTACCTCTACGAGGCGGCGGCCATGCGCCCGGAGCGCCAGAATCTGGAGAACGTTCGCCGCGGACAATTTGAGGGAATTCGCACCGAGATCGTCACCCTTCCGGCGCGGGCGCCTGATTTTGGGGAAGCCAGGATCCACCCTACAGCGGGAGCGGTGGCGGTGGGCGCGCGGAAATTCCTGATCGCCTACAACATTTTTCTCAGCACGCCGGAAGTAGAGATCGCCAAGAAGATCGCCAAGGCGGTGCGCTACTCATCGGGGGGATTGCGTTTTGTGAAGGGTATGGGGGTTTCATGCCGGGGCATGGCGCAGGTGTCGATGAATTTGACGGATTTTGAGCAGACCTCGATGGCGCGGGTGTATGAGTTCGTAAAACGCGAAGCAGAACGATACGGAGTGCATCCGGTAAGCAGCGAGATCGTGGGATTGATTCCAGCCAGGGCGCTGGAAGATGCCGCTGAGTGGTACTTGCAGGTGGAAAATTTCAGCGCATCGATGATTCTGGAAAATCGCCTTGCCGCTCTGGAAAACAAGAGTTCCTTGAAAGGCTCGGAGATCAGCCACGGCGTGGAAACTTTCCTCGAGCAGCTAAGGGCTCCAGTTGCAGTTCCCGGCGGCGGGAGTGCGGCGGCGGCGGCGGGAGCGATGGCGGCCAGCCTGGCCCACATGGTGGCGGCGATGAGCCGGCCGAAAAAGAAATATGCGCAATATGACCTGGAACTGCAGCGCGCGATGAGCGCTCTTACCGCAGCGGGCGAGAAATTGAAGAATGCCATCAACGAGGATGCCAGGGCATACGCCGGGGTGCTGGCCGCGCACCGAGAGAGCAAGACGCTCGCGGCCGGTGAGCCGGGAAAGATAAGAGGCGCCATTCGGCTCGCGATCGAAGTCCCCAGGGAAGTTGCAGAGTTGGGAAAGCAGGTTGAGCAGATCGCGGAATCCTTAAAGACCATCACCAGCCCGGGCATGGCGTCGGATCTGATTGTTGCGATTGCGCTGGCGCGAGCGGCGGTGGAAGGGGCGATCGCCAACGTGGAGATCAACCTGCCTGAATCCGGAGACCAGAAGTTTAATCGTGAAGTTATGGCCGATATCGCCAGGCTCCGGGGAGAGGCGTCCGCCGAAAAAGATACTCAAGTTCCGGTATGATCAGGCCATAATGGCTAAAGATGAACTATTCGACGTAGGGTGCCCGTGTTGCGGAGCGTCGCTCAAAATTGACGCAAAGACAAGATCGGTCATTGCCCACACTCCGGCCGCGCGACCCAAGATGTTCAACGACTTTGAGGAAGCGGCCAAGGCGATGAAGGAGCAGGACAGCAGGCGCGAATCATTGTTTCGGCAGGCGGTGGACGCGGAGAAAAACAAAAATGAAGTAATGGAAAAGAAATTCAACGAAGCGGTCAAGCGCGCCAAAGATTCGCCGGAGAGCGGACCGCGCCTCCGAGATATCGACCTGGACTAAAGCCGGCGGACGCCGGATCACACCCTCGCTCGCAGTCTAGCGGTAGAGGTCGGGGGTCAAACCCGCAAATATGGAATCGCGTTGTTCGATTGATTCCAGGTCCTGGGCCGCCTGGGGGCCGATTTCGTGGGTGCTTTCGAATGTCTTCCACGCACCCATCAGCTTATTGAACTGGTCAAGGTGAGTCGTGAAACGGAGTTCCGCATAATCGCGCGCACTCTCCGCGGTAATCAGAAATTGCCAGTCAGACGATTCCAGCAATAACAACTCCCGGCAAATTTGTTTGGCCAGGCGTGCGGCCTTGGGATGGTTGCGCCATAAGTCGCTGGCAATCATCTTCTCTACGGCAAGCTCGCTTGCGTAGATGTGTCCCCATGTCCACGAAGTGTCGGGGTTGAGCCAGACTTCGTTGGTGCCGTTCTTGCCCCATGATCCCTCGGGAATCGCCAGGTAAGCGGTGGGGCGCTGCTTGTCGAGATATTCGCCGCAGGTGGTCAGGCTCAGCGGACATTCCGGCCGGGCAAATTCCAAGGCGACGTTCTTGAGCCATTCGGGGCCCTCAAACCACCAGTGCCCGAACAACTCGGCATCAAAAGGGGCGCTGAGGACGGGCAGAACTCCGTCATCCGCGAGATGGTTGCTGAGCGCTTCTGTACAAAGGGAGACAAAATGGAGGGCATGTTCCCTTGTACGCTCCCGGGCCACGTCGGGATAGTAGGGGGTCTTCAGGCCGAGATCCAGTTCGGAATCCGTCACCTGCCAATACTGATGACCGCCGGGCCAATGTTTTTTGTGGAACTCGAGGTACACGCCATCACCGGGATATCCGTGTTTCCCACTCCACACCTGGGAAGCGGTATGGGGATCGCGGGTAAAAAAGGCGACTCCGCGGCCCGGAGCTTTGGGCAGGCCGGCGAAGTACGAATAATAAAACGATGCGGATGACCGGGCCTCTTTGGTGCGGGCTTGCTCGCGAGTGTCGGGCAGCACATCGGTGTTCATGAGCTCGTAGGGTGAAACCGATACCACCGATTGCTCCAGCAGAGTTGCGTCGACAAAGAAGTATTCGATCCCGTTCTCGGCAAGGATTTCTTCGATGCCGGCTCTGGTACGGGAAAGATCGCCATGAGAATTGCCGGCCACCGCGATAGGCATGCGCCAGCTCCCGGCGGGCCGGTAGCCGCATTCCGGAAGCCAGATGCCGCGGGGCTTGCGTCCAAAGAACTTTTCGTGGATTTGCACACCGAGCTTTACCTGGGCGCGAATGGACGCGTCGGTGCCTAGAAGAGGGAAGTAGCCGTGAGTGGCGCCGCAGGTAATAATTTCGATGGCGCCGGAATCGTAAAATCCTTTATAGGCCTTGATGATGTCTCGATCGATCGCTTCAAACTGCTCGGCGAGCCCGGCGAAAAAATGCTCCCAATATTCGGCGACGCCGCGCAAATGCTCGTCCCCCCTGGACCTGAACATCTCCTGATCTTTGCGGGCGGCATCAACCTTGCGTTTTAAGTAAGCGGGAAACTCTTCCTTGAATTTGGGATGGTTGAGTTGTTCCAGCAATATCGGCGAGAGGTTGATATTAGCTTTGAGCGCGGTCCCGGCGTCTTCGAGGGCCTGAAAGGTGCGCAAGAGCGGCAAATAGGTTTCGGCGGCTGCTTCCAGTAGCCATTCGAGGCCGTGGGGCCAAGTGCCATGGTTGATGACATAGGGAAGATGGGAATGGAGGGTAATGGTTACGAAGCCGCGAGGTTTGGTGCTCGACATAGAATTGCCCGTTCTTGAATGTGCAGCCCGGAAAATTACGGGTTTATGACACGGTCAGCAGCAAGCAGATGGTCTGAGAGTGGAGTGGTACAGCTTACGAAGTTTACACCTTATTGCGCGGGAGACAAAGTGTGCGCGCCGGAAGCGCTAACTCGGGCGGGATTGCAGCCTGACCCAGCGCCGCGCGCGAGCGACGTCGTGGTCGATTTGGTGGCGCAGCGCGTCCACCGATGCGAATTTAATTTCCGGACGGAGGCGGCGGAAGAAAAGCAATTCAACACTGGTGCCGGCAGGAATTTCGTGAGGAGGAAACTCGAGCAGGTGGGTTTCGACGCCCATGCCACGGTTTGCGAACGTGGGGCGGACCCCAACATTGGTTACAGAGTGAAAACAATCGGCGCCGATCTTCGCGGCGGTGATGTACACGCCGTTTTCAGGGAGTAACTCCGGATAGGCCCCGAGATTTAGGGTGGGCACCGTCTGAATGCGTCCCACGCCGGCGCCCGCTTCGGTTTGGCCCGCGATATAGAAGGGGCGTCCCAGGAGATGCCGGGCGCGGCTTACATTTCCAGCCTGCAGGAGCTTGCGTATCCGGCTGCTGGAAACAATCTCGCCGCGGAAGTGCATTTCGGGATCGACGATCACGCGGAAGCCTGCGGCGGCTGCCAGGGAGAGCAATAGCTTCACATTTCCGGAAGCATTGCGGCCAAAGCGAAAGTTTTCGCCGACATGCACTTCCATGGCATTCAATTTGCGGCGAAGGATGCCGACTGCGAATTCTTCAGGAGTGAGCAACGAGAATTCTTTATCGAAAGGAATTACCAGGACCGCGTCGAGGCCGGTTTCCTGCAAAAGTCGCAGTTTTTCGGGCAAGGGGGAGAGAAGCTTCAATCCAATATCAGGCCGCAAAACTCGCAGCGGGTGAGGCTCGAAGGTGACCGCGAGAGACTTTGCCCCGAGATCTCGTGCACTGGAGACGACCTCTTGCAGCACCTGCTGGTGGGCAAGGTGAACCCCGTCGAAATTGCCCACGCTCAGTACAGAGGCGGCAAAGTCTTGAGGAATCTCGTCAAAGGAACGATAAATTTTCATAGAAGTTGAGGCTGTGCTTCTCCCGACTCAGATCTCAAAATCGAGGCGCAGCCCGTCATAGGCCAGTTGAACGTTCTCGGGGAGCGAATCATTGGTGGGCTGGTGGGCCAGGTCGTGCGCGATATGAGTGAAGAAAGCCTGCCGCGGCTTGAGCAACTTCGCGATGCGCAACGAATTTTCCAGGGTCGAATGGGTGGGGTGAGGATTGCGCCGCAAAGCGTCGAGAAAAAGTATGTCAAGTCCCTGAAGTTTCTCCATCGATTGCTCAGGAATCTCACTGAAGTCGGTAAGGTAGGCCACTTTCCCAACCTTATATCCGTATATTTCAAGGTCGCCATGAAGGACTACAATCGGCTCGAATGTAACTCCAAACAACTGCAACGGACCAGTGAGGTCGTGCAGCTCAACGCGCGCGATGCCTCCAAATTTGTAAGTTAC